>DASPVJ010000409.1:0-2537 GCA_035622435.1 Xanthobacteraceae bacterium | reverse complement strand
GCGCCGGTTCGGCACCGGCATCGACGAGATTCTGCATTCCGGGCAGTCGCAATTCACCGACATGGTCGGCGCCAAGCCGCTCGGGCTCACCGTCGCCTGGATCAACCGGCGCAGCCTCGCGCTCGACCCGAGCGTGCCGCGCCCGGATTACGTTTTTCCCGACGTGGCGTCGCTGTTGCCGCTGGTGGGGATCGGGCAGATGGCGAGCGGCGAATAGCGAATGGCGAGTAGCGAATAGGGAGATAATGAGCGCTATTCGCTATTCGCCATTCGCGGCTTTCACACCAGCACGCCCGGCCACCACCACGAATCCGGGCACCGGCGCGCCGTTCTCGCTGCGGGTCGCGGCGCGATCGAGGGCGAGGGGCATCAGACCCGCGGCCGCGAGCGCCGCGCGCACGTGGTCGGCACCGTGGGCGTAGCGCAGCTTCTCGCCGAGTACGACGCCCGTTCCCGCGTGGGTCTCGGTGGTGAACGCGAAGAGGCCGTCGGGCTTGAGCGCGCGGGCCGCGGCGCCGCAAATGGGACCGAGGTCGGCGAGATAGACGAATGCGTCGCCGGCGATGACGAGGTCGCACGAGCCCGCGGCCTCGCCCGCCAGGAACGCGACCATGTCGCCGACGGCGACCTCGCCGTAGAGGCCTTTGCGCCCCGCCGCTGCCGCCATGGCGGGCGACAGGTCCACCCCGACGATCGTATCGCAGCAGACGCACAACGCTTCGGCGACAAGGCCGGTGCCGCAGCCGAGATCGATCGCGCGCGTGAATTGGAACGGGCGGCGACGGGCCGTGGCGACGGCGCGCAGCGCGTCGCACAGCAGCGCGGGCCCGCGATAGCCGAGGCCCTCGACCAGCGCGTGATCGAAGCGCGGCGCGTACTCGTCGAACAGGGCGCGCACATAGGCCGGAGTCATCACGGCCTCTGCGGCACCGAGGCGTGCGAGGTTGAGCCCGGCACCGTGGCGGTCGAGCGGATCGGCGGCCAGCGCGGCGCGGAACGCCGCGACGGCGCCGGGGCGGTCGCCGCCCCGGACGCGCATCTCGCCGAGCGCGAACCAGGCGGAAGCGAAATGCGGCGCGCGCTCGATCGCTTGGGTCAGCAGATCGGCCGCGGCCGCGAAATCGCCCTCGGCCGCGTAGGCCTTGGCGCGCTCGTAGCGCCGGTCGGCGAGAACATCGCCGGACGACAGGAACAGGGCGGGTGGGGTCATGCTGGTTTTGCCGTGCCGCTTCTATACATAAGCGACGCCATGCGTGCGCAGGAGCTTCTCGCGTCGACGCCGGACGGGCTTTATTGCGCGCCTGGCGGCTTTCACATCGACCCGCCGCGCCCGGTGGCGCGGGCGCTCATCACCCACGGCCATTCCGACCACGCCCGCGCCGGCCACGGCGCCGTGCTGGCGACGGCGGAAACCCTCGACCTCATGCGCCTGCGCTACGGCGACGGCTTCGCGCGGACGACCCAGGCGGCGCGCTATGGTGAAGCGATCCGCATCGACCGGGTCACGGTGACGTTTCATCCCGCCGGCCATGTGCTCGGCTCGGCGCAGATCGCGATCGACGGACCGGGTCCGCGGATCGTCGTCTCCGGCGACTACAAGGACGTGGCCGATCCGACCTGCGCGCCGTTTGCGCCGCTCACGTGCGACGTGTTCGTCACCGAGGCGACGTTCGGGCTGCCGGTGTTCCGCCACGGCGACCCCGCGGCCGAGATCGCCAAGCTGCTCGATTCCGTCACGCTCTTCCCGGAGCGCGCGCATACCGTCGGCGCCTACGCGCTCGGCAAGGCGCAGCGGGTGATGGCGCTGTTGCGGCAAGCGGGTTACGAGCGGCCGATCTACGTTCACGGCGCGCTCGAGGCGATCACGCGCTACTACGTTGGCCGCGGCATCGCCCTGGGCGACGTTCGCCCGGCGCGCGACGCCACCAAGGCGGAACTCGCCGGCGCGATCGCGCTTGCGCCGCCGTCGGCGCTCAAAAACGCGTGGACCCGGCGCTTTCCCGATCCGGTGACGGCGTTCGCGTCGGGCTTCATGCGGGTGCGCGCGCGGGCGCGCCAGCGCGGCGTTGAGCTTCCGCTGGTGATCTCCGACCACGCCGATTGGGATGGCTTGACCGCCACGATCGCCGCAACCGGCGCAGCGGTTATCTGGGTGACCCACGGCGAAGCGGACGCGCTGGTGCATTGGTGCAAGCGCGAGGGCCGCGGCGCCCAGCCGCTGCACCTCGTCGGCTACGGCGAGGAGGACGAGCCGGCCGAGGCGGCGCAAGCATGAACCGGTTTGCGCATTTGCTCGACCGCCTCGGCTACGAGCCCGCCCGCAACGCCAAGCTCCGGCTCATCGCCGAGTACCTGCGCGCGGCGCCCGACCGGGACCGCGGTTGGGCGCTCGCTGCGCTCACCGGCAGCCTTTCGTTCCCGCACGCCAAGCCGGGCTTGATCCGCGCGCTGATGATCGAGCGGGTCGATCCGGTGCTGTTCGAATGGTCGTACGACTACGTCGGCGACCTTGCCGAGACGGTGGCGCTGCTGTGGCC
>DASPVJ010000408.1:0-4133 GCA_035622435.1 Xanthobacteraceae bacterium | reverse complement strand
CCGAGCTGAACCAGATTTTCGGCTCTCCCGCTTTGGGTTTCACTCGCCCCTTGGCAATCGCGATGGTGCGCGCCTTGAAGTCGTCGATCGACGCAATTCCGATCCGCAGCACTTTCATCGTTCGAGTCCCAGGTCGTCGAGCACCGCATACACGTCGCGCCAAAAATCCTCGAGTAGCTGGCCGGCGCCGGAGTATCGATACGGACGCGTCGTGCCGAGGCGGTGCCGGTGGTCCAATTCCTTTCGAGCCCCGCCCGGGCCGCGCGAAGAGCGCACGACGTGAGCGTTATCAAAACCGACGAGACGCGCGCCGTCCGGCGCATGAAGCGTGAAGGTGTATCTTATCCCGTGCGGCCGTTCCGGCGTCGCCGGCACCTTCCTGACTTTGAACTTGACCGAATAGCCGCTTGGCTCGATCGTAAAGGTCCGGCCATCGAGATCGAGTAACGCCTCAAGCGCAGGATCGTCGCCCAGCACGAGGGATAACTTATCACACTAAGATAAGAGACGCAACCGCGCGCTTACTACCAGGGAGGCCTGATAACCCCATGAAAATCACCAACGTGACCTTGACCCTGTTCGCCTGGGACGACATCCCGGCGACCCGCTACGCCCCGCACACGGGCCGCTTCGGCGGCGGAAGCCAGCTCGGCCTGCTGCGGATTTCGACCGACGAGGGCATCGAGGGGCACGCCTTCCTCGGCTCCGCCTATCATTCCGCCGCCCACGACGGTCCGGGTCTCGTCCAATACCTCAAGCCCATCGTCATGGGACAGGATCCGCTCGAGCGCGAGCGCCTCTATCAGGCGATGTGGAGGCGCAACCGCACCGCTTCGGTCCGCGCCATCGGCGCGATGGACGTGGCGCTGTGGGATATCGCCGGCAAGGCCGCCGACATGCCGATCCATCAGCTCATCGGCTCCTACCGCGCGCGGGTCCCGGCCTACGCCAGTTCGCAGGTGCACGACAGCGCCCCTGCCTATGTCGACCAAGCCGTACTGTTCAAGGCGAACGGCTGGTCCGCCTACAAGATCCATCCGCCGCAGAACTGGCGCGAGGACATCAAGGTGTGCGAGGCCGTGCGCCGCGCCGTCGGCGACGACTACACCCTCATGCTCGATTCCGTATGGTCCTACGACTACGCGACGGCGCTGCGCGTCGGACGCGCCATCGAGGACTTGGGTTTCTACTGGTACGAGGACCCGCTCGCCGACCAGGACATCTACAACTGCGTCAAGCTGCGCGAGAAGCTCGACATCCCGCTGATGGCGACCGAGTACCCGCAGGCCGGGTTCGACAGCTACGCTCCCTGGCTGATCCAGCGCGCCACCGATTTTTTGCGCGGCGACGTGGCGGTGAAGGGCGGCATCACGACTTTGATCAAGACCGCGCATCTCGCCGAGGCGTTCCACCTGAATTACGAGGTGCACCACGGCGGCAACTCGCTCAACAACGTCGCCAACCTGCATGTCATCATGGCGATCAAGAACTGCGAGTTCTTCGAGGTGCTGCTGCCCGATGGCGCGCAGAAATACGGCCTCGCGGAGGACATCACGGTCGACAAGCAAGGGTTGGTGCACGCGCCGACCGGCCCGGGGCTCGGCGCGGCGATCGATTTCGAATTGATCGAACGCAAGAAGGTTGCGACGCTGAGCTGACCGTACCCCTCCCCCTTATAGGGGTAAGGGGTGGGGTCATGCGGAAATCAGAAGCCGGAAGTCAGAATTCGGACTTCCGATTTCTGATCCAGCCCGCCGCCGCGCGCGGCGCGGCGGCGAGCCTCCCCACAAGGGGGACGGTAAGAGAGGCGCTCACGGGAACAGCGCCACCTGCGTCAGCCCCATGGTCTCGGGGAAGCCGAGCATCAGGTTCATGTTCTGCACCGCTTGGCCGGACGCGCCCTTGACGAGATTGTCGAGCGCGGAAATCACGATGGCGCGGCCGGGGACGCGGTCGGCAACGACCCCGATGAAGGTCCTGTTAGAGCCGCGCACGTGGCGGGTCTGCGGCGTCTCGCCGAACGGAAGCACGTGGACGAACGGCTCCTTGGCGTAAGCCTTGGCGATGAGCGCGTGCAGATCCTGCGGCGTGCGGCCACGCCGCCCGCGCACGTAGATGGTCGAGAGGAGGCCGCGGTTCATCGGCACGAGGTGGGGCGTGAAGGTGACGACGACCTCGCGGCCGGCGGCCAGCGAGAATTCCTGGTCGAGCTCGGCCATATGCCGGTGGCGGCCGACCGCGTAGGCGTGGAAACCCTCGGACACTTCCGCAAACAGCATCTCCTCCTTGGCCGACCGCCCGGCCCCGGTCATGCCCGACTTGGCGTCGATCACGATTTCGTCGGGATCGATCGCCTTCGCCTTCAACAGCGGGACGAGCGGCAGCTGGGCGCAACTGGGGTAGCAACCCGGGTTGGCGACGAGCCGCGCCTTCTTGATCTCGCGGCGATAGATTTCGACGAGGCCGTAGACCGCCTCCTTCTGCAACTCCGGCGCATGGTGCTCGTGGCCGTACCAGCGCGCGTAGGCGCCAACGTCGGAAAGGCGAAAGTCCGCGGAAATGTCGACCACCTTGGTCGACGGCGCCGCCGCGAGCAGCGCATTGACCACTTTCTGGGTGGTGGCGTGGGGGAGCGCGCAGACGACGAGGGCGAGGCCGGCCTGCGCCCAGTCGACGCTCTCGATCGACACCAGCGGCGGCAGCGCATAGGGCGAGAACTGCGGGAACACCGCGCGCATCTCCTGGCCCGCCCGCCGGTCGGCGGTGAGGAGCGCGATCTCCACGCGCGGATGGGCGAGGAGCAGCCGCACGGTCTCCGAACCGGTATAGCCCGACGCGCCGAGCACGCCGATTTTCGCTTTGCTGGTCATGGCACCCCTCACTTCGCAGCGGCGAGTTTTTGCTCGTCCGCCGTGGTTTCGCTTTGCCCATAGGACAAGTGCGGCCGCAGCGCCATCATGTGCGCGGCGATCGCCGCCGCTGCCGCGTCGCGCTCCCCGGCGAGGGCGCGAGCGACCGCCACGTGGTCGGCGTCGGACTTGTGCTGGTTGAGCTTGAAGCTGCCCTCGACGCTCTCGACCGTCATCTCGATGGCGACGATCGCGCGCATGAAGGCTTCGCGCCGCGCCGGCGTCAGCTCTTCGACCGTCCACGGCGGCTGCGGCGCCTGACGCGCTTCGAAGGTGGCGCTGAGCCGGTCGAGATGCGCCCGTTGCTCGTCGGCGGTCATCACCCGCACCGGGCCCGAGAGCTGCACGGTTTCGTAAAGCCAGGTGGGGACCTGGTCCGGGCTCACGTACCAGCGCGGCGACACGTAGGCGTCGGCGCCCCACGCGGCGACCATCCAGCGCCCGCCGGCCGCGGCGAGATCCGCGAGCCGGTTGCCGCGCGCCACGTGGAACGCGAGCCAGCGGCCGCCCGCCGCCTGGTCGATATAGAACGGCAGCGGCGAGGCGATCATGCGGCCGTCGGCGCAGGCGATCACCAGGCCGAAGCCGCGCCCCGCCGCAAACGCCAGGCTGGCGGCTTCGTCGATGCGGAAGGCGGGATGGATGTACATGGCCGTGCTCCGGTCAAGGAGCCGCCGGAGACATCAGGCCGCGGAACGTTCGGGAAGAGGTGCCGCGGAGGCGTCTCCGGCGGCAGAGGCGAAGATCAGAGGAGATCGAACGCCAAGGCCGCCCGAACGGGGCGGCGGCGACGGATTGAGATGCAGGCGATCATCGTCATGCGCGCGGCATATAGGCGCGTTCGCACTCAGGGTCAAGATAAAGGCGAGCGTTCACAGGATGGGTTTCCGCCCGCCGTCGCGGGCGTCAACCCGTCCTATGGTCGCCTCAGATCACCGGATTCCAGGCCACCGGCACCAGCCGATATCCGGTGCCGTCCTTTTCCACGTGACCGATCGACGGGAACTGGAAGTGGAAGCCAACGACCGTCATTCGCTCGGCCGCGGCCATGTCGTAGACCTTGTGGCGGGTCTGGGCGGCAACGATCGGATCGACATCGAAGGCGACGTGCCAATCGGGATGGCGCAGGAACAGCTCCGGAATGTTGGTCACGTCCGACTGGATCAGCACGCGCGCCGAGCCCGACGCGACCGCGAAGGCGGTGTGGCCCGGCGTGTGGCCGTG
>DASPVJ010000407.1:0-3710 GCA_035622435.1 Xanthobacteraceae bacterium | reverse complement strand
TCGGACTGGCGCGCGCCTCGGAGATCGCCTGGAACCACAGCGCCTTGGTCTGCTCGAGCATCACCTGCATCTCGGCGACGGCGATCTGCTTGGTCGCAAACATGCGGCGCTTGACCGGCGGCGTGCCGGGCATCTCGCCGCGCAAATAGGCGATGGTGAAGTCGTAGGCGGCTTGCGCCAGGCCGAGGTAGGTCGGCGACAGGGTGAGGAACATGTGCGGCCAGCGCGTCGCCGCCTGGTAGTAGACCCCGCGCGGCATCAGCATGGCGTCCTCGGGAACGAACACGTCGTCGAACACGAGCGTGCGCGAGACGGTCGCGCGCATGCCGAGCGGATCCCAGTCGCCCACCACCGCGACGCCGGGCGCGTCCGCCGGGATCGCCAGATAGAGCGTATTGCGCCGGCTCGCCGCCTCGCCTTCGCCGCGCTCGGTGCACAGCACGCCGTAATAATCGGCGGCGCCGGACAGCGAAGCAAAGATCTTCTTGCCGGTGACGCGGAAGCCGCCGGCGGCCGGCCGCGCCTCGGTGCCGAACGCGACGGTGCCGGCCGCGGCGGCGCCGCCTTCGGAGAACGGCTGCGAGTAGACGGCGCCGCCGTCGAGGATGCGCCGGTAATGGATGCGCCGGCGCGCCCGGTGGGCCGCTCGCTCGGTCGCGCTCATGGGGAGGTCGTCGGAGAGCGCGCCCGACCACAAGGTCGAGCACACGTGCATGTTGAAGGAGAGCGCGGTCGAGCCGCAGTAGCGGCCGAGTTCCGCTGCCGCCAGGCAATAGGTGCGAAAGCCGGCGCCGAGGCCGCCGTCCTCCTTGGGGATGCACATGCCGAGCAGGCCCGAGTCGTGCATGGCGCGGAAATTCTCGATCGGGAAGCTCGCGTCGCGGTCGTGCTGGGCGGCGCGCGGCGCCAGCACCCGGGCGCCGAAGCGGCGGGCGTTGGCGATCAACTCGGCGTCCGCGTCGGCAATGCGGAACGCGTCGGGCGCAAACATCGCGGCGTCGCCGTCATGAGCTTCGATGTCGCGAGCGTGCATGACCGGCTCAGGCGGTTGCGCGCGTCAGCGCCGCATGCAGAAAATCGAAGATCGCCGCGTCGAAAGCTCTCGGCGCCTCGACGTTGGGCAAATGACCGACGCCCGCAAGACGGACGAAGCGGGCGCCGGGAATGCGTGCCGCCATTCGCTCCATCATGGCGGGCGGCGCCAGGCGGTCGTGCGCGCCGGCGAGACAGAGCACGGGAATGCCGATGCGCGCGAGGTTGGCGCGCTCGTCGAACCCGACCAGGCAGTGAACCGCGGCCCGGTACGAGCGCGCGGCGGTCGCCGCGATGGTGGCGATGGCGAGCTGCCGGCCGGCCGCATCGGGGGCGGGGCCGCTGACGGCATCGACCATCGCTGGCGCCAACTCGGCCATGGTCCGGCCGGCATCGAGGGGGCCAAGGCGGTCGGCGACGAATTTTTTCTGGAACTCGCCGGTGGGATCGCCGAACGCGGGGCTGGTGCACGACAGCACGGCGGCGCGGTAGGCGTCGGGTCGCCGCCGCAGCGCGGTCTGCGCCACCATGCCGCCCATGGAATGGCCGACCAGGATCGGGCGATCGAGGCCGAGCCGCGCGATCTGCGCTTCGACGTCGCCGGCGAGCATGTCGAAGTCCATGCGGTCGACCGGTTCCCGCGCGCCGTAGCCCGGCAGGTCGAGAGCGACCGGCCGGAACCCGGCCGCGGCGAAGCTTGCGACCTGCGGGCCCCAGATGCGGGCCGAGCCGCCGATGCCGTGGATGAAGACCACGGCGGGCGCATTCGCAATCAAGGCGGTCATGCCGGCACCATCGCTCCCGTCGCGGGCGGCAGACCTGCCGTCCGGGTCGCGGGCGCGATGATGCTAGGGTAAGGCGGCCGACACAATGACCCGTGCGGGCGGTCTCGCCTCAGGCGGCTTCGCCCCGGAACGGCGCCTCGCGATAGGCGTCGAGGCAGCACTTCTTGAATTTCTTGCCGCTGCCGCACGGACACGGATCGTTGCGCCCGACGTTTTTGAACGGATTGATGGCGCGGCCTTGAGTCGCGTCCCATAGAGGCTCTTTGCGCGTCTTGGCTTCCGCGGCGCGTCTTTTGTCTTCTTCGTACTTCGGGCTGAAGCAATACCAGGTCGACAATTCCTCGATCGTGTCGCCGAACACGGTATATTCGTCCGCGGGTCCCACGGAACGTGGGGCGCCTGGCTGTTCGACCGCGAGCGTGAGATCCTCGAGGAAGTCCTCGAATCCGAGCCAGGAGGGGTCTATCCACTTTTTCTCGAATGCCTCCTTGACCAGCGGCGTCGTCTCCTCAAGTCCGAGGAACGCGACGGCGCTCTGCCAACCATTCCAGACGAAGCAGCCAGGTTCGGCTTGCAGCTTTGGAAAGCAGAGGCGGAGAAATTCCGCGATCTCCTCGCGCCCGACCTCTCCGCGCAATGTCACCATCGCCAGAGCTTCAAGCATCCGAGAGCGCACGAATTCGTCGGCGTTCTCGTTGAGGATCACGTCATAGAGCGGTTGCGGGTCGCCATCGAACACGGCGGCCATGACGCGGTGGGTGGACTCGGTAATTGCCCCACCTATCACAGGGCCGATCTCGTCCCGGGGCAAGGCCAGCAGCCGCGCCAGCGGCCGATACGCGGATTTTTCCCGCCATGATCCGAGCAAGTGAAAGATGAAGAATATTGGAGACGGCTTATCACGTGCCACCTCGTCTCCCGACAGGTAATTTTCGATCGCCTCCAGGAAGGCGGGCACCATGGCTGCGCGATCCGCTTCGGCGGCGCGGATCGCCTCGACCGGCAGGCCGTCGTCGTTGGTAAGTCCTTCGAGGATCTCTTGAACGTCCATGGCCGCTGCTCCACGAATCACCGTTCGCCATGGAAAGCATAGGCCGGACGGGCGGCCTTGTCGCGTCGCGGTCGTTATTGTGGATAGACGGATGAGGGCGAAGTCTTGAGCGTGGGCAGCCGCTGATTCATGCGGCTAAAGTAACGGTGACCTCACGGATGCGCGGAGGCTTTGCCGTCGGGATAGGCTCGCCGCGTGCCGCCGAATCCTCGAGCACCAAGCGGATGGCGTCTTCGGCCATGGCCAAAGCTTCACGCTCGTCTCGTCCGTAAGTGACGATCTCCGGAAGCGAGGGGACGCGCACAGTGAATCCGCCCTCTTCCTCGGGCGTGAGCACGACGGCAAAGGTGCGCTTCTGATCCGCCGTCATTGACTCAATATCCGTGGCGCCAGCCTGCCAAATGGTATGAGATATCCATCGTCGAGTGTCAATGAACCGATCGGCATGCTCACGCACACGCCTCATCGATTGGACGACCCCGCGACGCTGCGGCAGAAGCTGCTCAGCCCGCGCTCGATCGCGCTGATCGGGGCGTCCGACGATCCGGCCAAGAACGCGGCGCGGCCGCTCGACTTCCTGCGCCGCGGCGGCTATGGCGGCACCGTCTACCCGATCAACCCGCGCCGGCAAACGGTGCTGGGCGAGCGCGCCTGGCCGTCGCTCGACGCGCTGCCGGAGGTGCCGGACCACGCCTACGTGCTGGTGCCGACCGAGGCGGTCGTCGACGCGGTCGCCCGCTGCGGAAACTTCGGCGTCCCCCTCGTCACCGTGCTGGCCGACGGCTTCGCCGCCGCCGGCGGGGTCGGCGCCGCCCGCGCGGCGCAACTCAAAGAGGTCTGCG
>DASPVJ010000406.1:0-13108 GCA_035622435.1 Xanthobacteraceae bacterium | reverse complement strand
AGCCGCACCTCGGCGCTGTCGATCAATCCGGCGCGCCAGAGCCAATGCTTGACCGGCGCCGGGTTCGGCTCGGCGAACAGCAGCCGCGCGAGGTCGACGAGGCCGCGCCAACGGGCGAGCGCGTCCGCGTGGTTGCCGGCGACGATCGCGTCGCGCACCGCGGCGAAGCGCGCGGTCTCAACGTGGGCGGCCGCCAGAATGCCGCCGTCGGCGCCGTGCGCCAGCGCGCCGTAGAACAGCGCGTCCTCGCCGGTGAGCACGGCGAAGCCCGGCGGCCGCGTGCGCAAGAGGTCGAAAGATTGCGCCTGGTCGACGCAGCAATCCTTGAGCCCGACGATGTTGGCAAGCTCGGCAAGCCGCAGCAGGGTGGCGTTGGCGAGGTTGACGCCGGTCCGGTACGGGATGTTGTAGACGATGATCGGCTTCTCGGTCGCGCGCGCCAGCGTCGCGAAGTGGCGATAGAGCCCCTCCTGGGGCGGCCGCACGTAATAGGGGCAGGCGATCAGGTAGCCGTCGATCGGCCAAGCCGCGGTGCGCCCGAGCACCGCAGCGAGCTTGCGCGTGTCGGCGCCGGAGACGCCGAGATAGATCGGCAGCCGGCGCGTGAGGGTGGCGGCCGCGACCTCGACCAGGCGCTCGGTCTCGTCCTCGTCGAGCGTCAGTCCCTCGCCGGTGGTGGCGGCGAGGATGAACCCGTCGACCGGCTCGGCGGCGTAGTGGCGCACGAGCCGCGCGAGCGAGCCCTCGTCGAGCGCGCCGTCCTTGAACGGGGTGATGAGCGGGAGCCAAAGCCCGGCGATACGCGGTTGCTGGGGTGTCATGTCGGTCCTCTCCTTGGTTGATGCCGGAGGAGGGAGCCCAAACATCAAAAGACCCCGTCCGAGCCGGCGGGGTCCTTATCGATCGTGTTGCGCGACGTGCTCAGCGCAGGCGAATGACCTCGGTCCCCCGGGTGCTGGAGGCTTTGGCTTTCGCGTTGTTGAGGCCGCGCATGGCGCGACATTCGGCGGTTTGCGGCGCGATGTCAATGTTGTAGGGCGCAATAGCCTTACCCCCGCGAAGGCGACGCGAAGGCGGGGGGAAGCGTATTGCGCCGTTCCGCATCCAATCGGCGCAATACGGCCTTCGGCCTATCGCGCCCTACGAATCCACCAACGCCTGTGCCTCACCGAGCGGCACCGGCGCGTCGGTCAGTAGCAGATCAATCGCCGGTACCTCCCAGGCGGCTTCGGCCTCGGCGAGCGGATCGCGCGCGCTCAGGCGATGCTCCAGCACCATGCGGCTGACGAGCAGGCGGCGCGCGTCGCGCGGGTCTTGCACGCCCTCATGGGCGAGCAGCACGGCGCTGATCGCGTTGTAAAGCGCGCTCGCCGCCTTGCGCGAAAGGTGCTCGGACCGCGGAGCGCGCGCGATCCTCTCGGCGAGCGCCATGGCGCGGTCGAGTGCGGTGCCGAGGCGTCCGCGGTGCGCGGCCGGCAAGCCGCGCGCGTCCGCGAGCCGCTCGGACAGGCGCTGCGCCAGCGCCCGGTGCGCCCCCGCCTTGCCGACCGCGCGGCCGATCAGGTCGAGGGCGATGATGTTGCTCGTCCCTTCCCACAGCACGCCGATGTGGGCGTCGCGCACGAGGCGCGCCGCCACCCATTCCTCGATGTAGCCGTTGCCGCCGCGCGCCTCCATGGCGCCGGTCGCCACCGCGATGTTGTCGCGGCAGGCGCGGAACTTCACCAGCGGGGTGAGGACGCGCAGCATCAACTTCGCCTCCGCCGAGCCTGCGTTCGCGCGGCCCATGGCGTCGGCGGCGAACAGGACCATGGAGAGCGCCTGCTCGGCCGGCACCATCAGCTTCATGAGCTGGCGCCGCATCAGCGGGAAGTCGGCGACGTGCCGTCCGAATGCCGTGCGCCCGCGCGCCGCCGCCAGCGCCTCGTTGAGGCAGCGGCGCATCATCGCGGCGGCCCGCACCCCGTGCGAGAGGCGCGACAGGTTCACCTGGTCGAGCATCTGTTTGAAGCCGTCGGCAAGCTCGCCGACCGGATAGGCGAGTGCGCCTTCGAGGCGGATTTCGCCGCTCGCCATGGAGCGGGTGCCGAGCTTGTCCTTGAGCCGCACGATCCTGAAGGCGTTGCGCCGGCCGTCCTCGGTTCGCCGCGGCAGGGCGAACAGCGCAAGCCCGCGGGTTCCCGCCGGCGCCCCTTCCGGCCGCGCCAGCAGCAGCGCCACGTCGGCGTCGGCGTGCGAGCAGAACCATTTCTCCCCGTGGAGCCGCCATTGGCCGCGTTCGCGCCGCGCCACCGTCTCGATCGCGCCCACGTCGGAGCCGCCCGCCTTCTCGGTGATGAACTGCGTGCCCTTCCACTGGACCGCCGGGTCGGCTGAGAGCATGCGCGGCAGCAGCAATGCCTTCAGCTCCGCGCTGCCGTACTTGGCGACGAGATGGATCGAGGTGTCGGTCACGCTGATCGGGCACATCAGCCCGAACTCGGCCTGCACGAACAAATATTGGAACGCGTATTTGGCGACCGGCGGCAACGGTGCGTCGAACCCGAGCACCCCGCCGCGATGGCTCATGGCGTGGAACTGGAAATCGCCGAAGGCGATTTCCTCCATCGCGCGGTAGGCGGGGTGGTATTCGATCAAGTCCTCGTCGCGCCCGCGGCGGTCGCGGGCGTGCAGCACCGGCGGATGCTTGTCGGCTATCGCCGCCAGCTCGTCGAGCCGTCCGCCCGCAAGCGCGCCGAGCCGGTCGAAATGCGGCTCGAAGTGCCGCAGGGTCGCCGGGTCGAGATAGAGCGCCAACAACTGCCGCAATCCCGGATCGATGCGGAAGAAATTCATCCCGCGGCAGTCGGGCGCGAGCGGGTCGGCGGCGAGAGCCGGTGCCGGCGCCGCTTCAGCGCGCTCGAGGGGAACGATCGTCACGCCCGCTCCTCGGCTTATCCGGCTTCGGCGGCCTGGCGCGGCCGGTAGATCGCCGTGTGGAGGATGCGCGCGACCGCGGTGCCGCCGTTGGCGATGACCAGCGCGTCGAAATCAACGAACCGGTGGCCCTTGCGCGCGTAGTTGTCGGTCACCCGCGCGCGCGTCGTCAGTTCGTCGCCGACCCGCGCGGCGGAAAAATTCTGCAGCTTGCTGCCGACGTGGATCCATATCCCCATCGCCACGTTGCGGGCGATGGTCCAGTTGCACAGGCGCAGGATCGTGCCCGGGTGGGCGAGGCCGTCGCGGGCGTAGATCGGATCGGTCTCGCGCACATCGCGCAAATACTTCGCCGCGTACTCCGGCGTCAGGCGGAACGGCGCGATGCCGAGCGGGGTTCCGCCCGCCAAGGTGCGTTCGTCGGCGCGCGGGCGCACCGCCGGCGGATGCGTCTCGGCGAACGCGTCGATCGGCGGCGGGACGGGCCGATCGGTCATCCACGCTTGCCCGCTGGCGCAAAGCGTGCCGCGGCTCTGAACTTCGAGCGCAAGCCCGCCGTCGCGCTCGACCGCGGTCACGGTCGCGGTCTCGCCCTCGTACACCGGCTGCGCGAAGCGGCACTCGGCGCGCCCGCGTTCGAGCCACGCGCGGCCCCAGCGCGCCAGCACCGGGTGCGTCATGTAGCCGTAGACGTCGACGCCCGGCACCAGCCCGCCGGCAAAGCCGTAGCGGCGCGCGACCTCGTCGTCGTGGATCTTGTTCTCGGAGTCGTGCGCCGTGTTGTAGGCCTCGACCCGGTAGGGAGCCAATGCAATGTCGTTCATCGCCGATGTCCCGTGCTTGTGCCGGCCGCATGGTAGCGCAAATTGCGCCGAAGTGCCTGTCGTCACCGCTCCGGCCGCAGCGCGCTCTCGTGCCAACGGCGCAGCGCCAGGTGCGAGACGAGCGCCAGGGCGAAGAAGATGGCGATGCCGGCGGCGGAGAGCAGCAGCAGCGCGGCGAACATGCGCGGGATCATCAGGCGGTAGCCGGACTCGGCGATGCGGTAGGCGAGCCCGGTGCCGGCGCCGGCCGAGCCGGCGGCGATCTCCGCCACCACCGCGCCGATCAGCGAGAGGCCGCCGGCGATGCGCAGGCCGCCCAGCATGTAGGGCAGCGCCGAGGGCAGCCTCAGGTTCAACAGGATTTGCACGCGCGAGGCGCCGTAGAGGGCGAACAGGTCGGCGAGGTTGCGGTCGACCGAGTTGAGCCCGAGCGTGGTGTTGGCGAGCACCGGGAAGAACGCGACGATCCAGGCGCAGGCGAGCACGGCGGCCGGCTGCGGCAGGTAGATCAGCAGCAGCGGCGCGATGGCGACGATCGGCGTCACTTGCAGGATCACCGCGTAGGGGTAGAGCGAATACTCGACGACGCGCGACTGGCTGAACAGGATGGCGAGGAGGACGCCGCCGATGACGGCGAGCGCGAGGGCCTGGAACGTGGTCGTCAGGGTGACGAGGAGCGAGGCCGACAGGATCGGCCAGTCGGACACGAGCGTCTGCAGCACCAGGCCGGGACCGGGCACCTGGTAGGAGGGCGTTTCTGTGAGGCGCACCGCCAGGTCCCAGGCGAGCGCGCCGAGCGCCAGCACGGCGACCGGCAGCGCGACGCGCAGCGCGCTCTCGCGCCGGCTCCGCTCGCGGGGCTCGCCGGTGGGCGCGGGTTCGGTTCTCATGGCGCGCCCTCGCTCGCCATGGCGTCGGCGAGCGTCTGCGACACGCGGCGGCAGAAGCCGGCGTATTCCGGCGAGGTGCGGAAGCCGTCGTCGCGCGGGTAGGGCGCGTCGATCGCGATCTCGGCGAACACCCGGCCCGGCCGCGGCGTCATCACCACGATGCGGTTCGACAGGAACACCGATTCGAACACCGAGTGGGTGACGAACACGACCGTCTTGCCGAGCGCCTGCCACAGCTTGAGCAGATCGTCGGCGAGGCGAAAGCGGGTGATCTCGTCGAGCGAGGCGAACGGCTCGTCCATCAGCAGGAGCTGCGGCGCGGTGACGAGCGCACGCGCGATCGACACCCGCATCTTCATGCCGCCGGAGAGTTCGCGCGGGTAGGCGCGGGCGAAGTCCGCAAGCCCGACCCCGGCAAGCGCCGCGTCGACGCGCGCCGCCGCCGCGGTGCGGTCGAGGCCCTCGAGCTTGAGCGGCAGGTGCACGTTGCCGAACACGTCGCTCCACGGCATCAGAGTCGGCTCCTGGAACACGAAGCCGATGGCGCGAGGCTGATCGGCGTCGCCCCATGCGATGGCGCCGCGGGTGGGCGCGGCGAGCCCGGCGATCAGCCGCAGCGCCGTCGACTTGCCGCAGCCGGACGGGCCGAGCAGCGACACGAACTCGCCCTGGCGCACCGCGAGATCGAAATCGTCGAGCGCGACGACCGCGTTGGCGAACGCCTTGCCGACCCGGCGCAGCGCGACGATGGGGGGCGTCGGAGCAGGCACGGCGCTTACCTCTCCCCGCTTGCGGGGAGAGGTCGACGCGCGAAGCGCGTCGGGTGAGGGGGCCTCTCCAAACACCGCGTTCGTCCAAACGCCCCCTCACCCCGACCCTCTCCCCGAGAGGCACCCCGCGACGCTTGCGTCGCGGGGACCCCGTTGCGGGGAGAGGGAGCCGCGTGTGGCTCGGTCTGTTCCCTCCCCCGCTTGCGGGGGAGGGGTAGGGAGGGGGCGGAGGCCGAGGTCGCTCGCATCAATTCTTCGGCCGCAGGTCGAGGCCGACGCCTTTGTCGACGAACTGCAAGGTGTAGCCCTTGCCCACGTCGAGGTCCGCCTTCACGACGCCGGCCCGCACCATCTTGTCGAAGAAGCTCTTGACCCGTTCGTCGGTCATGGCGCCGACGCCGAGTTTGCCCGTGTCGCCGGAATCGACGATGCCGAACTCTTTGAGCTTGGCGACCGAATAGGCGAGCAGCGCGTCGGTCATTTCCGGGTTGTCGCGCTTGATCATCGCGTTGCCGGCCGAATTGTCGCGATAGATGTAGTTCATCCAGCCGATGATCGAGGCTTCGACGAAGCGGCGCACCAGGTCGGGTTGCTTGTCGATGAGCTCGCGCCGGGTTTCGATCAGGCTCGAGTAGGTGTCGAAGCCCTGGTCCGCGAGCAGGAAAATCTTCGGCTTGAAGCGGCCCTCGCGCTCGACCGCGTAGGCCTCCGAGGTGACGTAGCCCTGCATGGCGCTCTTCTTGTCGGCGAGGAACGGCTGCGGGTTGAAGGTGTAGGGCTTGACCTGCTCGTCGCGGAAGCCGTAGTCGGCCTTCATCCACTGGAAATAGGTGGCGCGCCCTTCGCTCGACACGAACAGCGTGAGCTTCTTGAGGTCCTCGAAACGCTCGATCCCCTGGTCGGGATGCGCGAGCAGGACCTGCGGGTCCTTCTGGAACAGGGCGGCGACGCTGATCGTCGGGATGTTCTGGGCGACCGCGTCGAACGCCTGCAGCAGGTTGGCGCTGAGGAAGAAATCGATCTTGCCGACCGGCAGCAGGATGCGGTTGTTGACCTGCGGGCCGCCCGGAACGATGGTGACGTCGAGCCCGTAACGGGCGTAGGTGCCGTCGGCGACCGCCTGATAGAAGCCGCCGTGCTCCGCTTCCGCCACCCAGTTGGTGCCGAACCTGACCTTGTCGCGCGCCTGCGCGTTCGCGCCCGCGATCGTCAGCAGCATGACGAGCGCAGCGAGGCCGAGGCGCCGCGGACCAGGCGTCATTCCATCATCCTCCGGTTCTCGCGCGAAAATAGGCGAGCCGCGCGCGCTTGCCCAGCCGGTTGCGAGGGTTGACCTCGCGCCCTAGGTTTCCGCGCCAGCAAAGGAGCATGCGGTGCCGTTGAAGCGCGACTGGGCCGAGATGACCACGGAGGATTTCGCCGACGCGGAGGCCTCCTGGATCGCGGTGCTGCCGGTCGCGGCGATCGAGCAGCACGGGCCGCATCTGCCGGTCGGGACCGACGCCTTCATCGCGCAGGCCTATCTGGCGCGCGCGCAGGAACGGCTGCCCGCTGCGGTCAAGGCGACGTTCCTGCCGCTGCACGCGATCGGCACCTCGCACGAGCACCGCGCCTTCGCCGGCACGCTGTCGCTCGGCGCCGAGACGTTCATGCATGGGCTGACCGAGACCGCCGCAAGCGTCAACCACGCCGGCATCCGCAAGCTCGTCATCGCCAACAGCCACGGCGGCAACGTCGCGGCGATCGACATGGCGGCGCTCGATGTGCGCGTGCGGCTCGGCATGCTCGTCGTCGCCTGCTCGTTCGCGCGGCTCGGCTATCCGGATGGCCTGTTCGCGCCGGAGGAGATCGCGCATGGCATCCACGGCGGCGACATCGAAACCTCGATCATGCTCGCGGCCCGGCCCGATCTCGTGCGTCTTGACGCAGCGGAGAATTTCGTCCCGGCGACGCTTGCCATGGCGCGCGCGTACAAATGGCTGCGCGCCGACGATCCGGTCGGCTTCGGCTGGATGAGCCAGGACCTGCATCCGGCGGGCGCCATGGGCGACGCGACCTTGGCGACCGCGGCCAAGGGCGAGGCGGCGCTCGCATTCGGGGCGCAGGCGTTCGTCGAACTCTTGAGCGAGGTCGCGCGGTTCGACCTGGCACAGCTCGCCAACGGGCCGCTCGGTTAGCCGTCGTTGCGAGCGAAGCCTGTCCCTGGACATGCTAGAAACGTTATAATATAACACTCCCGAGGTGATGATGTCCCTGACCCGCCATTCGCACGGCGACGCGCCGCATGCGCCCGCGACCATCGCGCCGTCGATCCTGCGCCTGTCCGCGTGGCAGCGCCTGGCGGGAGTAGCGGTGCTGATCGCCGTCCTGTGGGGGGCGGTCCTCTGGGCGGTGTCATGACGAGCGCGGCGCTGCATTTCTCCGACCTGACCTTGGGCTACGAGCGCCATCCGGCGGTGCATCACCTTGACGGCGAGGTTGCGAAGGGCGCGCTGCTGGCGGTGGTCGGCCCCAACGGGGCGGGCAAGTCGACGCTGTTCAAGGGCATCGTCGGCACCCTGCGGCCGCTCGCCGGGCGCATCGAGCGTGGCGGGCTGAGCGTGCGCGACATCGCCTACCTGCCGCAGATCGCCGACATCGACCGCACCTTCCCGATCCACGTCTTCGACATGGTGTCGATGGGGCTGTGGCGGCGCGCCGGCCTGTTCGGCGGCATCGGCCGCAAGGAGCGCGACCACATCGAGCACGCGATCGCCGCGGTCGGGCTCACCGGTTTCGAAGACCGGCCGATCGCGACGCTGTCCGGCGGGCAGATGCAGCGCACGTTGTTCGCCCGGCTGTTGCTGCAGGACGCGAGCCTGATCGTGCTCGACGAACCGTTCAACGCCATCGACGCCAAGACCTGCGCCGACCTGCTCGACCTGGTGCGGCGCTGGCACCGCGAACGCCGCACCGTGCTGGCGGCGCTGCACGACATCGACCTGGTGCGCAGCACGTTTCCGCAGACCTTGCTGCTGGCGCGCGCGCCGGTGGCCTGGGGCGACACCGCCGCTGTCCTCACCGCGGAGAACCTGCTCAAGGCGCGCCGCATGTGCGAGGCCTTCGACGAACACGCGCACGCGTGCGCCGCGTAGCTTCTCCCTCTCCCCGTAGGGGAGAGGGTCGGGGTGAGGGGGTTACTGTGGGTTCAATTGAATCGCCGGAACCCCCTCACCCGACGCGCTTCGCGCGTCGACCTCTCCCCTGCGGGGAGAGGTGAAAGAAGGCAGCTGATGCTCTACGACGCCCTGTTCGCTCCGTTCGCCGAGTTCGAGTTCATGCGCCGGGCGCTCGTCGGCAGCTTGGCGCTGGCGCTCGGCGCGCCCCCGGTCGGCGTGTTCCTGATGCTGCGGCGCATGAGCCTGATCGGCGACGCCATGGCGCACGCCATCCTGCCGGGCGCGGCGATCGGCTTTCTTTTCGCCGGCTTGAACCTCTTCGCCATGGCGGGCGGCGGCCTGATCGCCGGCTTCCTGATCGCGATCGGCGCCGGCCTGATCGCGCGCACCACGGCGTTGAAGGAGGACGCGGCGCTCGCCGCCTTCTTTTTGATTTCGCTCGCGCTCGGCGTGACCATCGTGTCGGTGAAGGGCAGCAACGTCGACCTGCTGCATTTCCTGTTCGGCTCGGTGCTCGCCATCGACGATCCGACGCTCATGCTGGTCGTCAGCATCGCCAGCGTGTCGCTCGTCATCCTCGCGCTGATTTGGCGGCCGCTGGTGGTCGAATGCGTCGATCCCGGCTACCTGCGCTCGGTCAGCCGCGCCGGCGGCCCCGCCCACATCGCGTTTCTCGCCCTCGTGGTGATGAACCTCGTGGGCGGATTCCAGGCGCTCGGCACCTTGCTCGCCGTCGGCATCATGATGCTGCCGGCGGTGATCTCGCGGTTCTGGGCGCGCGACATCACCGCCATGATCGGCGTCGCCGTCGCCGCCGCGGCCGTTTCCGGCTACGCCGGCCTGCTCGTGTCCTATCACGCCGACCTGCCGTCGGGGCCGGCCATCATCCTGGTGGCGGGCGCGCTCTACGCGGTGTCGGTCCTGATCGGGCCGGTCGGCGGGCTTGTCTGGCTGGCGGTGCCGCGGCGCCATCTCGAAGCGTAAGCGGCCGGCACGCACAACGGAGGACCCGAATGACGACGCGACGCAGCCTTTTGATCGCCGGATTGGCAACGGCGTTCATCGCGGCGCCGGCGGCGGCCCAGGAGGTCCATCCAAACAGGATCGCGGCGGTCGCCACCATCTCGATCATCGGCGATTTGGTGCGCAACGTCGGCGGCGACCGCGTCGATGTCGCGACCTTGGTCGGCCCGAACGGCGACGCCCACGTCTATTCGCCGACGCCGGGCGACGCCAAGGAACTCGCCGCCGCCCGGATCGTCTTCGTCAACGGCCTCGGCCTCGAAGGCTGGATGACGCGGCTCGTCACCGCCTCCGGCACCAAGGCGCCGATGGTCGTGGTCACTAACGGAATTACGCCGCGCCGGATGTCCGACGAGGACCATCCCGGACGCATGCTGACCGATCCGCACGCCTGGCAATCGATCGCCGACGCCAAGATCTACGTCGCCAACATTCGCGACGCGCTCGCCGCCATCGACCCCGCTGGCAAAGCGATCTACGACGCCAATGCGCAAGCCTATCTCGGCAAGCTCGACGAATTGGAGAACGAGGTCAGGACGACGATCGCCGGCATTGCGCCCGAGCGCCGCAAGATCATCACCACCCACGACGCCTTCGGCTATTTCGGGGCCGCCTACGGCATGCGCTTCATCGCGCCCGAGGGCGTCTCGACCGAGGCGGAGCCTTCGGCCAAGGACGTGGCGCGGATCATCGCGCAAATCAGAAAGCAGAAGATCCCGGCGGTGTTTATGGAGAACGTCACCGACCCGCGGCTGATCGAGCAGATCGCGCGGGAGACCGGCGCGGCCGTCGGCGGCAAGCTCTACTCCGACGCGCTGTCCGAACCGGACGGCCCCGCCGGCACCTACATCGACATGATGCGCCACAACGTGCACGAATTCGCCAAGGCGCTGGGGGGCCGGGTCTGATCGTGCAGCCCGCATGACGCCCGCGGAAGCGGGCGGAAATGCGGGATTCCCGGATGTCGCGGCTGACGCCGCTCATCCGGGCTACGACGCGAAGGCTTTGAGGCACGCGCGGGACCCCTTATATAGCGGGCCCAGGAGAGGTCCCGCATGCCCGAACGGCCATCGTCCGACAGGATTCCCGTCACCGTGCTCACCGGCTATCTCGGCGCCGGCAAGACCACCTTGCTCAACCGCATCCTGTCCGAGCCGCACGGGCGCAAGTTCGCCGTCATCGTCAACGAGTTCGGCGAAATCGGCATCGACAACGAGCTCGTCGTCGGCGCCGACGAGGAAGTGTTCGAGATGAACAACGGCTGCGTCTGCTGCACCGTGCGCGGCGACCTCGTGCGCATCATCGACGGGCTGATGCGGCGCAAGGGCCGGTTCGACGCCATCATCGTGGAGACGACCGGGCTTGCCGATCCGGCGCCGGTCGCCCAGACCTTCTTCATGGACGAGAGCGTGGGCGGCAAGGCGAAGCTCGACGCGGTCGTCACCGTCGCCGACGCCCTGTGGCTCAAGGACCGCCTCAAGGACGCGCCCGAGGCGAAGAACCAGATCGCCTTTGCCGACGTGATCCTGATCAACAAGACCGACCTCGTGGGCGCGGAAGACCTGCGCGAAGTCGAAATGCGCATCCGCGGCATCAACCCCTACGCCAAGCTCCACCGCACCGAGCGCTGCCAGGTGCCGCTGCCGGAGGTGCTCGGGCGCAACGCCTTCGACCTCGACCGCATCCTCGACATCGAGCCGGCGTTCCTCGCGGCGGACGGCGACGGTCACGATCATCACGATCACGACCACGCGCACGACCACGACGACGGCCATCACCATCACGGGCTCAAGCACTATCACGACGAGGACATGCAGGCGTTGGCGCTCAAGACCGACAAGCCGCTCGATCCCGACAAGTTCTTTCCCTGGGTGCAGGATCTGGTCGCCAAGGAAGGCCCCAATATCCTGCGCGCCAAGGGCATCCTGGCGTTCAAGGACGACCCCGACCGCTTCGTGTTCCAGGGCGTGCACATGATCCTCGACGGCGACCACCAGCGCCCGTGGGCCGCGGATGAGAAGCGCGAGAGTCGCGTCGTCTTCATCGGCCGCAAGCTGCCCGAGGCGATGATCCGCAAGGGCTTCGATTCGTGCGTGGCCTGACGCCCGCGCCCCGATCGTCGTGACCGAAGCGCAAGAGCCCCCGTCCGTCATCGAGCGCACGCGCCCGGTCGCGGTCGGTGCGGCGGTCATCGGCGCGCATTTCATCGGCAAGGTCGCGGTCTTCGCGCTCGGCGAGGAGGCGATGCTGCTCGCCCGCGACGACGCGGAGGAAGCGCGCGTCGTCGTTCACGCCGGCGGCATCCTGGCGACCGCCGGCGACGGCGCGCGGGTCGTCACCGGCGGCGACGACGGCAAGGTGATGGCGGTCGACGGCCGCGGGCAAACGAGCCTCGTCGCCCGCGACCCCAAGGGGCGGTGGATCGACCACGTGGCGCTCGGGCCCGACGGCATGATCGCCTGGTCGGCGGGAAAGAGCGCCTTCGCGCTCACCGGCAAGGGCGACGCGCGCACGATCGAGGTGCCGTCGACGGTCGGCGGGCTCGCCTTCGCGCCCAAGGGCAAGCGTCTCGCCGTCGCTCACTACAACGGCGTGAGCCTGTGGTTTCCCAACGCCGCCGCCGCGCCCGAGCGGCTCGAGTGGAAGGGTTCGCACCTCACGGTCAGCTTCAGCCCGGACGGCAAGTTCCTGGTCACCGCCATGCAGGAGCCGATGCTGCACGGCTGGCGGGTCGTCGACCGCAAGCACATGCGCATGTCCGGCTACTCCGCCAAGGTGCGCTCCCTCGATTGGACCGCGGACGGCAAGTGGCTCGCGAGCTCCGGCTCCGAGCAGCTGATTCTGTGGCCGTTCCAGTCGAAGGACGGTCCGATGGGACAGTCGCCGCGCATGCTCGCGCCCTACCCGGGGCGCGCGGCCATCGTCGCCTGCCATCCGCGCGAGGCGGTGGCTGCGGTCGGCTACGCCGACGGCCTGCTGCTCCTGGTGCGGATCGAGGACGGCGCCGAGATCCTCGCCAGGAAGCCGACGGGCGCGCCGGTGTCGGCGCTTGCCTGGCGCGCCGACGGCAAGGCGCTCGCCTTCGGCACCGAGGCCGGCGAGGCGGGAATCATCGATTTGGGGTAGGGCGCCAATCCCTGCCCCGAAGGGGGAGGGTGGACGCGCGCGAAGCGCGCGGCCGGGTGGGGGCGCTCGTCATTGCGAGCGAAGCGAAGCAATCCAGGGGTTCCAACTCCGCCCTGGATTGCTTCGTCGCTTTGCTCCTCGCAATGACGGTGCAGCCCCCACCCGGCTCGCTTCGCTCGCCACCCTCCCCCGCTTCGCGGGGGAGGGATTAAGTCAGATCAAATCACGTACTGCCGCAGCGGCGGAAAGCCGTTGAAGCCGATCGACGAATAGGTCGTGGTGTAGGCGCCGGTCGCCTCGATCAGCACCTTGTCGCCGATGGCGAGCGAGATCGGCAGCGGGTAGGGGGTGACCTGGTAGAGCACGTCGACCGAGTCGCAGGTCGGCCCGGCGATGACGCA
>DASPVJ010000405.1:0-3976 GCA_035622435.1 Xanthobacteraceae bacterium | reverse complement strand
AGCGTCTTGATCTGCTCGTAGACTTGGTCGGGCGTGCCGGCGAAGACGTTGCCGCGCGCCATCTGATCCTCGAGCGAGGGATTGCGCGGCACGACCGAGTCCGCGCCCTTCATGAAGTTCACCGCCACATCCGGCGCGTGGTAGCCGGGCGGGTTCGAGTGATGCGGGGTGACCTTGTTCGAGCGCATGTACCAGAGATTCTTCTCCGCGCCCGCGCGCGCCTGGGCTTGCGTTTCCGCAACGTAGACGAGCGCCGCATAGGCCAACCGGTCGGGGTGGGCGGGTCGCCCATGCCGTTTCAGGTAGGCCGCGCGATAGCCGTCGAAGATCTTGCGCACGTTCATGTAGCCGGCCAGGAACACGGCGCCGATATAGTCGCGCTCGGCCACGGGCGCGGCGCTGGCGGCGCTGCCGATCGTCACCCACACCGGCGGATGCGGCTGCTGGAACGGGCGCGGCCAGATGTTCACCTGTCGGTGATGATACCAGCGGCCCTCGAAATTGAACGGCCCGTCGTGCGTCGTCCATGCCTTGAGAATGAGGTCGTGCGCCTCCCACAAGCGGTTGGCGCCGCGATACGCCGTGATGTTGGCCGCCGCCGCCTCCCAAGGCACGCTTCGGACGAAGCCGCACTCCAGCCGGCCGCGGGAGATGACGTCGATCATCGCCATCTCCTCGGCCACGCGCACCGGCTGGTTGCGGTTGGCGATCGGGTTGCCGAGGATGAGCAGCCGCGCCGTTTTCGACTGACGCGCCAGGATCGCCAGCAGCAGCGGTGCCGCCGGCACGACGCAGGTGGCGGTCTGGTGGTGCTCGTTGACCATGATCTCGAGCCCGTGACCCTCGGCGGCGAGCCACATGTCCAGGTACATGTGATAGAGGTCGGCGCCCTTGACCGGATCGTAGTGGCGGTTCGGCAGGTTGACGCGGATCGACTCGTACTCCGCCGGATCGGGGAGATAGGGGTAGGCGTCCTCGGTGAAGAACCAGGTCTTCATGGGTATTTTCCTTCAATCGGCGAAGCTCATGACACTGGCAACGAAGGCGTCGGGCTGCTCGACGTGCGGCGCGTGCCCGGCGCGCTCTACCACCGTCATGCGCGCGCCCGGGATCATGCCGCAGTAGGCCCTGCCGTAGGCCGGGGTCACGAGGCGGTCGCTGGCGCCCCAGATGAACAGGGTCGGCACCTTGATCCGGTGCAGGCGGTGGCGCAGCTTCGGATTGTGCAGGTAGGGGTCCCAGCCGTAGAGCGACAGGGCGACCCGGTTGCCCGCCACGATCTTCAACTCGTCGTCGGTGAACTTCGACGGGTCGGGCGCCCGCGTCGGATCGTGCCACATCAGCCGCTCGAGCTCCCGCTGCGAGGTGGCAAAGACGTCCGCAATGTCGCGCTCCTCTCGGCCGCCGACCTTGACGCCGACGGCATCGACCATGATCAGCTTGGCGATCCGCGCCGTCGTGCGCACCGCGATCTCGGCAGCGAGCCAGCCGCCGAGCGAGTTGCCGAGCACGACCGTCCGCTCGAGCTTAAGCGTATCCATCAGATCGAGATAGAGATAGACGAGGTCCTCGAGACCGTCGAAGTGATCCGGGATCGGCGTGCCGGCAAAGCCCGGATGGACGGGTTCGATCAGCTCGAAGCGTTCGGCGAGACGATCGGCGAACGGATAGCCGAGCACCGGGCCGCCGCCTCCGTGCAAGACCAGCATGTTCGGGCCGCGGCCCTTCCGGCTCACCTTGAGATCGATCCCCTGCAGCCTGTGGCCGGTCGTCGTGAGATTGGTCATCCTGTGCTCCTGGCATCCGCACGCCGTGCGTCACCATCAAGATTGTCGCCGATCGCAATTCGCACTCTATATTCTCACGGCGCCGGCGCGTCGCGCGTCACAGCGCGCATCCGCTCGACCGCCTCGACCTCGCCGACAGAGCGCGGCTCCATTGCCGTGCGAAGCTTCTGTGGGCGATCTAATATGAGCGCATCTGCGTCATCGCCTGTCAATTCGTCGACGATTGGAGATGTCTATGCCCGTGACCCATGCTGCCGACCAACCGGTTGGACCGACGATCACGTTCGATGCGTTCCTGTCCGTTGACATCCGGGTCGGCACCATCGTGGCAGTGGAGCCGTTTCCCGAGGCCCGCAAGCCGGCGCTCAAGCTCACCATCGATTTCGGTCCTGTGGTAGGGCGCAAGCGATCGAGCGCGCAGATTGTCAATCATTACACGGCCGGTACGCTGGTCGGCCGGCAGGTCGCAGCCGTCGTGAACTTTCCCCCGCGTCGGATCGGCAAATTCATGTCCGACGTGCTGACGCTCGGCTTCCCCGACGCTAACGGAGAGGTTGTGCTGTTTGCGCCGGACCAGAGGGTCCCGGACGGCGGCCGTTTGTTCTGACCCTCGAAAGCCGCCGTGATCGTCCGCATGTGGGAGGTTTGGGGACCGGCTTGCTTCACGAAATGAGGCATTGCACTGTGCCGGCAAGCAGGTTGCCAACGATCTGGTTCGTGGAAATCCTCGACGAGCTGCGTCTTGGGAAGTGCCATGCCGGTAAGATTATCGATCTTGGCCACGGTGGCGATTGGCGCCGCACTGATCGTATCCGGGATTGCAGAAGGCGCGGAAGTCAGGGTCATGATTTCCGGCGGGCTGACCGCAGCCTATCGGGAGCTTGTGCCGGAGTTCGAGCGCAGCACCGGAAACAAGGTTGTCACCGCGTTCGGGCCCTCCATGGGTACGACCGAAAACGCCATTCCGGTCCGCCTGTCGCGCGGCGAGCCGGCAGACGTGCTCATCATGGTGGGTTACGCGCTCGCTGACCTCGCAAAGCAGGGGAAGGTCGTCGCCGGCAGCGAGGTCGAGCTTGTCCGCTCGCCAATCGGCATCGCTGTGCGCGCCGGCGCCCCGAAACCCGAGATCAGCTCGGTCGATGCGCTCAGGCGCGCCCTGTTGGCAGCAAAGTCCGTGGCCTATTCCGACAGTGCCAGCGGGGTCTACGTGGAGAACGAGCTGTTCAAGCGCCTGGGCATCGAGGATCAGATGCAGGGCAAGAGCCGAATGATTCCGGCCGAGCCGGTCGGGGAGGTGGTCGCGCGCGGCGAAGCGGAGATGGGCTTTCAACAGATCAGCGAGCTCAAGCCGGTACGCGGCATCGACATCGTAGGGCCGCTGCCGCCCGAGGTACAGAAGATCACAGTATTCTCGGCGGGCATCGCGACCAGCGCGAAGGAACCGGCGGCAGGTCGGGCGCTCATTGCTTTTCTCGCGTCGCCGGCTGCCGCTCCCGTCATGATAGAGAGCGGCCTCACTCCGGTCGGCAGCAGCCAAAAGAAGTGAGGAAGGCGACCCGATTGGATGGTCTTGCCGGATTGCCTCGCATTCAAGTCGGCGCCCGCACGCCGCGGGTCACGGCGCGCATCCGCTCGACAGGACGGTCCAGCGGCCGCCCGTGCCGCTCAACCGCGTGACCGACAACGGCGCAACGTCGATGCGCCAGAACGACGGCGGCGGGGCGTCGAGCACGTGAACGATGGCCGCCCGGATGATCGTCGCATGGGTCACGGCGATCGAGCGTCGGTCGCGCGCCAGCTCGTCGGCGAGCCAAGCCGCGACGCGGCGGATGAGGTCGAGAACGGATTCGCCGCCGTGCGGCGCGGCGGCGGGATCGTGCCGCCAAGCCTCCGCCGCATCGGACTCATGGGCGGCGATCTCGCTCAGGCTCCTCCCGGCCCATCGTCCGTAGTCGCACTCGCGCAGCTTCGGTTCGACGCTCGCGCTCAATCGAAGCGCTGCGGCGGTCTCACGGGCTCGCAACGCGGCGCTGGTCCAGCAGCAATCCGCCCGCGGCAGACGCCCGGCAAGCGCGACCGCACGCGCCTTGCTGCGGTCGTCGAGCGGCTCGTCGCGGGGAAAGGCTCTCCGGCGCGTCGCCTCGGTCGATCCGTGGCAGACAAGAATGAGGCGCGCAGTCATGGGGCGG
>DASPVJ010000404.1:0-6878 GCA_035622435.1 Xanthobacteraceae bacterium | reverse complement strand
TGCGGGAAGAACAGCTTGCCGAACACGAGCCCGGCCATGGTGCTGTAGAGCAGGAAGTCGTACCACTCGATGGTGGTGCCGACCGTGGCGGCGATGACGGCGCGGCGCAGCTCGCGCTCGTGCTGGTCCGGCGTCAGGTCGGCCTTGACGTCGACGTAGGTGGCCATCCGCTCCTCCTTTAATTTACATTTTTTCTGTGCTAAATTTCGTGCAAAATCATCCCACCTTCATCTGCGATTGCCAAGGCGTCTGAGGAGCGCGCGCGCGCGGGCGCGGCCGGTCGCCGCCCCTCTTGCGATGTGATAGATCGGGCGCAACCAACAGCGGAGGAAACCATGGGACCGATCCGGCGCCTGCCGGCGCTCGTTGCGCTCGTCGCGCTCGCCCTGATGGCGGCGCCGGCCGCCGCCAAGGAGGGCCAGCCGCATGTCACCATCGCGGTCGGCGGGGCGGCGTGCCTTTGCTACCTGCCGGCGGTGCTGGCGCGGGAACTCGGCGCCTACGAGACCGCCGGCGTCGACGTCGAACTGGTCAATTTCAAGGGCGGCTCGCAGGCGCTCACCGCGGTGATCGGCGGCAGCGCCGACGTGGTGTCGGGCTATTTCGACCACTGCGTCATCATGGCGGCCAAGCGCCAGTCGCTTGCGGCCTTCGCCACCTTCGACCGCTTCCCCGGCCTCGTCCTCGTCGTCTCGCCCGTCCACGCCAAGGAGATCAATTCGGTCAGGGACCTCGCCGGCAAGACCGTCGGCGTCACCGCGCCGGGTTCGTCGACCGACTTTTTCGTCAAATATCTGCTGCACAAGAACGGCATCGATCCGACCGCGGCCGCGATCGTCGGCATCGGCGCCGACGCGACCGCGGTGGCGGCGCAGGAGCAGGGCCGCGTCGACGCCGCGGTGATGACCGATCCGTTCGTCACCGTGCTCGAAACCAAATACAAGGACCTGAAGATCCTGAGCGACACGCGCACCCGCAAGGACACCCTCGACCTGTTCGGCGGCGACTATCCGGCCGGCGCGCTCTATACGCGCAGCGACTGGATCGCCAAGCACGAGACCGAGACCCAGGCGCTCGCCAGCGCCATCGTCGCCACGCTCAAATGGATCCGCCAGCACAGCGCCGAGGAGATCATGGCGAAGATGCCGCCCGACATGGTCGGCCCCGACAAGGCGCTCTATCTGGCGGCGCTCACGAAGACGATCCCGATGTATTCGGAGACCGGCGCCATGGACCCCAAGGGCGCCGAGGCGGCGCTCGCGGTGCTGAGCCAATCGATCCCCGAGGTCGCCGCCGCCCATATCGACGTGACCAAGACCTACACCAACCGGTTCGTCGAGCAGGCGCTGGGCAAGCTCGGGATGAAATGACGTCCGCCGCCAAACAAATTTCCACGTCATCCTGAGGAGCCGTAGGCGGCCTTCGGCCGCCGTTCTTGATGTATAGAACGCCGACGCAGAGCGTCGGCTATGGCGAAGCGCCGAGCGTCTCGAAGGATGGACATGGGCGCCGCGGCTGTTTCCATCCTTCGAGACGGCCGCGCGAAGGCGCGCGGCCTCCTCAGGATGACGTTTTATTTGTTGATACGGCTAATCCGCCGTCGGCAGGCTGATGATGTGGCCGTCGGTCGCCGGATCGTCGCGGGCGGCCGGCGGCGCCGGCCGCGCGTCCGGCTCGATCGCGCCGCGCATCGGACCCAGCAGGTTGTGCGCGATCATCGCCTGCTCGATGCGGTCGAGGCGCGCGGCGACGCCCGCCGGCGGCCGCGGCCGCTCGTCGAGGGAGGCGCGCAGCCCGGTCACGTCGCCGCGCACCTTGGCGACGCTCGCCGCGAGATCGGCGACGGGCTGGCGCCAGGGCTCCTCGCCCGGCACCGGCTGCGCCGCGCGCAGATCGTTCATGCCGGTGCGCAGCACGCCGAGCGCGTCGTCGATCTCGGCGACGCGGCGGTTGGCGGCGTCCTCGCGCTCGCCGGCGGCGTTGACGTGGGCGCTCAATCCCATGACCGAGGCGTTGAGCGCCTCGACGCTCGCGTCGAGCCTCGCAAGCGAGGCGGCGTGTTCGCGCTGCACCGTCTCGATCGCCGGCTCGCCGAACACCCCGAACGCCTGCAGCACGCCCCAGCCGACGAGGCCGATGAGCGCGCCCGTGTTCACGGCGACGGCGGCGATCAGCGCGATCAGGAAGGCGCGGGTGGCGCGGCTGCGCTGCGGCGGCGCGGAAACCTGCGCGGGCGCGGGTGGCGCGTCCGCGGCCGGCTTCGCCTCCGCCTTGACCTTGTAGATTGGCAGGTAGTCCGGACGGATCGCCGGGTTGCGCCGCGCCCGATCGTGCGTCGCGCGTCGTGCCGGTTGCGATGGCCCCATGCGAGCCTCCGTGTAAAATTGTCGGCAATCGATTCACCCACGGATAGCCAACAGAGTTTGCCAAATCGCTGACAAACATGCTTGCGATTTGGCTGACGAACATGGTTGACGAGTCTTCACCGCTCGGGTTCCCCTCCCCCATTCGCGTGAGGGGGGAGGGATAAGAGGAGCAGCGACCATGCGCTATCCCGAGGAAGCGAAGAACTTCCGCCTCATCGGCCACGATCCCTCCGCCGCGTGGGGCGGCGGCAGCCTGGTCGAGGTCAAGCGCGGCCACGCCTACGTCGGCGCGGTCGGCGGCGCGAGCTTCAACGGGCCCGAGGGCTTCACCGTCCACGACGTGCGCGATCCCAAGAACCCGCGCAAGGTGGCGGAGTTCCGCGCGCCGCCCGGCATCCACATGCACAAGCTGCGCATCGTCGGCGAGGATATCCTCTACGTGAACGCCGAGCGGCTGCCGGGCGAAGCGGGCCGGAACGCGCGCGCCGGCTTCTACATGTTCGACATCGGCACGCCGGCGGCGCCGCGCGAGGTCGGCTTCTACGCCATGCCCGGCAGCGGCCCGCACCGGTTCGGCGTCGACAACGCGCGCCAGCTCGCGTTCTTTCCCAACGACGCGGAGGGCTGGAACCGGCGCGTGATCTGGACCATGGACGTGCGCGATCCGCTCAAGCCCGAAGTGGTGAGCATCTGGGGCCTGCCGTGGCAGAAGGCCGACGGCGGCGGCGCCGGCAACGACCCGCGGCCGGCCGACACCGCCTGCACCCTGCACGGGCCGCCGACGATCCGCGGCAACCGCATGTTCGCGGCGTTCTGGGGCGGCGGCATCGCCGTCATCGACTGCAGCGATCTCGCCAACATGCGTCTCGTCGGCCACCTGAGCTGGTCGCCGCCGTTTCCCGGATCGAACCATACCGCCTGGCCGATCGGCGACCGGCCGTACCTCGTCGTCACCGACGAAGCGCGCGGAAAGCAGAAATACTGGGACAGCCAGTTCATGTGGATCATCGACATCCGCGAGGAGACGAAGCCGCTGCCGGTGGCGACGTTCTTCCCGGAGCGGGAGAAATATTTCAACCGCCCCGGCCGCTTCGGCGCCCACAACATCGTCGAGAACATTCCTTCCGACGGCCCGTGGGCGAACCTCGTGTTCCTCACCTATTTCAACGCGGGGCTACGCGCGGTCGACGTGCGCGATCCGCTGCGGCCGACCGAGGTCGGCTGTTACGTGCCGGCAACGCCGGAGGGCCAGGAGGCGATCCAGTCGAACGACGTGGGCACCGACGAGCACGGGCGGCTCTACCTCATCGACCGCTGGGGCGCCGGCATGCACATCGTGGAGTACACGGGGTAACAGAGATCGGATGTCAGAGATCAGATGTCAGATGTCGGAGGTCGGAGATCAGGACTGACCTCCGACATCCGACCTCTGACATCCGATTGCGTACATCGGCTCGGGCAGGCCGCGCGCGCCGACGTCGAGGGCGAGCAATCCGCCGGCGTAAGTCTCCGCCGCAAGCCTGTCCGGCGGCAGGCGGAAGCGCGCCGTCGTCACGTAGAGCGTCGCGAGGTTCGCCCCGCCGAACGTACAAGCGGTCGGCCGGCTCACCGGCAGCGCGACCGTGCGGTCGACGCGGCCGTCCGGCGCGTAGCGCACGATCAGGCCGGCGTCGAACGCTGCGTTCCAGACGAAGCCGTCCACGTCGACGCAGGAGCCGTCCGGCACGCCGGGCTTTTCGCCCATGGCGGCGAACACGCGCCGCGCGCCGAGCGTTCCCGCCGCGAGGTCGAAGTCGTAGACGAAGATCGTCTTCAGGTGACTGTCGGCGAAATACATTCTGCTGTCGTCGGGGCTGAAGCACACGCCGTTCGACACCCAGATGTCCTCGGCGACCGCGTCGAGCCGCCCGCGCTCGAGGCGATAGAGGCGACCGCTCGCGCGCGCCATGGTCTTGCTCATGGAGCCGACCCAGAACCGCCCGCGCTTGTCGCAGCGGCCGTCGTTGAGGATGTTGACCGCCCCGCCCGCCTCGGGATCGGCGATGCGCTCGAGCCGCCCGCTCGGCGGATCGTAGAACGCGAGCCCGTTGCGCCCGGCGATCAGCAAGGAGCCGCCGGCGCAGGGCGCGAACGAGCCGAGCTTTTCCGGCGGCGTGAAGCTCTCGACCTTGCCGCTTGCCGGGTCGAGGCGGTGCACCGCCGGCTTGAACGCGTCGATCCAATAGAGCGCCTCTTCGACCGGGTGCCAGCGCGGCACCTCGCCGAGGACGTCTTGGGTGTGGGCGACGCAGGCGATGACGGTCATGGTGCGATTCCCTGTCGGTAGGGTGCATTAGCGGCCGATGGGCCGCGTAATGCGCCGATGGCTACACGGCGCAATACGCTTCGCTATTGCGCCCTACATTTTCGTAAAAAACTCCGCCAGGCGGTTCTTCTGCAGTTTGCCGGTGACGGTCAGCGGCAGCTCGGCTTCGCTCACGAACTTCACCAGGCGGGGAATCTTGTAGGAGGCGAGCGCGCGCCGGCAGTGGGCGATCAGCTCGGCTTCGGCGACGGCGCGCCCCGCTTCGCACACGATAAGCGCGGCGATCACCTCGTCGCGCCGCGCGTCGGGAACGCCGGTGACGCAGGCGAGCTTGACCGCCGGATGCGCCATCAGCGTCTCCTCGACCTCGGCCGGCGCCACGTTGATGCCGCCGGTCTTGATCATTTCCTTGATGCGGCCGCGAAAATAAAGCCGCCCCTCGGCATCGAGCGCGCCGAGGTCGCCGGTGACGAAATAACCGTCGGCGTCGAACGCGGCGCGGTTCTTGTCGGCGTCCTTGTAGTAGCCGACGGTGACGTAGCCCTTGACCCGGATCTCGCCGACTGCGCCGGCGGCGAGCGGCCGCCCGGTCTGCGGATCGACGATGCGGAGATCGACCCCGGGCAGCGGCCGCCCGACGCTCGTCTGGCGCACCGCCAGCGGCTCGGCCGCGTCGGTCACCGCGCAGTTGCCGTAGGTCTCGGTGAGGCCGTAGATGTTGCAAACGTCGCGGGCGCCGAGATCGACCACGCGCCTGATCTGCTCGGGCGTGCCGACGGTGCCGCCCGAGCGCAGGCTGGTGAGATCGTGCGCCGCGCGCGCCGGATGCTCGGCCATGGCCTGCGCCATGTTGGGCGTGCCGTAGAACAGGGTGCAGCGCTCGGCCTCGATCAGGCGCAACGCCTCGCCCGCCTCGAAACTTTCCTGCAGCACCACGCAGCCGCCGTGGGTCAAGAGGTTGAACAGGGCGTTCTCGCAGCCGAGGCCCCAGAACAGCGAGACGGCGAGCCACAGCCGGTCGCGCTCGCTCACGTGCATGCGCTCGCCGATGTGCCACATGTTCTCGATCAGCGCGTAGTGCTGCAACTGCACGCCCTTGGGGGTCGAGGTCGAGCCCGAGGTGTAGAGCAGATAGGCCACGTCGCGCGGATCGACGGCGCGGGCGGCGCGATCGATCTCGCCGTCGCCGACCGAACGGCCGCGCGCATAGACCTCCGCGAACGGGGGCGAGCCGCGATAGTCGCGCGCGCCCACGTGGACGATGCGCTCGAGCCGCGGCAGCGTGCGCGCCAGCGGCTCGAGTTCCGCGAGCATGGCGAAGTAATCGTATTTGAGGAAATGATCGCTCGCGATCAGCAGTTTGGCGTCGGCATGGGCGAGCACGTAGGCAAGCTCGCGGCCGGTGACCCAGGTGTTGACCGCGACCATGACGCCGCCGAGCGCGCAGACGGCGAGGTCGGCGATCACCCATTCGGGCCGGTTGCCCATCAGGATCGCCACGTGGTCGCCCTTGCGCACGCCGAGCGCGTAGAGCCCCTTGGCGAAAGCGCGTACCTCCCCGCGCAACGCCGCATAGGTATAACGCCGGCCGGCGCCGACCAGCGCTTCGCGCGCGCCAAAGCGCGCCGCCTGCTCGTCGATGAGGGCGGGGACGGTGCGGCTCGTCGGCATCGCGGGCATGACGGACATGGGGTGGCACTGTTCTCCGTCACCTAAGTGCCGTAGCGCAGCGACGGCCTCGAGCAGTCGGCGTGTTCCCCGGGCGCAGCGCAGCACGAAGTGATGCGCTGCAGACCCGGGGTCCAGACACTCAGTGGACCCCGGATCAGCGGCGCACCGCTCCGCTTCGCTGCGCGCTGCACCGCATCCGGGGAACACTCTCAGGGTGACGGATTATAACGTGAGTGGATCGATAGCAAACGGCCGGCGCGCCTCTCACCGGCGCGCTGGGCCATCGCCGCCGATCCAGCCGAGTCGCGGCGAGCGTCAAGTTTATCTTGAACGGCCTCGGCTCATGCGGCTAGGCATGCCGGCACGACACCCGACGGCAACGGGGAGCCTGAGATGCCGGCGTCCGACGATCTGGACATCACGTTCGATTTCTCGACGGCACAGCACAACGCCGAACGCGTTCGCGAGATGCTGTTGGCGCTGCGCCGGCAATTCGACCTCGCACAATTCGAATATTGCAAACAGATCTGCATCGC
>DASPVJ010000403.1:0-8897 GCA_035622435.1 Xanthobacteraceae bacterium | reverse complement strand
ATGATCCGCGTCACCGGCACCATTGCGATCGACGAACGGGAGATCGAGGAGAGCTTCATCCGCGCCTCGGGCCCGGGCGGGCAGAACGTCAACAAGCTTTCGACCGCCGTGCAGCTGCGTTTCGACGTCGCGCGCTCGCGCCTGCCGCCGGAGGTGCGCGCGCGCCTGGCGCGGCTCGCCGGCAAGCGGCTGACCGGCGAGGGCGTGCTGGTGATCACTGCGCAAAGCCACCGCACCCAGGCGCGCAACCGCGACGATGCCCGCGACCGGCTCATCGACCTGATCCGCCGCGCCGCCGCCGCCCCGACCCCGCGCCGGCCCACCCGGCCGCCCGCGCGGGCGCACCGCGAGCGCCTGGAGACGAAGAAACGCCGCGCCGGCCTCAAGCGCCTGCGCGCGAGGCAACCCGCGGCCGAGGATTGATGTAAAATCCTCAGCCTCGACTCGCACGCCCGCCATGCCCGTCCGCCAGCTCACCGAAGCCGTCGTCAACCGCATCGCCGCCGGCGAAGTGGTCGAGCGCCCGGCGAGCGTCGTCAAGGAACTCGTCGAGAACGCCCTCGATGCCGGCGCCCGGCGCATCGAAATCGCGGCCGACGGCGGCGGCCGGCGGCTCGTGCGCGTCGGCGACGACGGGGAGGGCATGACGCGCGCGGATCTGGCGCTCGCGGTCGAGCGCCACGCCACCTCGAAGCTCGCCGGCGACGACCTCATGGCGATCCGCACCCTGGGCTTCCGTGGCGAGGCTCTGCCGTCGATTGGCGCGGTGGCGCGGCTTGCGATTACGACCCGCCACGCCGGCGAGCCCAACGCCTGGTCGATCCTGGTCGAGGGCGGCGTCAAGTCCGCCGTCAAGCCGGCGGCGCTCGGCGAGGGCACGCGGGTCGAGGTGCGCGACCTCTTCTATGCGACCCCGGCGCGGCTCAAGTTCCTCAAGAGCGACCGCGCCGAAGCCGAGGCGCTGCGTGAGGCGGTGCGCCGCCTCGCCATGAGCCGCCCGGACGTGGCGTTTTCCCTTGCGCTCGACGAACGCGCGCCGGTCGCCTGGGCGGCAGCGATGCCGGGCGCGGTCGGGCGCCTCGCCCGCCTCGTCGACGTGCTCGGGCCGGAGTTCCGCGGCAATGCCGTCGAGATCGCGGGCGGGCGCGACGGGCTCATGATCGAAGGCTTCGCCGCGCTGCCGACGCTCACCCGCGCCAACGCGCTCGGCCAGTATCTCTTCGTCAACGACCGTCCGGTGCGCGACAAATTATTGGTGGGCGCCGTGCGCGCCGCTTACGCCGACTACCTGCCGCGCGACCGCCACCCGATCGTCGCGCTGTTCGTGACCCTCGATCCGCGCGAGATGGACGTCAACGTGCACCCGGCCAAGACCGAGGTGCGCTTTCGCGAGCCGGGGCTGGTGCGCGCGCTCATGGTGCGCGCCCTGCAGGAGGCGCTGGCGCGCGAGACCCGGCGGGCGGCAACGACTGGGGGAACCGAGACGGTCACCGCGCTGCGCCCCGCCGTCGCGCCGCGGCCCGGCGGCTGGGACTGGACCCGTTCGCCGGCGCGCCCGCTCGCGCGCGGGGCTGCGGCAGTCGCCGGATTCGCCGAAGCGGCGCAGGCGGCCTTCGCGACCGGGGGACCTGCGGCCGACGCGCGCGCGCAAGCGGTCGAGCCGGCGTCCGACCTCCTCGACCGGCCGCTCGGCGCCGCCCGCGCCCAGGTGCACGAGACCTACATCGTCGCCCAGACACGCGACGGCATCGTCATCGTCGACCAGCACGCTGCCCACGAGCGCCTGGTCTACGAGCGCATGAAGGCGAGCCTCGCCGCAAGCGGCGTTGCCCGGCAGATTCTGCTCATCCCCGACATCGTCGAACTCGACGAAACGGATGTGACAGCGCTCACGGCCCGCGCGGCCGAGCTTGCCCGCTACGGCCTTGCGATCGAGCCGTTCGGACCCGGCGCGGTCGCCGTGCGCGAAACCCCGGCGCTGCTCGGCGAAATCGATGCCGCCGCATTGGTGCGCGACCTTGCCGAGCACATGGCCGAATGGGACGAGACCTTGCCGCTCGAGCGCCGCCTGCTCGCCGTCGCCTCGACCATGGCGTGCCATGGCTCGGTGCGGGCGGGCCGGCGTCTCAAGCCCGAGGAGATGAATGCGCTGTTACGCGAGATGGAGGAAACGCCCAACTCCGGCCAGTGCAACCACGGCCGGCCGACCTACGTCGAACTCAAGCTCGCCGACATCGAGCGCCTGTTCGGGCGAAGGTGAGCGTTCCCGCCGTTTGTTTGGTCATCCGCCGTAGCGCGCGAAAATCAGCTCCGTGTCGTCGTAAGTGCGCCGCTCGAGTTCGGCGAAGCCTGCGGGCGGCGCGAACTTTGCGTCAGCCGCCTCCTCGACCACGACCAGCGCCGCCGGCAAGAGCCAGCCGCCCGCGCGTGCGGCGGCGAGCGCCTTCTCGGCAAGCCCATGGCCGTAGGGCGGATCGGCGAATACGAGGCCGAACGGCTCGACCGGATGGGCGGCGCCGAGCTTGCTGGCGTCGCGCCGGAACACCCTTGTGACGCCGCCGAGCCCGAGCGCCTCCACATTGGCGCGGATCAGCGCCCGCCCCTCGGCGCCGTCGTCGACGAAAAGGACGAACGCCGCCCCGCGCGACAGCGCTTCGAGACCGAGCGCGCCGGAGCCGGCGAAGAGATCGAGCACGCGCGCGCCGGCGATCGGATCGCCGTAGGCGTGGAGGAGGATGTTGAACAGCGCCTCGCGCAAGCGGTCGGCGGTCGGCCGGATCGCCGCCGACTTCGGGCCGACGAGCGCGCGCCCGCGCAGGCGTCCGCCGACGATGCGCATCAGTTCACCTCTCCCCGCTTCGCGGGGAAAGGGAGCGCGAAATCGGCGCCGGCAAGGGCGGTGAGCCGTTCGCCGAGCTGCTCGCGCAAGGTGCGGGTGCGCACCTCTTCGACGGCGCCCGCGGGAAGTTCGCCCAGCTGGAACGGCCCGTACGACACGCGGATCAGCCGGTTCACTTGAAGCCCGAGTGCGCCGAGCACGTTCTTGACCTCGCGGTTCTTGCCTTCGCGCATGGCGAAGGTAAGCCACACGTTCGATCCTTGGCTACGGTCGAGGGTCGCCTCGATCGGCCCGTAGCGGATGCCCTCGATCGTGATGCCGGCGCGCAGACGGTCGAGCGCCTCCTGCGTCGCCTTGCCGTGGGCGCGCACCCGGTAGCGGCGCAGCCAGCCGGTCGACGGCAGCTCCAGCACCCGCGCCAGCCCGCCGTCGTTGGTGAGCAGCAGCAGGCCTTCGGTGTTGAGATCGAGCCGCCCGACGCTCACCACGCGCGGCAGGTGCTTGGGCAGCGCGGCGAAGATAGTCGGGCGCCCGCGCGCGTCGGCGTTGGTCGTCAAGAGGCCGCGCGGCTTGTGATAGAGGAAGAGCCGCGTGCGCTCGCGCGCCGGCAGCGGCTTGCCGTCGACGCTGACGCGGTCGGCGGCGCCGACGTTGACGGCGGGCGACGCGATGGTCGTGCCGTTGATCGCGACCCGCCCGGCGGCGATCCATTGTTCCGCCTCGCGGCGCGAGGCCAGCCCCGCCCGCGCGATCGCCTTGGCCACACGCTGGCGCTGACCGCTCCCTCCCCCGCTACGGGGTCCCCGCGACGCTTGCGTCGCGGGGTGCCCCTCGGGGGAGGGTGGGGGAGGGGGTATGTGCTTGCGGCGCATGTTTGAAGTCATCGATAACATCGCGCCTGATATCAGAGTTCACCGGCCGGAACGACCACGCCGATGTCCTTCATGGACGAAGCCCTCGCGCAAGCCCGTGCGGCGATCGCCGCCGGCGAGGTGCCGATCGGCTGCGTGATCGTGCGCGACGGCGCGGTCATCGCGCGCGCCTTCAACCGCACGCTCCTCGACCGCGATCCGACTGCGCACGCCGAAATGCTGGCGATTCGTGCCGCCGCGGCGGCGATCGGCTCCGAGCGCCTCGTCGACTGCGACCTCTACGTTACGCTCGAGCCGTGCCCCATGTGCGCGGCGGCGGCCTCGTTCGCGCGCGTCCGCCGCCTCTATTACGGCGCGCCGGACGAAAAGGGCGGCGCGGTCGACAACGGCGTGCGCTTTTATGCTTCGCCGAGCTGCCACCACCGTCCCGAGGTCTACGGCGGCATCGGCGCGGTGGAGGCGGCCAAGCTGCTCACGGATTTTTTCAAGGAGCGCCGATAGGACCGTAGCCCGGATTGACCGGCGCGATGGCGGCGAGAAATCCGGGTCTGCCCTTCCCGCATTTCTGCCCGCTTTCACGGGCGTCAATGCGGGCTACGTGCTCATGCGGGCTACGCGTTCATCAAAGCCCCGACCCGCTCCCTCACCTGCGCCTTGAGCGGCTCGGCCGCGCGCAGGATCGCGCTCGCCTGGAAGAAGTCGAGGATGCGGAAGGCGCCGACGTCGGGCCGGAGCAGAATATCCGGCGCGCCGTGCTTGAGCTTCTCGGCGATGATGGTCTGGCTCATGACCTGGAGCGTGGCGAACAGGCTCTCCCACGGTTCGGGCATGCCGCGCGGCGCCGTCGGGCCGGCGGTGCTGTCGACGGCAAGCACGATGTCGGCGCGCCCGCGCAAATGTTCGAACGGCAGCGGGTTGACCGCGGCGCCGTCGACTAGCACCCGGCCGTCATGCTCGACCGGGCGCATCAAGCCGGGCACCGCCATGGAGGCGGCGATCGCCCGCTTGAGCGGGCCCGACGCGAGGGCGACTTCGCGCCGGCCGTAGAGGTCGGTCGCCGGGACGATGAGCGGAACGGCAAGCTGAGCAAAGTCCTCCGGCACCGCCGCCGGCAGGAACGCGGCGCAAAGCTTCTCCGCGTCAAGCAGCATCGGGTTGCCGAACGGGGCGGCGATCAGGGCGGAGAGCGTGGTCGCGCGCGCGCCCAGGAGCCGGCCGATCGTCTCGCCCCGGCCGTGCGCCAACGCGATCACGTGCCGCCGGATCGCCCTGCCGGACATGCCGGCCGCGTAGGCGGCGCCGATTGCCGCCCCGATCGAGCTGCCGGCGATCACGACCGGCCGCAGCGCCATATCGTCGAGCGCCTCGAGCACGGCCACGTGGGCAAGCCCGCGCGCGCCGCCGCCGCCGAGCGCAAGCGCGACCGTCTTGCGCGCGGCCCCGGCGCGGCCGGGTTTGCTCACCGTGCCCCGGCCGCGCGGGCGAACTCCCAGGCGCGGGCGGCAAGCGGCCGCACCAACTGCGCCCGGGTCGGGGCGTGCTCGCTGGTCGCGGTGCCGTCACGCACGCGCCCGACGATGCCCTGGAGGATCGCGGTCAGGCGGAAGAAGTTGTAGGCGAGGTAGACCGGCAAATGCGGCCGCGGATCGAGGCCCGTGCGCGCCGCATAGGCGTCGACGTAAGCGTCGCGGGCCGGGATGCCGAGGACGGCGAGGTCGCGGCCGAGCAAAGTTCCGGTGCCGGCGTTCGAATCCGTCGACGGCATGTCCCACTGCATCAGGTGATAGGAGAAATCAGCCAGCGGATCGCCGAGGGTGGACAATTCCCAGTCGAGCACCGCCAGAATGCGGGGCGCGTCAGCCGCGAGGATCATGTTGTCGAGGCGATAGTCGCCGTGCACCACCCGCACCGGCCCGGGCGGCGGCAGGTTCTGCGGCAGCCACGCCATCAGCCGCTCCATGTCGTCGACCTTCTCGGTCTCCGACGCGCGGTATTGCTTCGACCAGCGGTCGACCTGGCGGGCGACGTAGTTCTCGCCGCGGCCGAAGGCGCCAAGCCCGATCGCGGCGGGATCGAAGCCGTGCAGCCGCGCCAGCGTCGCGTTCATGGCGTCGTAGACGGCGGCGCGCTCGGCCGGGTTCGACTGCGGCATGTGCGGCTCCCAGAACACCCGCCCGTCGACGAACCCCATGACGTAAAAAGCCGTGCCGATCAGGTTCGCGTCCTCGCACAGGAGCACGGGCTCGGCGACCGGAAAGCCTTGCGGGTAAAGCGCGCTGATGGCGCGAAACTCGCGATCGACCGCGTGCGCCGACGGCAACAGCTTGCCGGGCGGCTTGCGCCGTAGAACATAGCGGCGCTGCGGCGTTTCCAGCATGTAGGTCGGGTTCGACTGGCCGCCCTTGAACTGGCGCACGGTCAGCGGCCCGGCAAAGCCCGCGACGTTCTTGGCGAGATATTGCTCGAGCGGGGCGACCGCGAACTTCAGCGCCGCGGCCACCTCCTTGGTGCCGGTAAAAGCCGCCTGCCGGTCGACCTGCGTCATGGGTTCCATGTAGCCCGGATGGAGCGACAGCGACATCCGGGACTCCCGCATTTCGCTCCGCTCAATGCGGGCTACGATTCTTAATCGAGCGCGAGCTTCATGCCCACATGGGAGGCGACGAAGCCGAGGCGCGCGTAGAAGCGGTGCGCGTCGACGCGGGTGCGGTGGGAGGCGAGTTCCACGCTCTTGCAGCGGCGGGCACGGGCAAGGGCGATGACGGCGGCCATCATCTCGCGGCCGATGCCGGTGCCGCGGCGCGGTCCGACGACGCGTACCTCTTCGACCAGCATCTTGGTCGCGCCGGTCCTGCCCATGCCCGGGATGAAAGTGACGTGCAAGGTGCCGACCACTTCGCCGTCAAGCTCGGCGACCAAGAGACGATTGTCGGGGCTCGCCGCGATGGCGTCGAAGGCGTCGTAGTAGGCCGCCGGCAGCGGATCGACGGCCTGCTCGCGCGTTGCGCCGAGCGCATCGTCGACCAACATCGCCACGATCAGAGGAACTTCGTCGCGCCGGGCATCGCGCAGAGTGACTGCCAAGCCGTTCATGGGCTCGCGACGGGCATGCAGCCGATTGCGCCGTTAATCCACACTAGAAATGCGGCCCTGGTTGTGCGGCAGCCCTATGGGCGCCACGCGGGTACGATGTCGGTCTGCAGAAAGTCGTTGCCTTTGAAGAACAAGGGCGCACCCCGGTGCTTGGCGAGCGCGTAGGCAAAACAATCCGATAGATTGAGCGCCGCTGGATGACGACCCTTTCCATAATGGAGAAATGCGGCGACTGCCAAAACCCCTTGTTCCGGCGTCACAGGCACGATCTCGATGCCAAGCACCTCGAACCAATGTTCCGCGCGCCGAAAACTGGCATCCGACCGTCGACCCGCGATGACCATATGGGTTTCCACATAGGAAACAACCGACATAATAGCTGCCGGAGCATCGTCCAGAACATCTTCGAACGCTGCGCGTTCGGGTTCGCTCCGCATGATAGCCACGACGATCGAGGTATCGACGACGATCACTTCGGTACGCCATCCTCATCGTATCCGACGATGTCTTCATCGGAGAGATGCTCGTTCATCCTCGGCAAGGAGTCGAAATAGGCGTGAAGTTCGGCAAGCTTCTTGCGATCAATGCGGCCTTTTCGTCGCGGCGGCGGGAGCCGCGCCAATCGTTCGTCGACAGCGCGTTCGACCGCTTCGGTGATGGTCTCGCCGGTGCGTGCCGCAAGCTCGCGAATTTTGGCTTCCGCATCCGGACGCTTAATGAGAATGCCCATAACGAGATCCATATATACTCAGACGGACTTAAATATATACTGCGATTTTCCCGAGCGTGCAATCACCGGAACAGAGCTGTTTCTCGCGCCACGGCGCGCCAGCCGATGTCGCGACGGCAGAAGCCCTCCGGCCAGCGGATGCGGTCGACCGCCGCATAGGCGCGCGCTTGCGCATCCCTAACCGTGCGGCCGAGCGCGCACACGTCGAGGACGCGGCCGCCGTTGGCGAGGATGCGTCCGCCCTCGGCGCGCGTGCCGGCGTGGAAAATCGCGACGCCTTCGATTTTTGCCGCTTCGTCCAACCCCTCGATCGCCGAGCCTTTGCGATAGTCGCCGGGATAGCCGCGCGCGGCCATCACCACGGCGAGCGCCGCCGCGTCGTACCAGCGCAAATCGAAGCTCTTGAGCACGCCGTCGCGGGCGGCGACCAGCGCCGGCACCAAGTCCGACATCAGGCGAAGCATCAGCACCTGGCATTCCGGGTCGCCGAAGCGCACGTTGTATTCGATGAGCTTGGGGCCCTCGGCGTCGATCATCAGGCCGGCATAGAGAACGCCGGTGAACGGCGTGCCCATGGCCGCCATCGCCCGGACCGTGGGGAGCACGATTTCGTCCATGGTGCGGCGCTCCAGCGCCGGCGTCATCACCGGCGCCGGCGCATAGGCGCCCATGCCGCCGGTATTGGGGCCGTCATCGCCGTCGAACGCGCGCTTGTGGTCCTGGGCCGACGCGAGCGGCACCGCGGTCTTGCCGTCGCACAGCGCGAAGAACGAGGCTTCCTCGCCGGTGAGGAACTCTTCGATCACCACTGCCGCGCCCGCGGCGCCGAGCCCGCCCGCAAACATCATGTCGATGGCGGCTTCGGCCTCGGCGACGCTTTGCGCCACCACCACGCCCTTGCCGGCCGCAAGGCCGTCGGCCTTCACCACGATCGGCGCGCCCTTAGCCCGCGCATAGGCCTTGGCGGGGGCGGCGTCGTCGAAGCGTTCGTAGGCCGCGGTCGGGATGCGGTTGGCCTTGGCGAGGTCCTTGGTGAAGCCCTTGGAGCCCTCGAGCCGCGCCGCCGCCTTGGTCGGCCCGAAGGTCTTGACGCCCGCGGCTTCCAGGTCGTCGACGATGCCCGCCACCAGCGGCGCCTCGGGGCCGACCACGACGAAATCGACCGCGCGCGCCTTGCAGAAGGCGATCACCGCCCGGTGGTCGGCCGGATCGAGCGCTGCAAGCTCCGCCTCCGCGGCGATCCCCGCATTGCCGGGCGCGCACCACAGACGCTCGACCAGGGGGCTTGCCGCGATCTTCCAGGCGAGCGCGTGCTCGCGCCCGCCCGAGCCGAGGAGGAGGATGTTCATGCGGCCTTCGGGCA
>DASPVJ010000402.1:0-4179 GCA_035622435.1 Xanthobacteraceae bacterium | reverse complement strand
ATCGCCTCCAAGGCGGCGCGCATGGTGCTCGCCGCGCCCGGCAAGCTCATGGTCGATTTCGGCCTGCGCCGCGCGCACGGCGCGGAAGCCGGCGTGATGGCCGCCCGCGCGAGCTACCTCGCCGGCTTTGCCGGAACCGCGACGGTTCTCGCCGGCAAGCTCGACGGATTGCCGCTCTTCGGGACCATGGCGCATTCCTTCATCGAGGCCTACGACGACGAAGCGGCGGCGTTCGAGAGCTTCGCGCGCTCGCGCCCCGACAACCTGGTGGTCCTGCTCGACACCTACGACACCGCGGCCGCCGCCCGCAAAGTGGTGGCGCTGGCGCCGCGGCTGCGCGCCGCCGGGATCGCGATCCGCGGCGTGCGCCTCGACAGCGGAGATCTGGCGGCGCTGTCGCAGGAGGTGCGCCGCATCCTCGACGACGGCGGCCTCGCCGAGGTGACGATCTTCGCCAGCGGCGGGCTCGACGAGAACGAGATCGCCCGGCTGCTCGCGATGGGCGCGCCGATCGACGGATTCGGCGTCGGCACCAGCCTGACGACGTCGTCGGATCTGCCGGCGCTCGACTGCGCCTACAAGCTCCAGGAATACGCCGGCCTCGCTCGGCGCAAGCACTCGAGCGCGAAGGCGACGTGGCCGGGCCGCAAGCAGGTGTGGCGCCGCTACGGGCCGGACGGCCGCATGGCCGGCGACACCCTGTCGCTCGAAGACGACGCGCAGCCGGGCAGCCCGTTGATCGAGCCGGTCATGCGCGACGGCCGCCGCCTGTCGCCGCCCGCGCCGCTCGCCGACGCGCGCGCCCGCGTCGCACGCGAACTTAAGCGCCTGCCCGAGCGCCTGCGCGGGCTTGCGCGCGGCGAGCCCTACCCGGTCGTCGTCGCGGATGCGGTGAAGCGGCTTGCCGCCGAGGTCGATCGGCGCCTGGCGAAGTGGGCATAGCCACGGCCGCGCGTCCGTCGTCAAGCGCAGTCCGCGAGGGATGCGCATAACGGCGCAATACGCTTTCGCTATTGCGCCCTACACTCGCTACACCCGCGAGCTCTGCCGATAGAACGGCGCGTGCTTGTCCGGGTCGTAATAATTCTTGTAGAAATTCTTCACGTGCGGCAACAGCGCCTTCGACAGCTTGCGGCGCTCGACCTCGTCGTCGGACAGCGCCTTGTTGAGATCGTCGTGCAGCGCCTTGAGCGCGCCGTCGCGGTCGACCTTGGTGAAACGGCCGTCGCGGTAGATGACCTCGCCGTCGCACATGACGAGCTTCACCGCCTCGCTCTTCGCCCGCTGGATCACCGCGTCGAGGAGCGGCGTCTCCGCGTCGAGATAGGGATAGGCGATGCGGTTCCAGTCGAGCAGCACCAGGTCGGCCGCCTTGCCGGGAGCGAGCGTGCCGATCGCGTCGGCATAGGCGGTGGTCCTGGCGCCGCCCACGGTCGCCATGCGGAACACCTGCGCCATGGTCGGCACGTCGTCGCCCATGCCCGGCACCCGGTGGGCGCGCAGCACCACGCGCATTTCCTGCAGCATGTCGCGATCGTCGTTGATGCCGGCTTCGTCGAGGCCGATGGCGGTGTTGATGCCCTTGGCCTCGAAATGATTGAGCGCGGCGACCCCGGAGCGCAGGCGGAAGTTCGACGAGCAATTGTGGCACACGCAGGTGCCGGTCTCGGCCAGCCGGTCGATGTCCTTTTCGTTGAGCCAGACGCCGTGGCCGAGCGTCATGTGCGGCCCGAGCATGCCGAAGCGGTCGATGTATTCGACCGCGGTGCCGCCGCCGCGCCGCCGGGCGTATTCCTTTTGCAGCGGCGTCTCCAGCAGATGCATGTGCATGGGCACGGCGTATTTCTTCGACGCGTCGGAGAGCAGCGTAAGCGCCCGGTCGGAGCACCAGTGCAGGTTGGCGGGCGCCAGCTGGATCTTCACCCGGCGCTTGTTCTGATGCTTGCGGTGCAGGCTCGCGAACAGCCCCATGCTGTCGTCGAGGCTGGTCTTGAAGCGCTCGAACCAGCGCTTCATCGGCTCCTGCAGCGGAGCCGGAAGGCTGGCGACGAACTCCCGGTCGGCCTGGTAGACCAGCCGGTTCTGGTCGCGCACCGCGTAGCAATAGGAGACCCGCATGCCGATGTCCTCGTAGGCGCGGATCACCTGCTCCGACCTCGCCTCCACCTCGTTGAAGGTGCCCGGGTTCCAGCCGTGGATGTGCTGCACGGTGGTGATGCCCGACGCCACCATCTCGAAGGCCGAATAGAGGGTGTCGAGATAGAGGTCGAGGTTGCGGATCACCATGCGGGTGATGAACCACAGTTCGAGCGGCATGTCGGGGGAGCCGAGCTGCACCGGGGTCAGCCCGATGTGGTGATGGCCGTTGACGAAGCCGGGCAGGAGAATCTCCTGCCCCGTGCCGATCACCGGCACGTTCGGGTAACGCGCCCTGAGCGCCGCGTAGGTGCCGAGTTCGCGGATGACGCCGTCCTCCTGCAGCACCGCGCCGTCGGCTGTTTCCTCCCAGGCGTGGCGGTCGAGCGCGCGCGAGATCATGGCGCGGCTGCGCACGAGCGATACGGGCATCGGTCGGCCTCCCAATTATAACAACGTCATCCTGAGGAGCTCGGCGCGAAGCGCCGAGCGTCTCGAAGGATGGAAGCGCGCTCCGTACCTGGGGCCATCCTTCGAGACGGTCGCGCGCAAGTGCGCGCGACCTCCTCAGGATGACGTCAATGTAAACGTCACGCCGGCGCGGCCAGCGCCTCCTGCTCGGCGAAGGCGCGGTCGACCTCGTCGCGCAGGATGTCGGTCAGTTCCTTGCGCAGCACCTCGCTGCGCGGCGAGAACGGATCGCGCGGGCGCGGGATGTCGACCGGCACCACGGTCTTGACCCGCCCGGGCCGCGCCGTGAACACCACCACCCGGTCGGCGAGCGCGATCGCCTCCTCGATATGATGGGTGACGAACAGGATCGACGCCGAGCTGTCGCGCCACACGTCCAACAAAAAGTCCTGCATCTTGGTGCGGGTCTGCACGTCGAGCGCGGCGAACGGCTCGTCCATCAGCAGCACCTTCGGCCGCATGGCGAGCGCGCGCGCCACCGCCACCCGCTGGCGCATTCCGCCGGAGAGTTCGTCCGGCCGCTTGTCGATCGCCTCGGCGAGGCCGACCCGGTGCAGCGCCTCGCGCGCCACCGCCTTGCGCTCGTGCGCCGGCGTGCCGCGGATCGACAGGCCGAAGCTGACGTTCTGCCAGACCGTGAGCCAGGGAAACAGCGAGGTTTCCTGGAAGATCAGGCTGCGGTCGGGCGACGGCGCTGCCACCCGGTCGCCGAACGACCAGATTTCGCCGTCGGTCTCCGGCTCGAGCCCGGCGACGAGGTAGAGCAACGTGCTCTTGCCGCAGCCGGACGGCCCGATCAGCACGATGAACTCGCCCGGCGCGATGTCGAGGTCGATGTCGCGCAGCGCGGCGTGCGCGCGCTCGGTCCCCGCCGCCCACACCTTGCCGACGTTGCGGCACACGACCGCGTCGCGCGAGGAGAACGGTTTTACCGGCCTAGAGGCCACGCAGCACCCCCGTGGTCTCCGGCACCCAGTAGAGGATGCGCTTCTGCACCATGCGCAGCGCCCAGTCGGAGGCGAAGCCGAGCACGCCGATGAGCGCGATGGTGAAGAACACCAGCGACGGATTGAAGGTGTTGCGCGCCAGCATGATGACCTGGCCGAGGCCGTAGCCGACCCCGGTCGACTCCGCCACCAGCACCACCATCCAGGCGCCGAACAGATTGAGCCGCAGCACCATCAACAGGCCCGGCAAGATCGCCGGGATGATGACGCGGGCGTAGGTCTGGAACTTCGACGCCCCCATGGTGCGGGCGACGTTGATGAGGTTGCGGTTGACCCCGTCGATCTGGCTGATGGTCGCGAGCACCATGTGGAAGAACAGCGCGATCACCACCATGAAGATCGCCGGCGCGTTGCCGATGCCGAACAGGAAGATGGCGACCGGCAGCCAGGCGATCGGCGACACCGGCGAGAGAAGCGTGATGGTCGGCAAGGCGAGCTTCTCGACCGCGACGTAGTAGCGGATCGCGACGCCGATGCAGATCGAGAGGCTGGCGGCGATCAAGAGCCCGGCGAACACGCGCGCGGCCGACGACCCGACGGTGATGAGCACCGCCCCGGCGGGCGA
>DASPVJ010000401.1:0-5086 GCA_035622435.1 Xanthobacteraceae bacterium | reverse complement strand
CCCTAAGGTTAACAACCCAATATCCCCATACTATATTTTGTGGCCCGCACTGAGTCGGGTCTAGATATTGGAGATAACCGTGAAAGACGACAGCACCGTGAAAATTCCGACTCCCGACATCGAACACAACGGCAAGGTTCGAATGGGATCGTACAGTCCGGCCTTCCCTCCACTTAATGCCTTGCCGGCTAGCCTAGTCGACAACTGCAAGATTCGGATGGGATCGTGGACGCCGGCGTTTCCGGCCCCGCGCGCAAAGTAAGGCGATCGCAAACAGGTTGATGCTGAAGCGGGGAAGCGCCGGGGAGAAGGCAAGGCAATCACGGCCACGCGAATGCTCTGCCGAGAACCCGGTGCCTCCCCACGTGCAGGATAAGATTGTCTCGGTCGCCGTCATGACTGGCAGAATTGTCATCATTTGATTCGGCGCGAAATCAACCTCGCGACTTCCTGGCACCACCAAATATTGCATCCCCGCGCTGGGGTGGCGCGAGCTATGAAAGCTCTCGTGAAAAACGTCGATCTTGAGAAAGTTGTCAGCCGCGCGCGTCCCGCAAGCCGCGGCATGATAAGGTCTGCACGATCTCGATGCCCGCTAAAAGGTCCCCCAGGAGCCCGAGCATTATCGACGTTGCGGTCGGGCGCAACGTGCGCGTCTGGCGCATCGCCAAAGGCATGTCGCAGGAGCGCCTCGCGAACCAGCTCGGCGTCACGTTCCAGCAAGTGCAGAAATACGAGAGCGGCGCCAATCGCATCGCGCCGGGCCGCCTCGTCAAGGTTGCGGCCGTCCTCGGCGTTCCGATTGCCGTGCTGTTCGACGGCACCGAACCGTCGCGGCCGTCGCTCGCGCTTGTTTCCAACGCGCGGTCGTTCCGCCTGGCGCACGCGTTCGCCGCCATCAAGGACGGCACGTTGCGCCTGTCGCTCGTGAACTTGGTCGAGAAGCTCGCGGCCGCGGTTTCCCAATCGACCCGGCCGCGCAGGTAGAACCGATCGTCATTGCGAGGAGCCCGCACGGGCGACGAAGCAATCCAGGAGCCGCAGACGCCGCGCCCATTGCCCTGGATTGCTTCGCTTCGCTCGCAATGACGACACGTGGGCACGCCCCCGGGCAGTTCGTCCCGGGGGCTTTGCCCACCCTACGGAACTAGGAAACGCGACGTCATCCTCAGTGTGATGGCGCGTTTGTTTGGCGCGCTCCGCGAATCCCGTCCTCCCCCGCTCGCCTCACCACTGCGGCCCGTACCAGCCGAACCAGCCCGGCGCGTATTGCTCGCGGTACCACGCCGGGCCGGGGCCGTATTCCCCGTTCGGCCCGACGCCGTACGAAAGCGCAATCCGCGGGTTGAGCGGATAAGGCCCGTAGAGCACGCCGTTGGCGCCGAGGCGATAGGTGCCCGGGGCGTAGCCGTAGATGGCGCCGGGCTCGGTGTCGTAGAGCGGCGCCGGGCGGATCACGACGCGCGGCCGGCGCGTGCGCGCCGCGGCGTCATCGAGCAGAACGGCCGCCGCGGTCAGCGCCGCGACGGAGACGATGAGAAGCTGCTTCATGAGGACCTCGATCGTCGGGTTGGGAGCGAAGCCTACTCCACTTGGCCGCCAGCGAATAGCGAGTGGCTCCGCCGGTGCCAGGATACGTCGCGACTGTGTCTTTTCGGCCACGCGCAAGAGAAATCCGTTTGTCCGCGTGGGTTGCGCCGCCAGGCGCAGAATTCCGTTTACTTGTGGGGGCGTATCGCTGGGCCATCCGATTCGCATCAAGACGAGGGGGTTCCCCATGCGCAAGCTTCTCGTTGCGGCCGCGGTCGCCCCGGCCCTCCTGACCGCGCTCGCCGCCAACGCCGCCGACCTGCCGGTGGCGCCCGCCCCGGTTCCGCTCTATGGGCCGCCGCTGTTCAGCTGGACCGGCTTCTACGTCGGCGGCAACGTCGGCGGCGCCTGGGCGCAAAGCAACGTCACCGACACGCTGTTCGGTCTCAACTTCACCAACGGCGACAGCAACGGCCGCTTCATCGGCGGCGGCGAAGTCGGCTTCAACTATCAGTTCAACTACCTCATGGTCGGCGTCGAAGGGGACTTCGATTGGGTCGCCGCCGACAATTCCGCCACCGGGATCGCGACGCCGGCCGGCGTCCTCACGCTCGCCTCCAACAACACCTGGATCTCGACCCTTGCCGCCCGCTTCGGCTTCGTCGCCGACCGCGCGCTGTTCTACGCCAAGGCCGGCGGCGGCTGGGTCGGCAACAACGGCTTCACCGTCACCAACACCACGACCGGCGCGGCGATCAGCGGCGTCAACAACAACAACACCGGCGGCTGGCTGGTGGGCGCCGGCGTCGAGTGGGCCTTCGCCTACAGCTGGACGGTGAAGCTCGAGTACGATTATCTCGGCCTCAACAGCCAGAGCTTCACCATCCCGGCGACGGCGCCGGTGCTCGCCGGCGACACGCTCACCACCGGCAACCGCAGCGTCCAAATGCTCAAGCTCGGGGTCAACTACCTGTTCAACTGGGGCGGCCCGACCGTCGCCCGGTATTGAGCTTGGTAGGGTGGGCAAAGGCGCGTCAGCGCCGTGCCCACGCGGAAAATAACGAGAGCTTCAACAAACACGACGTCATCCTGAGGAGGCCGCGCGCATTAGCGCGCGACCGTCTCGAAGGATGGCCGCAAGCACCGCGTTTATTTCCATCCTTCGAGACGCTCGCGCGACTTCGTCGCTCTCGCCCTCAGGATGACGGCCGAGCCGAATCAAAAAATCCGGAAATCGCTCAGGCCGCGGGCGGCGAGCGCGAGCGGAATGCCGAGCCAGGCGGCGAAGCGGAAGGTCGTGAGCCAGAACCAGGCGGAGGCGGCGGGCACGAACCACAGGATCGCCAGCAGGATCCACAAGGTGACCGCGCCCCAGCGGTCGAGCGTCACGCGCACGCCGCGCCCGAGGAACGCCGCCAGCGCCCGATAGCCGTCGAGCGGCGGCACCGGCAGCAGGTTGAGCAGGATGGCGGTCGCCTGCAGCAGCGCCAGGAAGGCGAGCGCCGGGGCGGCCGCGCTTGCCGCGACCGCGGCGCTCGACAGCGCCAGCACGATCGCCGCGGCGATGGCGAGATTGGCGGCGGGACCGGCGAGCGCCACGGCGCACGCCCACAATCGGCCGCGCAACCGCCCCTCGTCGATATAGACGGCGCCGCCGGGAAGCCCGATGCCGCCGAGCAGCAGGAACGCGAGCGGGATGATGAGCGAGACGACCGGGTCGACGTAGCGCAGCGGATTGAACGTCAAATAACCCTTCTCGCGCACGCCGGTGTCGCCGCCGAGATAGGCCACGGCGGCGTGGGCGAACTCGTGCAGGCACAGGGAAAAAATCCAGCCGACCAGCACGAAGAGGAAGGTCATGGCAAGCCGAATCCGTCATTGCGAGGAGCCCGAAGGGCGACGAAGCAATCCAGAGCCGCAACCGCCGCGCCGGCTGCCCTGGATTGCTTCGCTTCGCTCGCAATGACGAGGGAGTGGGACGCCCTCACCCCTTGACCTCGGTCTCGGGGCGGTCGCCGCCTTGCGCCACTTCGTCGTGCCAGCGGCCTTGCTTGTCCTCGTAGGTGATGCCGGTGGTCGCTCCGGAAACGCGCTGCTCGCCGGCGGCGCGTTCGGCCGCCTGGCGCGCCAGGTCGTGGGAGGCGAAGGTCTCGGAGAACACCCCGTCGACCCGGTAGGCCCAGCCGCCGTCGTGCTCGACGATCTCGTAGGTGACCTTGCTCATCGATCGCTCCCCGCGCTCACGGCTCGCCGACGCGGCCGGCTTCGAACAGGAACCAGGTGCGCCGCTCCGCCTCGTCGATCCAGTTCTCGATCAGGCTGGCGGTGGCGACGTCGCCGCCCTCGTCGCACAGGTCGTGGGTCTCGCGCAGGTGGGCGACGAGCTCTCTGTTGTCGTCGCGCAGCTCGGCCAGCATGTCGAGCGGCGTCACGTAATCGGCGTCGTTGTCGAGCACGCGCTGCAGCCGGCCGACGTGGCCGATCGAGCGTAGCGTCGTCCCGCCGATCTTGCGCACGCGCTCGGCGATGTCGTCGGTGGTGGCGAAAATCTGCTCCGCCTGCTCGTCGCACAGCAGATGATAGTCGCGGAAATGCGGCCCGGACATGTGCCAGTGGAAGTTCTTGGTCTTGAGATAGAGCGCGAACATGTCGGCGAGGAGGATATTGAGCGCGCCGGCGATGTCCTTGACCGCGTTGGATTTGAGGTCGGTCGGGGTGTCGAGGGCAGCCGTCCGAAGCGTCTTGGCGTCGCGAGCTTTCATGGGCGAACCTCCTGGGGGAAAGGGAGCTTGCAATATTCCGTGCGCCGCCGCCACGGCGGCCCGGCACGCCGGTCCCGCCCATATATAGAGTGTGGGGACCTGGCGTAAGGCTCGAATCGGGCGGGGCTCCCGGTCAACCGAGCGCCTTCTTCACCCACTCCGGCGTCATCGGCGTCTGCCGCAGCCGCACGCCGGTCAACGCCGCGAAGGCGTTGGCGACCGCCGGCGCGATCAGCGGCGTCGCCATTTGCCCGGCGCCGGTCGGCGGATTGTCGGTCGCCAGGATGTCGATGTGAATCTGCGGCAGGTCGCGCATGCGCATGACGGTGTAGTCGTAGAAGTTCGACTGCTCGACCGCCCCGTCCTTGATCGAGATGCGCTCGCAGAGCGCCATGCCCAGCCCGTAGACGATGCTGCTTTCCGTCTGCGCCACGACGTTGTCCGGCTGCACCGGGATGCCGCAGTCGAACGCGCACCAGAAGTCGTGCACCTTGATCGCGCCGCTCTTGCGGTCGAGCGAAATCTCCGCGATGCCGCCGAGCAGCGAGTTCGAGTAGTCGATGAAGGCGAAGCCGCGGGCGCGGCCGTCCGCCGGCTTATTTCCCCAGTTCGCCATCTGCGCCACGCGCTCGACCACGGCGCGGCCGCGCGGCGCGTTCTTGAGCAGTTCGAGCCGCAGCGCGACCGGATCGATGCCGCGCTTGCCGGCGATCTCGTCGAGGAACGCCTCGGCGACGAACTTGTTGGCGGTAAACCCGATGCCGCGCAGCGAGGAGGTGCGCACGCCGCTGTCG
>DASPVJ010000400.1:0-3114 GCA_035622435.1 Xanthobacteraceae bacterium | reverse complement strand
GATCGTCAGTTGCACGGTCTCGCCCGGCGCCGCGCGCGCCGGCGTGCGCGCGTGCAGCACGACGCCCGCCTCGGTGCGCACGTCGATGAGCGAATCGCGGCCGCAGTATTCGACGTTGTCGATGCGTCCGGTGACGACGTTGGCGCCGTCGCCGCCGAGCGCGATTTCCTCCGGGCGGATCGCCGCGAAGGCGCGCGGTCCGTTGAGCGGCTGCTTGGCGACGCCGGTGAGGCGCAGCCCGTTGCCGCCGAGCGTCACGCGCGCGCCGTTTGCCGTCTCGACCTTAAGGTCGAGCACGTTGCGGTAGCCCATGAAGCGGGCGACGTCGAGGTTGGCGGGCTGCGCATAGACCTCCTGCGGGGTCGCGATCTGCTGCACGCTGCCGTCCTGGAGCACGACGATGCGGTCGGCGAGCGAGAGCGCCTCGTCCTGGTCGTGGGTGACGTAGATGGTCGCGCGGCCGAGCTCGCGGTGGATGCGGCGGATCTCGCCGCGCATTTCCAGCCGCAGCTTGGCGTCGAGGTTCGACAGCGGCTCGTCCATCAGCAGCAGCGGCGGCTCGATGACGATGGCGCGGGCGATGGCGACGCGCTGCTGCTGGCCGCCCGACAATTGCCCGGGCAATTTGTCCTCGTGGCCTTCGAGCTGCACCAGCGCGAAGGTCTTCGCGACGCGGCGGGCGATCTCGGCCGCCGGGGTGCCGCGCATGCGCAGGCCGAACGACACGTTGCCGCGCACGCTCATGTGCGGGAACAGCGCGTAGTTCTGGAACACCATGCCGAAGCCGCGCTTCTCCGGCGGCAGCACGTCGATGCGGCGGTCGTCGAGCCAGATGCTGCCGGCGGAGAGCGGGAGCAGCCCGGCGATGCAGTTGAGCGCCGTGGTCTTGCCGCAGCCGGACGGCCCGAGCAGGGCGACGAACTCGCCGCGCGGGATCGCGATCGACAGTTCGCGCAACGCCGCAACGCCGCCGCCGCCCGGCTGCGCGAACCGCCGCGACACCCGATCGAGGCGCAATTGTTTGAAGTCCTGGGTCATGCCGATTCCGTTTGCTCACCGCGCTTACCCTCCCCCTTGTGGGGAGGGTCGCTCGCCGGAGCGCAGCGAAGGCGAGCGGGGTGGGGGTCCCTGTTTTATCTCGCTTCGCGGCCACCACCGCCCCCCACCATCAGGGTCTCTTGTACCTTTGTTTTGATTCACCCCCACCCCGGCTCGCTTCGCGAGCCGACCCTCCCCACAAGGGGGAGGGTAAGAGTCACTTCGTCTTTTGCGCGCCGATCTCCTGGTCCCATTTGCGGAAGGCCTCGACCATGGCCTTGGCCTCGAGCGGCTGCACGTGCGGGTACTTCGCCGTCCACTCGGCGTATTGCGGCCGGCCGTATTCCTTGATCACCTCCTGGCTCTCCTTGGGCGCCAGCGACAGCGGCACGTTCTTCACCGCCGGCCCCGGATAGAAGTAGCCCTTGTCGTAGGTGAGCGCCTGCTGCTCGGGCTTGAGCAGGAACGCCATCAGGTCGAGCACCACGGCGAGCTTCTCCGGCGCTAGTCCCTTCGGCACCATCAAATATTGGGTGTCGTTGACCCAGGTGAGGTTGTCGAACGCCGCGACCTTGTAGCTCTGCGGCACGATGCCGAGCGCGCGCGGGTTGATGTCCCAGCCGGTGACCGTCACGGTCATGTCGCGCGAGCCTTCGCCCAGCTCCTTCATGACGATGCCGGTGCCGGTCGGATAGTATTCGATGCAGGCGCTCAGCTCTTTCAGGTACGCCCAGGTCTTGTCCCAGCCGTTGATCGGGTCCTTCGGGTCCTTGTCGCCGAGCAGGTAGGGCAGGCCCATCAGGAACGTGCGGCCGGGGCCGGAATTGGCCGGGCGCGCGTAGATCAGCCGGTTCGGATTGGCCTTGCACCAATCAAGCAGCGCGGCGGTCGTGGTCGGCGCGTCCTTGACCTTGTCGGGGTTGTACTCGATCAGCGGCCCCGAGGTCATGAACACCACGGCGATCGCCTGGTCCTTGGCCAGCTCCTGCATTTTCGCCGCCGCCGGCAGGTAGTTGTCCATCAGGTTGGGAAACGTATCGGCGTGGTCCGGCAGCATGCGGGTCCATAAGCTTTGCTCGATGCCGGCCGACATGATGTCGAGGCCGCCGAGCACGAGGTCGATGTCGGCGCGGTTCGCCGCCTGCATGGCCTTGAGCTTGGCGGGCAGTTCCGGCGCCGGCGCCTTGGTGAAGGTGAAGCGCGACACCGCGTTCGGGTTGGCGGTCTTGTAGGCCTCGATCGCGTCCTGCAGCAGCGCCAGCGCCCCGCCGACGTCGACCACGTTGACCGTTTGCGGCGCCGCCTGGGGGGAGCCGCCGTTCACGAGCGCGAGAAGCGCGGCCGCGGCCCCTATGAGCAAGCATCTATGGTGCATGTGTTCCTCCTGAAGGTTTTTAGTTTCGTAGTCGGCGACGGAGCTCGTCATTGCGAGGAGCGAAGCGACGAAGCAATCCGGCGATGATGCTGCGGCCCCTGGATTGCTTCGGCACTTCGTGCCTCGCAATGACGGCTAGGTCAAACATACTTTCGCACCGTGGCGCGCGCACCGTCGGCGACGAGCGTGGCGAGCGCGACGGTCACTTCCTCGCGCAGGCGGGCGGCGGCCGGCAGATCCTCGCCGAACACGGCGCGCACGCCGAAGAGGTTGGCCGCGATGGCCGCCGGGTCGCCGCCCGCCTGCGCCGCCCGCGCGGCGAGCTGGTCGGCGAGCGGATCCTGCACGGCGATCGGCCGGCCGCGCTCGTCGGTGCCGGCGACGTAGCGCATCCAGGCGGCGACCGCCAGCGCCAGGCGGCGGATCGGCAGGTCGGCCTTAAGGTTCGCCCGAATGGTGCCGAGCAGCCGCTGCGGCAGCTTCTGCGAGCCGTCCATGGCGATCTGATAGCAGCGGTGCGCCAGCGCCGGATTGGCGAACCGCTCGACGAGCTTCTCCTGATAGGCGGCGAGGTCGTAGCGGCCGTTGAGCGCGAGGCGCGGCTGCACCTCCTCGCGCATCATGGCGCGCATGAGCGCGACGTAATCGGCCTCGCGCATCACCTGCCAGATGGTGTCGAAGCCGCCGAGGAAGCCGAGATA
>DASPVJ010000399.1:0-2901 GCA_035622435.1 Xanthobacteraceae bacterium | reverse complement strand
CGACCTCGCCGGCCGCCGCTTCGCCGGCGCGCCGCAGGGTCGCCTCGTCGGCTTGCGCGCCGCGCAGCACCGTTTCGGCGGCCTTGAGACGGGTCGGTTTTTCGGTCGCGGCGCTGACGAACAAATCGACGCCGCGAACCTCGCGTCCTTGCCCGTCGATCGAAACCGCGACCCCGAGTGCCGGCCAGTCGTCGGCCGAGCGCGTGGTCACCTTGAGATAGGCACAACGCTTCGTGCCCTGCGCCGGCACGATCAGCGTTGCAATCAGCTCGTTGCGCCTGAGCACGGTCTCGTAATAACCGGCGAACAGATTTTCGACCGCGATGGTCCGTTTGCCCGCGGGGCCGACGACCGTCACCTGCGCGCCGAGGGCGGCGAGCACCGGCGGCAAGTCCATGTGCGGATCGGCGTGAGCGAGATGGCCGCCGACGGTTGCCACGTTGCGCACGCGCACGTTGGAGAGCGTGCGGAGCGTTTGCGGCAGGACGGGAAAGTTCTCGCGCACCGCCTCCGCGCGCTCCAGCGTCGCCAGCGTCGCCAGCGCGCCGGCGCGCAAGCTGCCGTCCGGCGCGAGCGCGATCACGGCATTCTCCGGTTCGACGCGCCGCAGCGCCACCAGCCGCGTCGGCCGGAACATGCCGGCCTTCATCATCAGCATCAACGCCGTCCCGCCGGCGACCGGGCGCACCGCGCCGTCGTCGGCATCGAGCAGCGACACCGCCTCCTTGAGCGAGCGGGGCTCGGCAAGCTCGAACGGGATCATGAGGCCGCCCCGGCGGCGCGGCTGTCAAAAGCCGTGCGCAGGCGCTCGGCGAAATGGCGCTCCATCTCCTTCGCCTTCGCGCGGATCACCGGCTGGCCCAGGCTGCCGAGCTTGCCGGTCAACGCCGCCTCGATCGCGTACTGCACCCGCGTTCCGTCGTCCGCTTCGGCGAGCGTCGTGCGCGACGCCGCGCTCAGGCGTCCGACGATGCCGTGCGGCGTTCCTTCGATCTTCGCCTCGATGGCGTGCGGCGCCTCGACCCGCGTCACCTCGACGACGACGTCGAACTTGAACTTGATGTACGCGACCTTGGTCTCCATCACCGCCCGGTAGTGGGTGGCGTCGATTTCCTCAAGATCGCGCACGCCGTCGACGCAGGCGGCGAACAGCCGCGCGTCGCGCAGCGCGTCGAACACCGCTTGGCGCGGCGCCGCAATGGTGATGTCCCCGGCGAGCTTCATTAAGCCGGCATCTTGCCGGGTTCGGCGCCTGCCGCAAGAGGGCGTTCCCCGGACGCAGTGCAACACGAAGTGTTGCACTGCTGATCCGGGGTCCAGGCGGGTTACCCCTTGGACCCCGGGTCTGCAGCGCACCGCTGCGCGCTGCGCTGCGCCCGGGGCACGTCCTTCGGACGTGGTTGCGCTCGGCCGGCGCGGGGTCGTAGGTTCACGCCTTCGTCTCCCGCCCCCGCTCATTTCGAGACTCAATCCATGGACCTCAATCTCGCCGGCAAGACTGCCCTCATCACCGGCGCGTCCAAGGGCATCGGCCGCGCCACCGCCAACGTGCTGGCGGAGGAAGGCTGCAACGTCATCCTGGTCGCCCGCACGGCGGCCGACCTCACCGCCGCCCAGGCGCAGATCGCCCGCAAATCCAACGTGCGGGTCGACGTGTTCGCAGCCGACCTTTCCGACAGCGCCAACGTCGACAAGATCGCCGCCGCGTTTCCGACGGTCGACATTCTGGTGAACAATGCCGGCGCGATCCCGGGCGGGAACCTGCTGGAGATCGACGAGGCGCGCTGGCGCAAGGCCTGGGACCTCAAGGTGTTCGGCTATGTCAACATGTGCCGCGCCTATTATGCCCACATGAAGACGCGCAAGTCCGGCGTGATCATCAACATCGTCGGCGCGGCGGCGCAGACCCGCGACCCGGACTATATCTGCGGCGTCGCCGGCAACGCCTCGCTCGCGGCGTTCTCCCAGTCGCTCGGCAACGCCAGCGTGCGCGACGGCATTCGGGTGGTCGCGATCCATCCCGGCCCGGTGGCGACCGATCGCCTCGTCACCCTCATGCGCAAGAGGGCGCTCGACCGCACCGGCGACGCCGAGAACTGGCGGGACCTCGTCAAGCCGCTGCCGTTCGGCCGCGCCGCGACGCCCGAGGAAATCGCCAGCGCGGTCGCCTTCCTCGCCTCCGACCGCTCCGGCTACGCGAGCGGATCGGTCGTCACCATCGACGCCGGCATTTCCGCCCGCGCCGGCGCTTGAGAGAACGACCATGCCGCACCTGACCAGCGACGACGGCGTCAAGCTCTATTACGAGGAGGCCGGCAGCGGCGCCCCGATCGTTTTCGTGCACGAGTTCGCCGGCGATCACCGCTCGTGGGAGCCGCAGGTGCGGTACTTCAGCCGGCGCTACCGCTGCATCGCCTATAACGCGCGCGGCTATCCGCCGTCCGACGTGCCGAAGGAGCCCGCGCGCTACTCGCAGGACCGCGCCCGCGACGACATCCGCGCGGTGCTCGATGGGCTCGGCATCGACAAGGCGCACGTCGTCGGCCTGTCGATGGGCGGGTTCGCCACGCTCCACTTCGGCTTCACCTATCACGACCGCGCCCGCTCCCTGGTGATCGCCGGCTGCGGCTACGGGGCGGCGCGCGACAAGCGCCAGCAATTCATGGAGGAGGCGGAGGCCTCCGCCAAGCTGTTCGAGGCCCGCGGCATGGCCAGGCAGGCCGAAGTCTACGGCCTCGGGCCGACCCGGGTGCAATTCCAGAACAAGGACCCGCGCGGTTTTCAGGAATTCCTCGCGCAACTGACCGAGCACTCGGTCGAGGGAGCGGTCGGGACCTTGCGCGGGGTGCAGGCGCGCCGGCCCTCGCTCTACGACCTCGTCGACAAGATGAAGACGATCAC
>DASPVJ010000398.1:0-20813 GCA_035622435.1 Xanthobacteraceae bacterium | reverse complement strand
CCGTGATCCTGACCGCTGCTGCAGCACTGTTATTCCTCAGCGTTGCCGCCGCCAACGTGATCATCGATCCCTGGCGGGTATTCGATGTCACATTCTTGCCGAGGCCGGCGGACACCAATGACCGTTATGAGAGATTCCGCGCGTACGTGGCCGCGCCCGACCGCTACAAGGGCCTCGTCCTCGCTTCGTCGCGAGGACATAATCTCCCGCACGATGACTTGGCGCGCCTGAGTGGCGTGAACTACGCCAGGTTCGCAATCGCCTACGGCCGGATCGAGGACCACGCGGCCGTTCTGGAATTCGTGTTACGCGACAGGGCCGCAAGGGGCACCCGGCTGAGAACCGTATTCTTGCTTATCGACATCGACTCGTTTGGCGAGTGGCCGAAGTCCGGCGACCCCCTGCAGCTTGCTCAACCTCCGGCGATAAGCGGCGACGCGGCGGCGCGTTTCTGGTGGAGAAACCTTACTTCCATCCAGTTTGCCGCCTGGCGCCGCGCAATCCGCGGCAGAATACCCGAACGCCCCGCCGCTGGCGATTTGACGGCTGCCGCACCCGCCGCGCCTGCGCCAGCCGATGCACAGTCAGCAGCTTCGGGTGTTGGCGCGACGTCGCCCGCATTCGTCGAACGCATCACCGAGCGGCGGTTCTACGAGTCGGATATGCGGCTGTGGTCGCGTATCGTCGCACTGTGCCGCGACAAGGACGTGCGGCTGATTGCTGCAATATCGCCGGTCGCTCCCCAGCGTCTCGTCCAGCTCGACCCCACTGATGTCGCAAAGGCCGTCGATGAGATCACCGGGTTCGCGCCCGTATGGGATTTCAGCGGCATGCACGAGCCCTCGGCCCGGCCGGAGCTATGGGTGGACGAGACCCATTTTATTCCCTTCGTTGGCCGAATGATGATTGACCGCATCTTCGGGACCGCTGTTCCTGCTGAGTGGAATAATTTCGGACACTTGCACGGGCAGCAGGTTGGTACGTTCACCGGGCCGTAGACCATTTTCCGGTCCTCTTCAGCCGAGCATCAACCGCTCCTGCCCGCGCCGTTGCCCACAGGCGGCGGCTGGTTACGGATTATTCCGGGGACACGGGTGACACATGAGTGTGTTCCTGTCGTCATGATCGGCAGGGAGGCCGCTCGCTCGCGGACGCCGGACGCCCGGGCGGCATGCATGTCACGCCCCGGTAGTGGGTCCGTTCATTGATTCGGCCCCTTGCGTGCCGCTGGAAATTGGCGGGTGAGGAGGTCATATTGTGGCGGCATGGACCCGCTCGAAAAATGCCTTCAAACCCTACGTCCCCTTATCCAAGCGGGCGACACGAACGGCCTCGTCCTTGCCGAGCGGGCAATTGACGAATTTGTGGCTGCCCACAAGGGCTATCCCGAAGCTTATGAGGGCCAGCGCCAGACCGGTGGGCTTAACGTGTTGCAACAGCAGCTTACGGACATCTGGAAAACCCTGCCGACCGGGCAGAGCCTCGACTTTGCCAATACGGTATCGGAGTACGTTGACCGCAAACTACGGGAACTGCGGGAATCCGATGCCTAAGCATCCCAAGCGCCCGCGCGATCCTAGCCAACTGGGAAAATTGATTGTGGACGTGGCTACCGGCCAAGTCGAGGACGCTCCACCATCGCCCTCGGGGAGAGGGCGGGCGGGTGGCCTAAAGGGGGGCGCCGCCAGGGCTAAGAAGCTTGATCCTCAAAAGCGTCGCGAGATCGCTCGAAAAGCGGCAGCTTCACGATGGGAGAAGAAACGGTAGTCGGCCTAAGCAGCAACAAGTCCGTTATCGGTTGAATCACCGTCTTTGCATCGTTCGGACTAAGACAGTTAGTAGCCCACTCCGCGCACATGGCATGCCAAAGATAGTCTCCGGATAGCACAAGTTTTGTGGCGCCAGCGGCGATCCAATCGTGGTGATCGGTTAGCGACATCGCTTGAGTGCATGCGTCGGCCACGTCCGCGTGAGATCGGCCGGCGCGATCGGCTATCTTTCCCCAGCCTATTTTTTGAAGATCGCTAAAAACCACTCGCTCTGGTGCATCTGCCCCAGGGAGCAACAAGCAACCGGGCGATTCTGATTGATCGCCATCGAGGAAGACGCAAGATGGTCGCGGAAGTCTCTTTTGAAAAACCATCAACCCCAAGGCTCTGCCTACATTCGATGCGCCATAGGGGATGATCGTACACCTATCAATCAACGCTTTAGTATGGGCAACAATTATTTCCCTAACTAGTGTCTGTGCCCGTTCGTCTTCAACGTAAATCTCGCATTCCGGATGGGGATATTCGTCCATTCTAGTCATAGCAAACTCCGGACTAACGCCAGTCACAACGTGGCGCCCGCTTTGGCCTTGCATCAAATAAATGCGACCCTCTACTGGCAGTTCCGCGAGTATGTACGGGGAGTGCGTCGTGACGATGATTTGCACTTCCCGCTCTCGGCATATTTCGGCCAAGTCACGAATTAACCGGCGTTGCGCTCGCGGGTGGAGCGAAGTTTCTATTTCGTCGATCAGGACCAGCCCGTATTGATTCGTATCGACACTCAAAAACTCGGCAATTGTCATCTGTCCTGCGCCGGCATGATAGCCTGAATATGTTGTACCGTGATCGGTAAAAATGGGAACGATGTTCTTCGTGTGCGCATCGGTAAGCGCCATCCGAGCGCTGTCAAATTGCCATCCCATTATCTGGTTGAATCTCGAAAGGCGGTCTTTGTCAAAGGAGGTAGCGGATACTTCCGCCTGCGCTTCTTTGATCAGTTTCGTGTAGCCCATGCGAGCTACTATCGGCTGAAGTCGCCGCAGATCGATATAGCTTACGTCCCGTTCAGGACGCTTGGGGTTGCCGCGCCATCGTTCGCCCGGTTTTCGAATTTCGTCTTGTTTCGACTTGCCTCCCTCCCGTACAGAAAATCGAATCTTTGCGTTGTGTATGTCTTCCCAGATGGTCTTTGGAAAAAAGTCCGAAGCGAACCAGGTATCCGCCGTGCGAGGTGATCCCGGCGGCCTGTATGCGGAGGCAGCGCACTGAAGGATCGTGCTCTTGCCTGATCCGTTCTCCCCAACAACGGCCACGATCGGAAACCCAAAGCCGACCCGTTGTCCGGCCCATCCTCTGATACCGTCAACCTCAATCCATTCGAGGCGCTTAGGCCAACCCGTGTTCTGAAGCCATTTCGCCTGTAATCGGCGCATTTCCCGACTATTCGACATGTCCCGGCGCTCCACATTGCCCAGCGCCGCGTAACTGCGCCACTGGCGGGGGTATAAAACCGCGATTTTCCCCGTTTACTTACCAATGCGATCTTGCTAAGTCAAGGAAGGCGCGCCGGCTCCATGGGGTCACTGCCGTGTAAATGACTTTTATGCTTGACAAGGGAGGAGAAGGCCAATACGCTGCAATCCATGAACCGGCTCACCCGAGAAGATCGCGCCCGCATCCTCCACCTGCTTTGCGAGGGGCAATCGATCCGCGCCACTACGCGGCTCACCGAGGCCAGCAAGAACACCATCGTCCGGCTGCTAATCGACGCCGGCCGGGCTTGCGGGGAGTACCAGGATAGGGTGCTTCGCAACCTCCCGTGCAAGCGCGTCCAGCTCGATGAAATTTGGAGCTTCGTCTATTCGAAGCAGGACAACGCCGCGAAGGCGAAGAAGCAGGACTTGGCCTACGGGGACGCCTGGACGTGGACGGCCATTTGCGCAGACACCAAGCTCCTAATCTCGACCATGGTCGGGAAGCGGGACACGGACTACGCGGTCGCCTTCGTTGACGACCTGCGATCCCGGCTTGCGAACCGCGTACAAATCACCAGCGACGGTCACCGGCCCTATCTCGCGGCCATGGATACTGTGTTCGGGGACGACGCGGATTACGCCATGCTGGTGAAGCTCTACGGCGCCGATCCGGCCGGCGAGAAGCGGTACAGCCCGGCAAAGTGCATCGGCGCTCGTCGGCAGGCGATCACCGGCAACCCGGACCCGAAGCACATCAGCACGTCGTTTGCCGAGCGGCAAAACCTGACGATGCGGATGCACATGCGCCGCTTCACCCGCCTCACCAACGCGTTCTCCAAGAAGATCGAGAACCACAGCTACGCGGTCGCGCTCCACGCCATGTTCTACAACTTCGTCCGCATCCATCAGACCTTGAAGGTTACGCCTGCCATGGCCGCTGGCGTGACGACTCGGCTTTGGGAAATGGACGACCTAGTGAAGGTCATAGAGGCTTGGGAAGCCGAGCAGGCGGTCGCCGGGATCACCTACGAGGCCGAAGCCAACCGGATCGGGGAGGGCTTCTTGGTCCGGATCACGCCCCGGTATGGCGAGCCGGAAACCGTATATGGCTTCGTCAGCCTTGCGGATGCCCACGCTTACATCGAAGAACAGAAGGCGTCTCATCGGCCCGGCCGGCGGCCGAAACTGGCCGCAGGAAAATCAAACTGACCCAGTACCCACGCCCCAAACGCTTGCATCGCGCGGCGGAAAAGTATATACATAAATGTATATACCTTGCGAGGAAGCGCACCATGGCCACGGCGCGGGTTTTTCGTTCCGGCAACAGTCAAGCGGTCCGGCTGCCGAAGGAGTTCCGGGTGCGGAGCAAGGAGGTGGAAATCTTCCGCCGCGGCGACGAAATCGTGTTGCGCGAGAAGGGCAAGGGGTTGGCGCGGGCCTTTGAAATTCTCGCCAATCTGCCGGACGATCTCTTGCCCGAGGGCCGGCAGGATGCTCCCCCGCAGGAGCGGGAAGGCATCTGAGTGGACGCGCGTTTCCTTCTGGACACGAATATCTGCATTTATATCCGGCGGCAGCGGCCGCGCGAGGTCTTGGCACGGTTCGAGCGGCTGCGGCCGGGCGAGGCGGTGATCTCGGTAGTAACCTATGGCGAGCTTGCGTATGGAGCGGAGAAGAGCCGGTTGCGCGAGCAGGCCTTAAGGCAATTGGCGGAGCTGGCGAGTCTGTTGCCGGTAATGGAACTCCCGTCGCAGGCCGGCCAATTCTATGGAACGATCCGCGCCGCGTTGGAGGCCAAGGGCGAGACGATCGGCAACAACGACCTGTGGATTGCCGCGCACGCCCGAGCGACGGGGCTCACTCTGGTCACCAACAATGAACAGGAGTTTCGCAGCATTCCCGGGCTGAAGATTCAGAACTGGGTGGCGTGATTATCACCCGGATCGAAGCCAATCCTCGGCCGTGAGGTTATCCAGAGCGATATAATATGAACGATTCGGGTCTGCGGCGGGCTCGGCTCCGGGTCGGAGAAGATCATTCATGTGCCCGACAAGCACGGAGCCTACGGCATGAATGGATTGATGCCGGTCGAGACCTTCGGTGATCAGCCGTTCCAGCGTGCGCTTCACGGGAATCTCATCGCCCAGGGCGATTTGATTCTCGACGATGACGTGAATAATCGCGTGCGCCTTTGCCTTGGGCAGGCGAATGCGCGCGCGCCGATGGAAATCCTCCACGAGCTCGAGCCGCTCGTCCTCATCGAGCGACTGCCATTCCGCGGGATCGGGCGCCGTGAGAGGATCGTAGCGTTCCATCGCCGTGCCCCGGGCGTCGATTCTTTTCGCATCGATCGGGCGGCACCAAGATCGAGCGCGATTAGCGTGACAAACCGCTAGGCGACCGCGTCATCGCTCACCGGCATCATCGGCTCGCCCTCGACGACGATGAAAGCCTCGGCGATGGCGGTGTTCCGTCCGATCTTGTCATCGGCGAAGGCGTCCGGGTCGTGCGCTTTGAGGCTGTCGAGCAAGGCGATCACACGCGCGCGCGAGTCGGCAAACGACATGTTGTCTTCGGCCTTGAGCGGCTGGGTCGGATTGAAGCATCCGATGCTCGACAGATAGAGCGTCGGCGGATGACCCGGATGCACCAGGATGGCGCTGCGGTCTCCCGTTCCAAGCACCAGGAAGGCCGGCGGATGCGTCGCGTCGTCGCTAAAGCCGGCGGTGCGGTAGTGCTCGCCGAACTGCGTCGACAAGGCATAGCGCCCTTGGCGGATGCGCAGATGGTTCGCGCTCCCGTGCGCCGTGTTGTCGCCCGGACCGGTGCACTCGCAGATGTGGCCGGACAAGTTGGCGTCCGGCGCGCCGTCGACCATGACCTGGTAGGCGCCGTAGGTCCGGACCCGCTGCCCGAGGCGGTGCTGCAGGCCCAGCCGCTTCACGTGCAGTTCCCATGCCATCGCGGTTCTCCGATCGCTGACACCCGTTTGGTGCCGGTTCGTCGATAAGAACGAGACTCAAAGATTCCCAGACCATGTCGCGATTCCGAAGGAGTGGGACACGTTCTAGTGCCCCGTGCTCGACCAGTGCGGCGGATCGGACGGCAGCTTGATCACGCCATAGGTCGCGCCCACCGCCCAAAGGTCGTGATTGAGGCCGCTGCGCGGCTGCGATCCGATCGTCTTCGTGGTGCCGTTCTTTTGTTTGATTTTCAGCGCGCCGTCCCAGGCGATCGACATGTCGATCGCCTTGCCGAAAATGTGCAGACTCGTGAGCGACGGCTTGAACGCGATGTCGTAGCCGTGCACCATCGCCGCGGCCCCCGCACGGGAGGCGGCCAAATCGGGCGAGCCGTTAGGCTTTCGATGCACCCATTCGATCTCGACCCCGGCGTGCGGCTGAACGTCTTCCGGTTCGACTTGACCGGCATTGATCGCGAACGACCAGAACATCAGATACGCTCGCTCGGGCGGCCGCAGCGTCGCGTTGATCGCGACGGTCGCGCCCGCGTCCTTAAGGGCGGCGAGGAACGCTTCGCATTTCTGTCTGAAGCCGTCGACCAGGGTATCCGTCGACTTGCTGGTGGGAAAACGCTCGACCCAAGCCGGCCCACTTGGTTCCCGCGCCATGACACACCCGGAAAGCCGTAAACCGCAACCCGGGCAAATTGTACTAGGCCGCGGTCACCTGTAAAGGGGGCACTCCGTTCTTCCGCCGGCGGGGCGGCCGCTGATCCTAGATAAGAACGTGCGCCCGGCCGCGTCAGCGGTAGCGGATGGGCAGTACGAACGACAATTGATCGTCGGGCAGTCCGGCGGGAGGCGGCGGCAGGGGCTGGGCGCGCTTGATCAGGGCCAGCGCCTCCTCGTCGAGCGCATCCGATCCGGAGCTGTGCACGATACGGCTGGCGACCACGTGCCCCTGGCGATCGATGCTGAACGCGAGCCTGGCCTCGCCGACGCGGCCGTGCGCCTGGGGCGGATAGCGCTTGTGGCGCTCGAGCTGCGCGAGAAGCAATCGCTGCCAGCTCATGACCGCGGCCGCCGTCGGGCGCTCCGCCCCGACCGCTGGAGCAGCCGCCTCTACTGCCGGCGTCGGGGCGGTCTGCGGCGCGGTCGGAACGGGCGCGGCCACCACCGTCTGCGGCACCGGCGTCGCCTGGATCGGCCCCTCCTCCGGCGGGGACTCCGCCCTCGCCACGGCCGCCTCCGGATCGGGGGCGGGCGGCGCCTCAATCTCCTGTTCCTTGGCCGACTTCTTCTGGGGCGCCGGGTCCGCCCCCTCGGCCACGCGCTCCTGGCTCTCGGTTTCCATCAGCGGTCCGGCGGCGAACTCGCGCGCCGGGGCGGGCGGCGCCGCCGCCAGTGGGGCCAGCTCGATCATCACCACCGGCGCCCCGGCCTCGACATCCGCCTCGTCCGAGCGCGCCGTGACGGCGAAGGCCGCAAGCACGTGCGCCGCCACCGCCACGGCCGCGCACGCGCTCCACCGGACGATCTCGGGCCGGGTGACGAACGGTTGCGATCCGAACTGCGCCATCAGGGCCGGTCCGTCTCCAGTGCGACCAGCGCCACCTTGAGGTAGCCGGCGGCGCGCAGCAGGTTCATCACCTCCATCATGTCGCCGTAGGCGACGCGCTTGTCGGCGCGCAGGAACACGCGCTGCTCCCGGTCGCCGCCGGTCGCCTGGTCGAGCGCCGGCGCGAGACCATCGCGCGCAATCGACGCGTCGCCCAACGCCAGCGACAGGTCGGGCTTGAGCGTGAGGAACAGCGGCCGGTCCGGGCGCGGCTGGTGTTGCGCGGTCGAGGCCGGCAGGTCGACGGAAATATCCACCGTCGCCAGCGGCGCGGCGATCATGAAGATGATCAGCAGCACCAGCATCACGTCGATGAACGGCGTCACGTTGATCTCGTGCGCCTCTTGCATGTCGAGGTCGGCGTGGTCGAGGCGCACGCTCATGGGCCTACTCGGCCGCCGACAGGCCGGCGCTCCAGCGGCCCTTGGCCGCCAGATGGCTCGCCGCGCGGTCGAGGTCGCGGCTGAGCAGGCGCAGCACCTCGGCGGTGCAGTCGGCGTGGAGCGCCCGGTAGCCGGCAATCGAACGCGTGAACATGTTGTAGATGACCACCGCCGGGATGGCGGCGAACAGGCCGAGCGCCGTCGCCAGCAGCGCTTCGGCGATCCCCGGCGCCACCACCGCGAGGTTGGTGGTGTGCTGCTTGGAGATGCCGATGAAGCTGTTCATGATGCCCCAGACGGTGCCGAACAGGCCGACGAAGGGGGCAGTGGCGCCGATGGTGGCGAGCGCGCCGGTGCCGCGCGTCATGCGGCGGCCGGCCTCGGCCTCGATGCGCGAAAGCCGCAGCGCCACCCGCTCCTTTATGCCGTCCTTGTCGGCGGCTTCCGCGGAAGCCTGCACCTCGCCGAGCGCAGCCTCGATCAGCGCCGCGAGCGCGTCCCCGCCGTCCGGTTGCTGCGCCGCTTCCGTTAGCGACCGCGCCCGCGCGAGCGCGCGCAACGCGCGCCGCAGCCGGCGCTTGGCGGCCAGGACCTCGAGCCCTTTGGCGAGCGCCACCGTCCAGGTGACGAGGGACGCGACCACAAGCCCGATCATCACCAGCTTCACGACGACGTCGGCGTTGAGGAACATGCCCCAGGGCGAAAGGTCGCGCGGCAGCAGCGCCGCCGGCACGTCTGGGGTCTGCGCCCAGGCGGCACCGCCCCAGCCGGCGAGGATTGCGGCGCACGGCCATCCCGCCATGCGTTGCAATCTTGCGCGGAAGCGCCTCGTCATCGTTCCGCTCGCAGTCGTGCGCGCCCCACTCGGCATCGGCTTTTTTGCGCCCGGCCGACGCTCCCGGTCAAGTCTGCAAGCCGCCCGTCCGCATCAGCGGGCGTCGCGACCGCACGCTCACCGGCCGCGCAATTTGTACCAAGGATGCGGGTTGCCCGGCACCTTGACGCGCAGGGTGTAGACGGACGTATACGCGCAACAAAACAGCGTGCGCAGGTCGGGCCCGCCGAAGGCAAAATTCACCGCTTGCTCGGGCCATCGGATGATGCCCAAGGGCCGGCCGTCCGGCGCCATCACCCAGATGCCGCCCGGCCCGGTGCAATACACGCGGCCGATGCTGTCGACCTTGAGGCCGTCCGGGATGCCGGGCTCGGTGCCTTCGTTCATGTCGGCCAAAATACTCCGCCCGATCATGCGGCCGTCGGCGTCGAGCCTGATTGCGTGGATGTATTTGGACGAGCGCGTGTTCGCTACGTACATGGTGCGCTCGTCGACCGACAGCGCCAGCCCGTTCGGATATTCGCAATGGGCGAGTTGGCTCAAGCCACCGTCGGGAGCGACGCGATAGACGCACGCCCCGTCCCACAGATTATCCTCGCCGGCGGGGCCCGGAATCTCCCTCTCGCCGTAGGCGCGGCGCTTGTCCGGATCGGTGAAATAAAGGCAGCCGTTCGAGTGGCAGATTACGTCGTTGGGGCGGTTGAAGCGCCCGCCCTTGTAGTTGTCGACCAGCGTCTCGACTTTGCCGTCGGCGCTCATGCGGGTAACGCACCGGCCGTCGCCTTCGCACATGATCAGGCGGCCTTGCAGGTCGAAGGTCGTGCCGTTTCCGCCGTTCGTGGTCCTGACGAGTTCTGCTGCCTTCCCCGGCGTCAGGCGGAAGAGCTTGTTCTGGCGGATATCGACGAAATACCAATAGCCGTCCGGATGCCACAGCGGGCCTTCGGTGAAAATGAAACCGGTGGCGAGGCGCTCGGCTTCGGTCGTCTCGAGCACGTCGGGCAAATAATTGGCCGTGGCCATGGGGCGCTCCTTGGGGCGGGTTGTTGAGCGCAGCCTGCGACAGGCGAAGCGGCGAGTCGAGCCTCATTCCCAAGGCGCTTCGAAAATCGCCGCGCTGATCCTTTACTTGATGGTTAATACGCCGTCGGCGGGCGCGCGCCATCTGGGGCGGGCGGAGTAGGACTGGCGTATTCGGGATCGCTTGGCCACTGCGCCGCACGAGCGACGAGCCCCATCTCCAATTTGTATGCTCCAGGCGTTGCAATCTCAGCGTTTCCGGTCAATCATGAAACACATTTAAGATGGGAGGAAATCATGCCTGCTGATGGCGGTGCGGCCCCTTTTCCCGGCGACGATGAAGATGAAGACACCTGCCTCAGCGGCACCGAGCACGTTGAGGGCGAGGCGACTTCTGACGAGGAACTGCCTCCCGCAAGCGGCGGCGTCCAGACTGCCGAGGCGAAGCAGCAGGGTAACGAGGACAGTGTCGACGGATGCGATCTCGACTTCACGAACGCTCCGCAAACGGACGACGCGGATCTGCCGGCGGCAACAGGAGGTATGTGATATGGCCTTCGCATTGACTTGGCTCGCGGAAGTTCTCGAGGACGCGGGTCTCAAGGTGGCCGAGCAGCCCGGCTGGCGCACGCGCGGACGCCGCGAGATGGGCACCGTGCGGGGCGTGATCTGCCACCACACGGCGGGATCGCTCAACGGCAACATGCCGAGCCTCGGCATCATCACCGACGGACGCCCGGACCTGGCGGGTCCGCTGGCGCAGCTTGGTCTCGGACGCGACGGCACGTACTACGTGGTCGCTGCCGGCCTGTGCAATCACGCCGGCGCGGGGACGTGGAAGGGCATTACGACGGGAAACTCGAATTTCATTGGGATCGAGGCCGAGAACGCCGGCACGCCAGCCGATACCTGGCCAGACGTGCAGATGGATGCGTACCGGCGGGGGGTCGCGGTCATTCTCAAGAAGATCGGCGCCGACGAACAAATGTGCGCCGGCCACAAGGAGTACGCTCTGCCCGCGGGCCGCAAGGAGGACCCATTATTCGATATGGACGAATTCCGGGCCGGGGTCGCGAGCATCCTGCGCGGGACCGCGCCCAAACCTACCGTGATCCCCAGCGTCAGTCCCGGCGGACAACCGACGCTGCGCCGCGGCGACCGCGGCGATCAGGTCAAGCAAATTCAGACCAAACTGAAAACCGACGCGGACGGCATTTTCGCCGCGGCCACCGAGGCCGCGGTCAGGCAATTCCAGCGAGACCATGGGCTCGTACCGGACGGTATCGTCGGTCCGAAAACATGGGATTCGTTGGGCGCATAGGCCGGGGCCGCGCCAACCCAGTCTCGGTCCGGCGCAACGGCGAGAGGATTGCGCTTTCATGGAGAGCACGCCGCGTGAGGCGCCCTGCCGCTTCGTTCGCCGCCTAAAGCGTGATGGCTTTTCTTCGAATCGCCATCCCACTTTAGCTTATTGTTGGAACATGATGTTTTCCGAAAACCGGTGCCCACTTTTCGGCATCATGCTCTAGCAGGTGGAGTGAACAAAGTCGGCTACCGCACGGTCCAGAACGCCCTCGAGGCGATGCGGGCGCCCTCCGCCAGGCTCGCGAGCTTCGCCCAGGCGACCGCGGGGTCGACCGCCGCCAGGCCGACGAACGTGCCGACGCCGCAGTCGGTGCCGGCGATGACGTTTTCGCGGCCGACCAGCGCGGCGTAGCGTCCGATCCGCTGCGCGATCAGCTCGGGATGCTCGACGAAATTGGACTTCGATTCGATGACGCCGGGGATCAGGACTTTTCCCTCCGGCAGCCGGACCGTCTCGAACAGCTTCCACTCGTGGCCGTGCCGCGGATTGGCCGCCTCCAGCGACAGGCCGCTCGGCCGCGCCAATAGGACGACGTCGATGATGTCGGCGAGCGGCACGTCGAGATGGTGCGGGCCCTCGTAGTTGCCCCAGCATAGATGCAGGCGCATGCGCTCGGGCGGAATCGCCGCCAGCGCGTGATTGAGCGCCTCCACATGCAGGCGCGCCACGCGGCGAAACTCGTCGAGCCCGCGATCGGCGAACTGGATGTGCCGGCCCATCGCCAGGTCGGGACAATCGATTTGCAGGACGAGGCCGGCTGCGGCGATCGCCTCATACTCGCTGCGCATCGCCTCGGCGATCGCGAACAGATAAGCCTCGTGGCTGGGGTAATGCTGGTTGGCGAAGAACAGCGAGATGACACCGGGCGAAGCCGCGCTCATGAATCCGTCCGCTCCGGGACGCGCCGCCAGCGTTCCCGTGAGCCGCGCGATGTCGGCATGGACCGGCTCCATGTCGGCGACGCCGATCGGCCCGTTGCACGCGGGCGTCTTGCGGTGCGAGCGACCCGGATCGGCGAGGAGGCGCTTGGTCAGCTCGGGAAAATCGACGAGGTCGGCGTAGCGCAGCGGTTGGCTCTCGCCGCCGAATCCGTGCAGCCGATCCTTGATATAGGTCGCATAGCTCGGCTTGCTCATTTCGCCGTCGTTGACGATGTCGATTCCGCACTCGACCTGTTTCGCCACCGCTTCGTTCACCGCCGCATCGATGCGCGCGTCAAGCGCCTTCCCGTCGACCGGCACGCCCTCTTCCTTGGCGAACATCATGCGCGTGAGGTCGGCCGGCCGCGGCAGGCTGCCGGTGTGCGTGACTTGAAAGCGGTCCTTATTGCGCACCGCCGATGCCCGCGTTGCACCTCACCGGCCGTCGACCCACGGCAGGACGGCTGTGCCGGATTTATAGGTCTCCGGCGCGACGATCACCTCGACCGAGGTGTCCTTGAACTGGTCGAGGCCGTTGCCCTTCACGTGCTGAAACTGCACCGTGAGAATGCGCGGCGTCGCCCACTCGCCGAACTCGGTGAAGCCGATGTCGCCCGCCACAGTGGCGAACACATGGCCGTGGATGTAGTCCGCGAGCTTGCCCGCTTCCAGGCTCTTGGTGCCTTCGACTGCCTCGGCGATCACTTGCATCTGGGCATAGGCGGTCGGCGCCATGACGTAGCCGAGCGGGTCGACGCCCTGGCCGACGGCCTTCTCCTGATATTTCTTCAACAGGTCGAGCACCCCGGGGAACTGCATGGACGGGGCCGGCAGCCAAAAATCGAACGTGACGATGCCGTTGAGCAGCGGCCCGAGCTGGGTCTTGATCGAGGTGGTCTGCAGGCCGACCATGCTGCCGCCAAACTGCTTCGCCTTGACGCCGATCTCGCGCGCCGCGCGAACCATGCCGACCGTGTCGATCGGGTAGGAGGCGACGTAGAGGATGTCGGCGTCGGCCGCCTGGATCGCGCGCAGGATCGTGGTGAAGTCGACCGTCGACGGCGGATAGGTCCGGTCGTACACGATCTTGAGCCCGGCGGCTTGGGCGTTGGCGCGCCCGCCATCGGCGGCGTTGCGGGCGAACTCCGCGTCGGCCGCCACGATGGCGACCGTCTTGGGTTTTGGATCGATCGAGCGCGCCACGTCGAAGAAGCCCTGCGACAGCGCCTTGCGCGAGTCCGACCCGGTCGGCATGAACGAGAAATAGCGCGGGTAATGGAACTCGCTGTTCACGTCGAAGCCGTAGAGCCCGGTGAACACCATGTTGCGCTGGATGATCACCGGCATCGCCGGGGCGACCATGTTGGTCGCATAGGGGCCGACCACGAGGTCGACCTTGTCGAGGTCGAGCAGCTTCGTATAGATGCCGGGAACGTTCGCCGGGTTGCTCTGGTCGTCATAATAGACGAGCTGCACCGGCCGGCCGAGGAGACCGCCGCGGGCGTTGACGTCCTCCTCCCAAATCTTCATGGCGATGAGCGCCGGCTTGCCGTTCGGCGACAGGCCGCCGGTCAACGCCATGCTGAAGCCGATCTTGATCGGGGTTTGCGCGCGCGCCGGCGACGACGCCGTCGGTAGGGCCGCGCACAGGACAAATAGCAATGCCGCGGCGTATCGGTGCAGCCGAGTCATGATCGCCCCTCTTGGAATCCTATCATCCGGCGACTATGCCCCGAAGCAAAGCACTTGTGCAAATTTGTGCGGCGGAAGATCGCCAATCTGATCCTTTGACCTGATGGGCTGATAAGGCGTCGGCCGCTCACCGCCGTGGGCGGGCGCCCCGGCCGGGGTGGGCGTCGGCCCGCAATTCCGCCGCGAGCGCCTTGAGCGGCGCGCCGACCGTGACGCCGAAGCTTGCGGCGTGGGTCTCGCCCCAGCCGTACAGCTCGCCCAACAATTCCTTCAACGATTGCCCGGTCGGGGTCAGCATGTAGGCTTCGGCGCCGCGCGCGCCGTCAACCTTCTTGCGCGCGACCAATCCGGCGGTCACAAGCTCGTGAAGCCGCTCGGTGAGAATCTTGTCGCTCACCGCCGGCATGAGCTTGCGCAATTCCGCGTATCGAAACGGGCGCTGCGACAAGTAACAAAGAATGACGGTTTTCCACTTGCCGCCGAGCACATGCAGGGTGAATTCGGTCGAACAATGGAAAATCTTCGCCAGCCGCTTTTGCATCATGCCCCTCGCCTTACCTGCCGCCGACCGTCCGACTTACCAACTGGTGAGTTGAATTGGTTCCGGAGCTTCGTTACACGAACGCCCGCGAAAAGCGAAGCGAGGAACAAACGGCCCATGCGCCCATCTGCATCCGCGATCGAGCGCGCGCCCGCCGCAGCCGCGCGCCTGAGCCGTCGCGCCGTCGTCGCCGGCGGCGGGCTTGTCTTATGCGCGGCGCTGTTGCCGGTGCAGCCGCCGCTCGCGGCAACGCCGAACCCCGATGCACCGGCGAGTCTCACCGCGTGGATCAAGATCGCGCCCGACGGAAAGGTCACGTTGATCGCCTCGCAGTCCGAAATGGGCCAGGGCACGACGACAACCTTGGCGGCGGCCTTGGCCGATGAACTTTATCTTCCGCTCGACAAGGTGAGCATCGCGTTTTCGCCGTTCGATCCCGCCTATCGCGATCCAGTATACAACTGGATGTTCACGGGAAACAGCCAGAGCACATCGTCCTTCTACGCTCTCATGCGCCGGATGGGCGCGGCGGCGCGCGAAATGCTGGCGCAAGCGGCGGCCGATCGCTGGAACGTACCGGCCGACGCCGTCAGGCTCGACAACGGCCGCGTCGTTCACCCGGACGGCAAGCGCACGTTGGGTTTCGGGCAACTGGCGGCGGACGCCGCCAAGCAGCCGGTGCCGGCGGCACCGAAATTGCGCGCCGATCCGCCGTCCGCGGGACGCGCGCTGCGCCGGTGGGACATCCCCGGCAAGGTCGACGGCAGCGCGCAATTCGGCATCGACGTGACCTTGCCGAACATGCTCGTCGCCGCGGTGCGCTGCGCACCCCGTTTCGGCGCCAAGCTTGCGAGCCTCGATCGCGACGCGATCAAAGCGAAGCCGGGCGTGGTCGCCGTGGTGGACGTGCCGGGCGGCGTCGCGGTCGCGGCCAGGACCTACTGGCAGGCGCGCCGCGCGCTCGATGCCGCGGCGCTCACGTGGAGCAGCGAGGGCAGCGGCCTTTCCAGCGGCGAAGTGCTGGCGCCCGTCTATGCCGAGCGCATGGCCTCCGGCCCGTTCTTCACCCGCAAGCGCGAGGGCGACGCGAACATCGCTGCGCCCGGCGCGACCACGCTCGAGGCGACCTATCAGGTGCCGTTTCAGGCGCACGCCACCATGGAGCCGATGAATTGCACCGCGCGGGTCACGGCGGAGCGGTGCGAAATCTGGGCGCCGACCCAGGGCATGGAGCTGGCGCAGAACGTGGCGGCGCTCGTTACCGGCCTCCCGATCGACCGCGTTGAGATCCACCGCACCCTCATCGGCGGCGGCTTCGGGCGGCGGCTGCTCGCCGATTTCATCAAACAGACGCTGCTCGTCGCGATCGCGACCAAGCAGCCGGTCAAGCTCATCTGGTCGCGCGAAGAGGACATGACGCACGACTTCTACCGGCCGGCGATGCTGCACGGGATCACCGGCGTTCTCGACGCCGCCGGCTCGCTCGTCTCGCTGTCGCATCGGGTCGTGTCGCCCTCGCACATGCTCTACATCATGCCGCGCGCCATGTTCCCACAGGTCAAAGACTGGACGGATCCGGCGGCGCCGCCCGAGAAAATCGACGAGATGGCCGTCGAAGGGCTGGTCGAGCTTCCCTATGACATTCCCGCCCAATTGGTCGAACAGCACCGCCTGGAACTCGACGTGCCGGTGTCGGTGTGGCGCACAACCGGGCACGGGCCGAACAACTTCGTGGTCGAAAGCTTCATCGACGAATTGGCGGCGGCCGCCCGCGCGGACCCGGTCGCGTTTCGCCGCGCACTCCTGACGAAAGATGGCCGCGCGCGCGGCGTCCTGAACCTGGTCGCGGAGAAATCCGACTGGGGCCGCGCAGCGCCCGCCGGCGCAGCGCGCGGCGTCGCCCTCGCCAAGGCGTTCGGCGGCTACGTCGCGGCCGTGGCCGAGGTCTCGGTCGCCGGTACGGCGGTGAAGATCCATCGCCTCGTCCTCGCCGTCGATTGCGGCCGCGTGATCGACCCGGGGATTGCGACCTCGAACATCCTCGGCGGCGCGGTCTGGGGACTGTCCGGCATGCGCACCGCCGTCACCTTCGACCGCGGCGCGACGGTGCAACAAAACTTCGATGGGTTCGAGCCTTTGCACCTGTGGGAGACGCCGGCGTGCGAGGTCCACTTCGTGCCGAGCGAGGAAAAGCCGGGCGGCACCGGCGAGCTCGGCCCGGTGCCCATCCATGCGGCGGTGTGCAACGCCATTTTCGCCGCGTCCGGCCGGCGCGTGCGCGCGCTGCCGCTTTCCAATTCCGGCCTGTCATTCGCATGAGGAAGCCGTGATCAGTCTCACCGTCAATGGCCGCGTCACCAGCGTCGATGCCGATCCCGAGACGCCCCTGCTGTGGATCGTACGCGAGCATCTCGGCCTCAACGGCACCAAATACGGCTGCGGCATCGCCGCCTGCGGCGCCTGCACCGTGCATGTCGACGGCATGGCGGTGCGCTCGTGCTCGTTCCCCCTGAGCGAAGCCAAGAACCGGAAGATCACCACGATCGAAGGGCTGTCGCACGACCGGTCGCACCCGGTGCAAAAGGCCTGGATCGCCGAGCAGGTGCCGCAGTGCGGCTACTGCCAGAGCGGCATGATCATGGCCGCGGCCGCGCTGCTCAAAGAAAATCCGCGCCCGACCGACGCCGATATCGACCGGGCGATCACCAACATCTGTCGGTGCGGCACTTACCAGCGCGTCCGGAGGGCGATCCATGCGGCGGCGAACGGCGCGTGAGGGCCGCCTGGCGCCGTGGCGCGGTCGCTTGCTCGGCGCGGCCATCGGCGTAATCTCGCTCGGCATCATGGGCGCGCTCTATTCGATCGCCCGCGATGCGAGCGCCCAAGGGCCGGATTTGTTTACGCAAATGGCCACGGTGCTGCAGCATCCGCGCTGCATGAACTGCCACGCGCGGGCGGACTTTCCGCGTCAGGGCGACGACCGGCACCGCCATTTGATGAACGTCGTGCGCGGCCCGGCCGATCATGGCGCGCCCGGCCTGCATTGCGCGACCTGCCATCAGGCGATCAACCAGGCCGCCGCCGGCACGCCCGGTGCGCCCGACTGGCACTTGGCGCCGCTGCGCATGGCCTGGGAGGATCTCGGCGTCGGCGACCTGTGCCGGGCATTGCAGGATCCGGCCAAGGGCGGGATGAAGCCGGATCAGTTCGTGCCGCACTTCGGGACCGGGCTGGTGCGATGGGCGTGGTCGCCGGGCACCGATGTGCACGGCCGGGCTCGGACCGTGCCCCCAATTCCCTACGACCGGTTCATCGCGCTCGCTGCGGAATGGGTCGAGAAGGGCGCGCCCTGTCCGGGCGGTTGATCCGGCTATTCACGTGCTTGACTTTCCGTAGCTCTCCGCTTACCGTAAGCTATGGCTTACGGTGATGCATTGACCGCACTGGCGGACCCGACGCGGCGAACCGTGTTCGAACGGTTGCGATCGGGACCCCAGACGGTGGGCACGCTGGCGCGCGGGCTGCCGGTCAGCCGCCCCGCCGTGTCCCAGCACCTGAAGGTCTTGAAGCAGGCCGGCCTGGTGGCGGACCGGGCCGAGGGAACCCGGCGCGTTTACGCCATCGATCCGCACGGGCTCGGCGCTCTGCGCGGGTGGCTCGACCAGTTCTGGGATGCGGCGCTCGCGGCGTTCCAGGCGGAAGTCGAACGCGCACCGAGCAACCAGAGGAACACGGTCGAATGACGACGACAGTCAGGATCGCGCCCGTGCGCAAAAGCATTCGCGTCAACGCCAGCGCGGCGCACGCGTTCGATGTGTTCACATCCGGACTTGGCCGGTGGTGGCCGCTCGAGCACGGCATCGGCAAGACGCCGCGCAAGGGCGCCGTCATGGAAACGCGCCTCGGCGGCCGCTGGTATGAACTGGCGGACGACGGAACGCAGACCAACATCGGCAAGATCATCGTGTGGGAGCCGCCCCTGCGCTTCGTCATGACCTGGGACATCAACAGCCAGTGGAAGCCGGATACGACGGTCAGCTCCGAGGTCGAAGTCAAATTCATCCCCGACGGCGCCAATGCCACGCGCGTGGAATTGGAGCACCGCAAGTTCGAGCGGATGGGCGCCGAAGCCGGCGAGTCGATGCGCAAGGACGTCGACGGCGGCTGGCCGGCACTGCTGGAGCTGTTCAAGAACGCGGCCGAGGTCGGCTGACCGACTTGCCTCCCCCAGAGTCGGAGCCTACCCTCGCAACGTCACAGCGTCAGGAGCAGGACCATGGCCATCGAGCTCTACGTCTTCCCGCCGAGTCCGCGCGCCTTCAAGGTGATGGCGATCGCCAATCATCTCGGCCTCGACTGGACGCTGCATGTGATCGATCTGGTCAAGGGCGGCCAGCGGGCGCCGGGATATGTCGCGCTCAATCCCAACATGCGCATGCCCACGCTCAAGGACGGCGATTACGTGCTGTGGGAATCCAACGCCATCGCCCAATACCTCGCCGGCAGAAAGCCGGAGAGCGGGTTGTTGCCGGCCGACGAGAAGGGCCGCCTCGACGTGACGCGCTGGCAATTCTGGGAGCTCGCCCATTGGGATCCGCACTGCGCGACGTTCATTTTCGAGAACGTCGTCAAGCCGGTCGTCATGAAGACCGGCGAGCCGGACCCGGCGGCCATCGCCAAGGGAGCGGAATTGTTCCACCGCTCGGCCAAGGTCCTCGACCATCACCTCCAGGGCAGGCAATTCGTCACCGGCGATCGGCTGACGCTTGCGGATTTCTCGCTCGGCCCGGCGCTGAACCTTGCCGCCATGGCGCACATTCCGATCGAGCCCTATGCCGAGATCGGGCGCTGGTTCGCGACGGTGCGCGCGTTACCGGCGTGGCAGAAAACCCTCGCGCAATGCGCGATGCAGCCCGCCGCGGCGGCATAGCGACGACCCATCGCGCCCCCAAAGATGCGGGGACGGGCCGACCGCACCCGTCCCCGAAGGCGCCCCGGTGCGCGACGCGTGCCGAGGAGGCCTCCTTTGGCCGTCAGCCGTTGGCGAGCGGCAGCGCGACGAAGCGCGTTCCGTCCGCAGTCTTCACCCGCATCAGCACGTCGTGCTTGCCCTGGGCGTGCGCCTCACCAACGGCGTTACGCACGTCGGCAACGCTGCCGACCGCCTTGCCGCCGACATCGAGGATTACGTCGCCGGTCTTGATGCCGTGCTCGGCCGCCGTGCTGTCGGCTTCGACGCCGACCACGACGACGCCCTGCTCGCCCGCGCCCGACACGTCCTTCGCCGGGGCGAGCGCCAGGCCGAGATGCGGGACGCCCGCGGCGGCAGCGGCCGGCTCGTCGGCCTTCGCCTGCCGGTCGTTGGGCATCTGGCCGAGCGTCAAGGTGACGGTCTTGCTCGCGCCTTTGTGCAGTACGTCGAACTTGACCGAGGTGCCAGGCGCCATCATGCCGACTTGACGGGCGAGGTCGCGCGAGTCCTTGAGCGGCGTGCCGTTGATCGCGGTGATCACGTCGCCCGACTCGATCCCCGCCTTGGCGGCCGGGCTATTGGCCTGCGGCTCGTCGACCAGCGCGCCTTCGGCCTTCTTCAGGCCGAGGCTGTCGGCGATGGCTTGCGTCACCGGCTGCACCTGGACGCCCATCCAGCCGCGCGTGACCGAGCCCTTGCTCTCGAGCTGGGAGACGACCAGCTTCGCCGTGTCGGCGGGGATGTCGAAGCCGATGCCGACCGAGCCGCCGGACGGCGAGAAGATCGCGGTGTTGACGCCGATCACGTTGCCGTCGACGTCGAAGGTCGGGCCGCCGGAATTGCCCTTATTGACCGGCGCGTCGATCTGAATGAAGTCATCGTACGGCCCGGCGCCAATGTCGCGGCCGCGGGCGGAGACGATGCCGGCGGTCACGGTGCCGCCGAGACCGAACGGATTACCGACCGCGAGCACCCAATCGCCGATCCGCGGCGCGGCGTCGGCAAGCTTCACATACGGAAACTCCTTGCCGTCAACCTTGATCAAGGCCAGGTCGGTGCGCGCATCGGCGCCGATAACCTTCGCCGTATAGGTCTTGCCGTCGTCGGTGGTGACCTGCACGTTCTCGGCATTCTGCACGACGTGATTGTTGGTCACGGCGTAGCCGTCGGCGCTGATAAAGAAGCCGGAGCCCTGGCCGGTGATGACGTGACGGCCGCCATTGCCGTCACCGCCATTCGGCATGCCAAAGCGATGGA
>DASPVJ010000397.1:0-5686 GCA_035622435.1 Xanthobacteraceae bacterium | reverse complement strand
CTTTCATGCATGACGCAGCACGAGTCACCCCCCTCTCTGTCCCTTGCATGTTGGATTTTGCCGACTCACAGCAGAGTGAGTGGGCGTCGGAGATCGCGGCCGCGATCTCCGACGCGAGCGAATGGGACCGTCTGTCCCTTGGGAGAGAGTCCCGTGGGGGAGCTTGGTCCATTCGTTCTTGGCTCTTGTCCTGAACAGATGATGGGGAGCAAGTCCCGCATGCAAGGCAAGGATGCGTCCGAACAAGAGGCCAAGTGCAAATCTAGCGTGGGAATCGACGTCTGCGAAGCATGGCTCGATATTCACATCTTGCCTGCCAACCAGGCATTGCGCGTTCCCAACACCTGCGAAGGCCATCGCACGCTTAAACGCCGGCTCAAGCGCTACGACGTCGGCCTGATCGCGATCGAGGCCACCGGCAAGTGGCATCGGCAACTCCATCGCAGCTTACACGCCAGCGGATATCAGGTTCGCGTCGTCAACCCGCTGCGCGCCCGGCTGTTCGCCGAAGGCATGGGTGTGCTCGCCAAGACCGATCGGCTCGACGCTCACATGCTGGCCGTGTTCGCGGGAAATCTGGAAGGCAATGCCCGACCGCCGGCGCCCGAGGTCATCGAGGACCTTAAAGAACTGGTGCAGGCCCGCGTCAGCGCCGTCGAGGAGCAGACTTCGCTGACCAATCAACTCAAAAGTGCCCAGACTGTGTTCTTGCGTCGCCAACTCAAGCGCCGCCTCAGACACACCGCCAAGGTCATCGCCGAGATCGAGGCGGAGCTCCTCAGGCGCGTGAAGGCAGACGAAGCTTTGGCCCATCGTTATGAGATCCTCCGCTCTGTCCCCAGCTTCGGGCCAGTGGTTGCCATAACGCTCTTGGCCCGCCTTCCCGAGCTTGGCAGGTGCAATGACAAGCAGATCGCGACACTCACCGGGCTTGCCCCCTGGCCGGATGATTCCGGCCTGCGCGAGGGCCCTCGTCACATCCGAGGAGGTCGCGACTCGGTCCGCCACGTTCTCTATCTCGCCGCCCTCACGGCGACGCGGTGCAATCGCGACATGAAGGCGTTCTTTCGCCGCCTTATCGGCGCCGGCAAGCTCACCAAAGTCGCACTCATCGCGGTCGCCCGTAAGCTCGTCGTCCTCGCCAACACTCTCATCATCGAGGATCGCCTCTGGCTCCCCGAACCGCCAAAATGTGCTTGACTCGCAACACAGATGCTCACCCCGCTCGCTTCGCTCGCGACCCTCTCCCCGCAAGCGGGGAGAGGGGGGTCACTGCGGGACCTCGCCCTTGAGCATCAATCGATAGAGGTAGCGCCGCTCATTCATGTCGTAGTCGGGGTTGGCCTGGTGCATGACGCTGCGGTTGTCCCAGATCACCCAGTCGCCGTAATGCCACTTGTGGCGATACTCGTACTTCTTCTGCGTCGCGTGCCGCATCAGCTCGTCGATCAGCGCGAGCGCGTCCTCGTCCTCCATGCCGACGATCGATTCGATGCGGACGGGATTGAGGAAGAGCGCCTTGCGGCCGTTGTCCGGATGGGTGCGCACCAGCGGATGGATGCCGGGCGGCGGCACGTCGCGCAGGCTCTGCGCGCTGATGCTGCCGAGCTGGCGCGGGCTGTATTTGCTCAAGTAGACGTGCACCGCCTGGAGCCCGTCGATGCGCGCCTTGGTCGCGGCCGGCAGGTCGTCGTAGGCGTCGTGCATGTTGACGTATTGGGTGTCGCCGCCGCGCGAGGGCAGTTCGACCGCGAACAGGGTGGTGGCCTTGGGCGGGCGCGGGTGGTTGGAGTGGTCGGTGTGGAAGGTTTCGCCGGGGATGACGCGCCGGCCGTTCACGATCTCGTCGTTGGAGACGTAATAGACGTCCGGATGGCCGGGGACGTGGCGCTCCTTCTTGTCGTGCTGCTTGAGGTCGCCGAACACCTTCGCCGCGGCCTTGAACTCGTCCGGGGCGAAGTGCTGGTCGCGCATGACGAGCACGTGATGCTCGGCGAAGGCCTCGTTGAGCGCGGCGCGGGTGTCGGCGTCGATCGCTTGCGTGAAGTCGAGGCCGACCACCTCGGCGCCGGTGTGGCCGGTGAGCGGCGTGATGGTGAAGGACGGCATGGGCGGTTTCCGCGTTTTGTTTGAAACCGCGAGGCTATCGGCGGGTCGGAGGGGGGTCAAGGAGTAGGGCGGATTAGCGAAGCGTAATCCGCCGGCTTGAAGATCGGCGCATTACGCTTCGCTAATGCGCCCTACGCCGCCTCCACCTCGACCGCGGTGTCGTTGAAGCAGGCGCCGAGCGCGAGGTCGGCCTTGTCGTCGGCGGAGACAAGCGCGCTGATGGTCTGCCCGGTCGGGCTGGTGGCAAGCCAGGCGCCTTTTTCCGAGGCGACCACGCCGGGCGCGATCGCGTCGGTGACTTTCAGCGGCAGGACGACGGCGCCGCGGTCGTTCCACACGCGCACGCGCTTGGCGCCGGCAAGCCGGCGCGCGCGGGCGTCGCGCGGGTGCATGAACAGGGGCGGGGCCTCGCCCGGCGCGCCGCCGGCGCCGAACAAGGTCGAGGAGATGCGCTTGTCGGAGGCGGGCGAGATCAGCGCCAGCGGGAATTTTTCGTGGGCGCGCGGCCGGTAGGTCGGCAGCCGTGCGACCGCGCCCCAGCGCTTGGCGAGGACGTCGGAGGAAAGCTCGACCTTGCCGGACGGCGTTCCCGGAAACGCGTTGGCGAAGAGCGCGAGCGGCGCGCCGTCCGGGCCTACCATGCGCAGCGCCGCGCGCGGCGAAATCTCGCTCGCCTTGACGCCCCGCATGCGCGGATCGGCGGCGTCGACCGCGTCGTCCATCAATTCAAGATCGCTCGCCTTGAAGCACGGGTCGTCGAAGCCGAAGCGCGCCGCCAGGCGCCGGAAGATTTCCGTGTTGGGCAAGCTTTCGCCGATCGGCGGAATGACCGGCTCCGCCCGCTGCAGCCAATGGTGGCCGTAGGCGGGGTAGAGGTCGTCGCACTCGAAATGGGTGGCGGCCGGCAGCACCACGTCGCAGTGCCGCATGCTCTCGGTCATGGCGACTTCGATGCCGACGAGGAAAATCTCCTCGCGCTCGAGCCCGCGCTGCATGCGCGCCTGGTCGGGATGCACCACGATCGGGTTGTGATTGTAGATGAAGAGCGCGCGCAGCGGCGGATCGATGTCGTCGCGCTCGAGATGCCGGCCGAGGTCGACGATGTTCAAGGTGCGGGTGCCGGGCGGGATGAGGTCGGTGCGCGTGAGCTTGTCGGCGGTCTTGGGGAAGGCGAAGCGGGCGGCGAGCACGACGCCGCTCCTGGCATCGAGCTTGCCCATGAGGGCGGGGAGCGCGATCGCCGCGCGCACGCCGCTGCCGCCGTTGCGGCCGCGCTCGAGCCCGTTGCCGGGCGCGAGCACCAGCGGATCGGCGTCCGCCATCCAGCGGGCAAGCCGGCGGATGGCGGCGGCGGAGACGCGGCAGGTTTCGGCCGCCGCTTCGACCGGCCAGCGGCGCGCCGCCGCCATGTAGTCGTCGTAGCCGAGAACGTGGGCGGCGATGAAGTCACGGTCATGCGCCCCGAGGCGTTCGAGTTCGGCGGCGAGCGCAAAGCCCAGCACCACGTCGGTGCCCGGCACCGGCGCCAGGTGCAGGTCCGCCTGGTCGGCGATCTTGGTGCGCAGCGGATCGATGACGGCGAGGCGGCCGCCCTTGCGCTTGGCGGCGCGGATCTGGCGCACGAGGTGGAGGTTCGAGACCGTGGCGTTGTTGCCCCACACCACGTTGAGCGCGGCGGCGCCGGCGGCGTCCGGCCCGATGCCCGGCGCGCTGCCGTAGGTGCCGGCCCACGCCTCGCTGCGCACCGCTCCGCACAGCGAACCGCGGAACAGCAGCGAGGCGCCGAGCTTGTGGAAGAAGCGCAGCGACATGCTGTCGTAGGCGAGCATGCCGTGCGGGCCGGCGTAGTTGAACGGCATCACCGCCTGCGGGCCGAAGCGGTCGATCACCGCGGCGACGCGCGCGTGCACGAGGTCGAGTGCCTCCTCCCAGGAGATGCGCGCGAAGTCGCCGGCGCCGCGCTTCCCCGTGCGCTTGAGCGGATGGAGCAGGCGGTTCGTGCCGTGCACGAAGGCGGCGGAGTGGTGCGCCACCTTGTTGCAGATGACGCCCTCGGTATAGGGCAGGGCGTCGGAGCCGCGCACCTTGACGATGCGGCCGTCGTCGACCGTCACCGTCAGGCTGCAGGTGTCGGGGCAGTCGAGGGTGCACACGCTGGCGCGCTCGAGCAAGGTCATGGTCGGCTCCGTGGGGAACGATCGGCGCCTGTCTAGCACGGATGCGGCGAGGCCGCGCAACATAAGGCGATGCGCGCCGCGCCACGCAGCCATTCATCGGCAAAGGTGATTCGGATTATTCCTGTAGCTTATTTCCGTAGCCCGGATGGAGCGCGTCAGCGCGACATCCGGGATTCCCGCCCCCCGGGCACTTCGTCCCGGGGGCCGCCCGCCTTCGCGGGCGTCAATGCGGGCTACAGCAGGTTACGGGTCACTCCCCCCGGTCGAGGTACAATGGATTGCTGCTCCACGCCGGCGGCGCCAGGCGCTGCTGCTGCCCGTTTGCCGAGCCGAAGCGGAACGAAAGGCCGCCTTGGCCGTCGGTGGTGCCGCTGCCGAAGTTCTTGGCCTGGTCCTCGGGCGTGGCGAGCGCGCTGCCGGGATTGGTGAGGGTGTTGCCGTAGCTGCCCGACGGGGCGGTCGGGGTGGTCGGGCTTTCGAAGGTGAACGCGTGCGCGTTCGACGCGGCGAGCAAACTGAGCAGGGCCGCGGAAACGGTAAGGCGTGTCATCGTCGTCACCATCTTTTGGTTCCCGCTTGGCTATACCATCGATAGGGCGCCCAAACTGTGCCTTTGGCGCAACACTTTGGGAAAAACGCACCGGCCGTGGGGCGACCCGGCCGGGAACGGCGACGGTGTTTCGGCGCGACGGGGCATTTTTGTCGCTTGACCGGCGTCTTTAATTTCTATAGTCGCTGAAATATGGAAAAGCCTCAGGCCGTCGCGGCGCTCGCCGCGCTGGCGAACGACAATCGCCTCGCCGCGTTCCGCCTGCTGGTGCGGGCCGGGCCCGACGGCGCGCCCGCCGGTCACATCGCGGCCGCGCTCGGGCTTGCGCCCAACACGCTCACCTTTCACCTCGATCGGCTGCGCCACGCCGGCCTCGTCAGCGTGCGCCGGGCCGGCCGGTCGATGATCTACGCCGCCCGCTTCGAGCGCATGCACGCGCTCATCGGCTACCTGACCGAGAATTGCTGCCAGGGACTGGCCGGCGCCGCCGCCCACGTCGCTGCGGACACCGCCCGAACGATCAAGGAGACCGCGCCATGAAGCGATTCCACGTGCACGTCGGCGTCGAGAGCCTGCCGCAGGCGATCGGCTTCTATTCCGCCCTGTTCGCGGCGGCGCCGGCGGTGGTGAAGCCGGATTACGCCAAGTGGATGCTCGAGGATCCGCGCGTCAACTTCGCCATTTCCACGCGCGGCAAAGCGCCGGGGCTCGACCACCTGGGCATCCAGGCGGAAAGCGAGGACGAGCTTGCCGAAGTCTACGGCCGCCTGCACGGCGCCGGCGGCACCGTCGTCGAGCAGGGGCAGACGACCTGCTGCTACGCGCGCAGCGAGAAGGCGTGGATCGAGGA
>DASPVJ010000396.1:0-2090 GCA_035622435.1 Xanthobacteraceae bacterium | reverse complement strand
CGAGTTGGTGCGGCATGCCGGCCGCAAGCTCATCGCCGCGGCCGCCTGCGCCGCCGACGCGCTGCTGCGCGACGGGGCGGCGGGGCTGCACGCCGCCCCCGACAAGGTCGCGGCGTTTTTCGACAAGACCGCCGCGGGTTTCCTCGCGGCGATCGAAGGCCTGCACAAGCGCGCGGCGCTCATGGAGGCGGCGGCGCTGGAGGCGCGCGACATCACTCCCGGCCGGCCGCGCCCCGCCGACCCGCTCGCCGGCGCGATCGCGGCGTGGGCCGACACCTCGCCCCGCTTGCGGGGAGAGGTCGGATCGCGAAGCGATCCGGGTGAGGGGGCCTCTTTACGAGTCGAGCTCGTGGAAACGCCCCCTCACCCCGACCCTCTCCCGGAGGGGCACCCGGCGACGCTTGCGTCGCGGGGACCCCGTTGCGGGGAGAGGGGGGCCGCGCGGCGCGCGCGGCCGGAATGACAACTGCGAATCCGCTCCGCGGCGCGCGCTACCTGCCGGACGACGGCGCTTGGCTCGCCGCCCGGCTCACCGACGAACTGCCTTATCTCGACTACGCGCGCACGCGCGCCTGGTACGCCGCGCAGGTACCGCGGCTGTCCGACCGGGCGCGGGCGTTCCTCGCCTGCAACGACCGCTATTTTCTGCTGTCCGGGCCGCTCGGCCGCCTCGACGTGCTCGATCCCTGGCTGTTCGAGCGCTGCCGCGAGGTCGAGCGCGCGCCGGACGGGCATTTGGACCTGTGGAGCCGTTATCATTACAAGTCGACGCTGATCACCTTTGCCGGCGTCATCCAGGAGGTCTTGTGCGACCCCGATCTGACGGTGGCGATTTTTTCCCACACCAAGCCGATCGCCAAGGCCTTCCTGGTGCAGATCAAGCGCGAGCTGGAGTCGAATGACTATCTGAAAAAGCTGTTCCCCGACGTGCTGTGGACCGACCCGGCGAAGGAGGCGCCCAAGTGGTCGGAGAACGAGGGCATCGTGGTCAAGCGCGCCTCCAACCCCAAGGAGGCGACGGTCGAGGCGCACGGCCTGGTCGACGGCCAGCCGACCTCGCGCCACTACGGCCTGCTCGTCTATGACGACGTGGTCACGGTCGAGAGCGTCGGCACGCCCGAGCAGATCAAGAAGACCACCGACCGCTGGGAACTGTCCGACAACCTCGGCTCGACCAAGGGCGTGCGCAAATGGCATTGCGGCACGCGCTATCATTTCGGCGACACCTACGGGATCATCCTCGAGCGCGGCGTGCTCAAACCGCGCATCCATCCGGCGACCGACGACGGCACGCTCAACGGGCGGCCGGTCCTGCTGTCGCCGGCGCGGTGGGAGGAGATCAAGGCGGCGCAGCGCTCGACCGTGTCGGCGCAAATGCTGCTCGACCCGCGCGCCGGCAACGTCGCCGTGTTCCGCGCCGAATGGCTGCGCAGCTACGAGGTGCGGCCGCGCTATCTCAACGTCTACATTCTCTGCGACCCGTCGAAGGGCAGCCGCACCGCACGCAGCGACCGCACCGCGATCGCCGTGATCGGCGTCGACACGGCCGGCAACAAGTATCTGCTCGACGGCGTGCGCCACCGCATGAAGCTCTCCGAGCGCTACCAGTACCTCAAGCAGCTTTACGCCTACTGGAGCGGCCAGCCGGGCGTGCAGTCGGCCCGCGTCGGCTACGAGCGCTACGGCGCCATGGTCGACGTCGAAGTGATCGAGGAGTGGCAGCAGCGCGACCGCGCCTTCTTCGCCATCGAGGAGTTGAACTTCCCGCGCGACGGCTCCGCCCATGCCAAGCCCGACCGGGTCGAGCGGCTCGAGCCGGACCTGCGCGCGGGCAAATTCCTGCTGCCGGCGGTGGTGCACCACCCGGAGTTCGGCGGCCGCGACGGCAAGGCCACGTGGCGGGTGTGGAGCGACGCCGATGCGGCGCGCACCGCGCCCGATTCGCCGGAGGCCTCGTTCAAGGCGGGGCAGATCGTCTACACCGCGCTCCTTGGCTCGACGAAGCTGCAGCGCGCCTGCGAGGCCTCCGGCGAATATTACCGCATCGTCCACCCGATCAAGCGCCTCGACGAGGACAAGAACGGCTACGA
>DASPVJ010000395.1:0-5597 GCA_035622435.1 Xanthobacteraceae bacterium | reverse complement strand
TCGTTGAGGAAGTAGTCGCAATCGTTGTTGCAGACCGTGGAGATCGGCTGCGCGATCACCGGCTCGGGCGCGGCGTCGACGTAGTCCGGACCGACATCATAGCCGCCGCAGTTGTAGTGGTGATGGAACCGGCACCACGTCCACCACCAGTGATGGCCATGCGGATGACGGAAGAAGACCGGCGGCCGCGGCACGACCGGCGGGGTCACGCGCGCGAAGTTCGTCACCCGGGTCGGGCGGAAGGTGCGGACGTTGCGGTTGGTCGTCAGGCGGGCGGGGCGGAAGGCGGTGTGGGTGACGCCGACGCGGCCGACGCGGGCGTTGCCGAAATGGCCGCCGAAATGACCGCCGCCGAAGCCGCCGCCGAAGCGGGCCGAGGCGTCGGTTGCAGCGAGGCTCGATAGGCCGATCGCGGCGACCGCCGCAATGGCGAGGATGGACTTGCGGGACATGGGCTCTCTCCGTGGTTCGGTTTGGCGAAGCTCGACTTCGCATCCGAGCGTTGGTCGTCCCGCCGCACGGAAAGGTTCACGGGCGCGTGAGAGCGCGCGCCGGTCCGGCGTCGTCCTTCCCCGGTCGATGCGGCCATGTCAGAATCCATGGGAAAAGGACCAAGCGAGGCTGGGAGGACGCCATGCGCAAGCTTCTCGCGCCGGTATTGCTGGCGGCGCTCGCGTTCGCGCCGCCCGCTTACGCCGTCGAGGCCGTCAGGATCGGCATCCTGTGGCCGTTGACCGGCAACGCGGCGGCGGCCGGGCAGGCCTCGAAGGCGGCCGCCGAGATCGCGGCCGACATCGTCAACACCGCCCATCCGGAGATGAAGAACCTGCCGCTCGCGGCGACCGCCGGCCTGCCCAACCTGGGCGGCGCCAAGCTCGAACTCATATTCGCCGACCACCAGGGCAATCCGTCGGTGGCGCAGAGCCAGGCGCTGCGGCTGATCACCCAGGACAAGGTGCACGTGCTGTTCGGCGCCTACCAGTCCTCGTGCACGTTCACGGCCACGGCCGTGGCCGAGCGCTACGGCATCCCGTTCGTGGTCGGGGATTCGGCCGCGCTCAACATCACCGGCCGCGGCTTCAAGTGGACGTTCCGGGTGACGCCGATCGCTTCCGACTACGCCGACACCTACATGCGCTTCTTCGCCGACATGCGAAAAGCCGGCCGCCCGATCAAGAGCATCGCCATCGTCAACGAGAACACCGATTACGGCACCTCGGTCGCCGACACGGTCGAGGCGGCGGCGGGCAAGAACGGCGTCGCGGTCGCCGCCCGCATTCCCTACAGCGCCAACGCCGCCGACGTATCGCCCCAGGTGCTCACGTTGAAGGACAAGCAGCCCGAGGTGGTGATCTTCATCAGCTATACGTCGGACTCGATCCTCTACCTGAAGACCATGAAGGCGCTCGACTACCTGCCGCCGATGATCATCGGCGACGACACCGGCTTCTCCGATCCCTCGTTCATCCCGGCGGTGGGCGATCTGGCGCAGGGCGCGCTCAACCGCAGCGCTTGGGACATCGGCAGGCCGGGCAGCACCACCTGGCAAATCAACGAAATGTACAAGGCCAAGACCGGCCGCGACCTCGACGACACGTCGGGCCGCAACATGCAGGGCTTCCTCGCCATGGCCGAGGCGGTCGACCGCGCCGGCTCGACCGATCCGGCGAACATCCAGGCGGCGCTCAAGGCGACCGACCTCAAGCCCGAGCAGCTCATGATGGGCTATCGCGGCGTCAAATACGACGACAGCGGCCAGAACGTGCTGGCGTCGACCTACATCATCCAGCTCAAGGGCAAGGACTACGTGCTGGTATGGCCGCAGCAGGCTGCCGCCGCCAAGCTCGAATGGCCGATGCGGGGGTGGCGGAACTAGAGCATTTTCCGGAAAAGTGGGCACCGGTTTTCCGCAGAAAATGCGGCAATCAAAAACCTAGAGTGCTGTCCGATTCGATTGAAGCGGAAAGCACTCTAAGCGTAACGCGCGGGCTTTCCAAAGCGCTTTTCGTTTTCACTCGCGGCTCGCCGGCGAGTGGTCAATGCGGGCCAACTTGCGCTGCATTTATCTTTTGTACTTTCGAACCTCGCTCTGCGGCCCTGTAGACGATTGCGTCACCGCGCGGCAGTGATATTCTGGCGACTTTCAAACAACCAAGCCGCGCCAAAAGCGGCGTCAGGGAGGCACGCGATGGCCCAATCCATCAAGCTCAACGTCAACGGCAAGTCGGCCGCCATCAACGTCGACGATCGGGACATGCCGCTCCTTTACGCGCTGCGCGATCATCTGCAGCTGCACGGGCCGCGCTTCGGCTGCGGGCTCGGGCAGTGCGGCGCCTGCACGGTTCATGTCGACGGCCGGGCGGTGCGCTCGTGCGTCACGCCGCTGTCGAGCCTCGGCGCCAATCAGAAGATCGTCACGCTCGAGGGTCTGGGCAGCCCGCAAAGACTGCACCCGGTGCAGAAGGCCTTCATCGACGCGCAGGCGGTGCAATGCGGCTACTGCATCAACGGTATGATCATGCAATCCGCCGCGTTCCTCGCGACCCACAAGAATCCCACCGACGCCGAGATCAAGCAGGCGCTCGCCAACAACCTGTGCCGCTGCGGCACCCACGTGCGCATCGTCGACGCCGTCAAGCGCGCGGCGCGGGCGGCGTGAGGGAGGCGACCATGGCACATGTCATTCCGTCTCGCCGCGACGTGCTCAAGGGCGGCGGCGCGCTGGTCGTCGGGTTCTCGCTCTTCGGCGCCGATGCGCTCGCGCAAGTTCCGGCTCCGGCCAAGAGCCTGGCGCTCACCGACGTCGACGCGTTCCTCGCGATCGACCGGGCCGGCAGGGTGACGGTCTACTCCGGCAAGGTCGATCTCGGCACCGGCGTCGCGACCGCGTTGCGGCAGATCGTGGCCGACGAGCTCGACGTGCCGATGGCCAAGGTCGACCTCATCCAGGGCGACACGGCGCTCACGCCCGACCAGGGCATCACCTTCGGCAGCCTCTCCATCCAGAGCGGCGGCATGCAGTTGCGCCAGGCCGCCGCGACCGCCCGCAATGCGTTGCTCGAAGAAGCCGCCAAGCGGCTCAACGCCGGCAAGGCCGATCTTGTGGTCGAGGACGGCGTCGTCCGCCCCAAGGCCGGCAAGGCCAAGGTGTCCTATGCGGAGCTGATCGGCGGCAAGCCGTTTGCGCTCAAGCTCGACGACAAGGCGCCGGTGAAGAATCCGGCGGACTTCAAGCTGGTCGGCAAGCCGGTGCCGCGGCTCGACATCCCCGACAAGGTGACCGGCCGCTTCACCTACGTGCAGGACTTCCGCCTGCCCGGCATGGTGCACGGGCGCGTGGTGCGTCCGCCCGCCATCGGCGCGACCTTGCACAGCGTCGACGAGGGCTCGGTGAAAAATATTCCCGGCTTGGTGAAGGTGGTGCGCGACGGCAATTTCCTCGCCGTGGTCGCGGAAACCGAATGGGCCGCCATCAAGGCGTCGCAGCAGATCAAGGCGACGTGGTCGAGCTGGGACGGCCTGCCGGACCAGAGCAAGCTGTGGGAGTTCGTGCGCGCGACCAAGGTGGTCAAGGACGACGTGACCAGCAATGTCGGCGACACCGCCGCCGCGTTGGCGCAGGACGGCAGGAAGCTGTCGGCGACCTACGACTTCGCCATCCATACCCACGGGTCGATCGGACCGTCCTGCGCGGTCGCCGAGTTCAAGGACGGCAAGCTGACCTCGTGGTCCGCCTCGCAGGCGACGCACACCTTGCGCAAACAGTTGGCGCAGATGTTCTCCCTGCCCGCCGAGAACGTGCGCGCGATCTATCTGGAGGGCGCCGGCTGCTACGGGCGCAACGGCCACGAGGACGCCGCGGGCGACGCCGCGCTGCTCGCCAAGGCGGTCGGGCGCCCGGTGCGCGTGCAGTGGATGCGTGCCGACGAGCACGGCTGGGATCCCAAGGGGCCGCCGACCCTGATCGACCTGCGCGCCGGCCTCGACGCGGCGGGCAACGTCACCGCCTGGGAGTCGGAATTCTTCATTCCCCAGGCGGTCGGCGGCTTCGCCGTCCCGCTGGTCGCGGCCACGCTCTCGGGCCTGCCGCAGGACCCGGTGATCTCCCCCGGCAACATCATCAACGATTCGGCGATCCCGTATAAAGTCGCCAACGTCAAGACGGTGTGTCATCGCCTGGAGACGACGCCGTTCCGTCCGTCCTGGATTCGCACGCCCGGCCGGTTGCAGAACACCTTCGCCAACGAGTGCTTCATGGACGAGTTGGCGGCGGCGGCGGGCGTCGATCCGCTCGCGTTCCGCCTGAAGTATCTCGACGACAAGCGCGGCATCGAACTGCTGGAGCGGCTCGCCGCGCTGGCGAAATGGGACAAGCGCCCCTCGCCGGCGAAGCCGGACGGCGACGTCGTCAAGGGCCGCGGCCTCGCGTACGTGAAGTACGAGCTCGTGCGCACCTACGTGGGTGCGGTCGCCGAGGTCGCGGTCGACAAGGCGAGCGGTCGCATCCGCGCCACGCGATTTTATGTGGTGCACGACTGCGGCCAGATCATCAATCCGGACGGCCTGCGCAACCAGATCGACGGCAACGTGCTGCAGACGGTGAGCCGCACGCTGATAGAGGAGCTGACCTTCGACCGCTCGAAGGTTACGAGCCTCGACTGGGCGAGCTACCCGATCCTCACCTTCCCGGATATGCCGGAGATCGTCGTCGAGCTGATCGATCGGCCGAACGAGAAGCCGTGGGGCGCCGGCGAGCCGAGCGCCGCGGTCGTGCCGGCAGCGATCTCCAACGCCGTGTTCGACGCGACCGGCGCGCGGCTGCGCTCCGTCCCCTTCACGCCCGCCAAGGTCAAAGCGGCCATGGGGGTATGAGCCGGCTCGCTTGATCCTTCGTTGCTGCGAACTGTCCGACACGGGTGGCGGGGCGCCGTCCGGTGACTGGCGGGCTCCAGATCAAAGCCGCGGAGCTGCCCGTCGCCATGAAACCCCCGCCTCGCCGCTCTTCAAGTCCGCCGGATGGGGATCGCCCCCAGGAAGTCGCGCTTGCCGATCTCCACGCCGCAGTGGCGCATGATCGCGTGCGCCGCCGTGATGTGGAAGTAGAAGTTCGGCAGCACGAAGTGGTTGAGGTAGTCGGCGCCCTTCATGTGGCCCTTGTTGGTCGGGCCCAGCGGGAAGGTGATCTCGCGCTCCGCCGACCCATCGATCTTCGTGGCGTCGAGCGTCTTGAGGAAGGCCAGGGTCTTCGCGATGCGCTCCTTGAGCTGGGCGACCGTCGTCTCGTTGTCCTCGTACGCCGGGGGATCGACGCCCGCGAGGCGCGCCGCGCCGTTCTTGGCCTGGTCGGTCGCCGCCCGCACCTGCCGGACCAGCGGGAACATGTCGGGGGCGAGGCGCGTCTGGAGCAGCACCGACGGGTCGAACTTCTTGGCGCCCGCGTAGGCCTCGGCCTTGTCGAGGTTGGCGGACAGGGCGGCGAGGCCGATCTCGAAGACCGGCAGCGAGGCCTGCGACATCGAAAACGACATGAGGGAGTCCTTGGCTTGACGGGTGGGGTGCCGAGGGTTCATCGGCGGGCGGAACATGGCACGCGACGG
>DASPVJ010000394.1:0-14923 GCA_035622435.1 Xanthobacteraceae bacterium | reverse complement strand
CGCCGGGCCGGTCACGCTCGAGGACATGCGCGGGACCATGTAGATCTGGTCCTTCAGGATCAGCGTTCCGGTGATGACGTAGCCGATCGGCGGCGTGTAGTTGTATTGCGCCTGGCCCCAGATCAGGTACGAATTGTTGGTGATCAGCTGGTTCGGCAAGGTCACCGACTGCCCCAAGGTGTGCGGGCTGCCCTGATAGCTGCAGCTCCACCCCGATATCGTCGCGTTGCCGTTGTTGTCGATATAGATCTGCGACACCGTGAACGTCATGTTGGCCGGCAGATAGGGCGCGATCACCGCCGCCGAGGCGGCGAGAATGTCGCTCATGTCCTGGGTGCTGATCGAGGTCGCGCGCGAGGCGAGGTCGGTCACCGTGCGCGCGGTGATCGTGACCTTGCGGTCGATGGCGATGGCGTTGGAAATCTCAGTGCCGGCGATGTAGAGCGTGAGCATCAGCGGCAGCAGGATGGCGAACTCGACCACCGCCGCGCCGCGTGGATCGCGGCAGAAGGCGAGGAGGCCGCGGGCGGGGCGCAGCATGCGGGCGCGCAGGGCGGTCGTCACGGGTTTGCCTGGTAGGGCTCGTTGCGGAAGGCGGCCGTCGCCATCAGCAAATTGCTGCTGCCGGACATGTTGGAGAGCGAGCCGCTGAGCCCGAGCAGCGACACGTAGACCGGCCATTGATACATCAGGCGCACGACCACGATGTCGCCGGCCGCGCCCGCCGAGAACGAGAAGTTGTTCTGGATCTGGCCGTTCTGGATCGGCAGGCTGGTGTTGGCGGAAGAGAAATTCGCCGCGGTCTCGACGTCGATCAGGACGTTGTTGCAGTTGAACATGCTGTTGAGGGACTGGCACACCGCGGTCTGGAACGAGGCCATGGTGTAGCCCTGGTTCTGCGCCTGGCCGGTGAGGATGAGACGGCTCGAATTCTGCGCCGCGCTCTCCAAAGTCTGGCTGGCGAAGAACATCAGGGCGGTTTCCATGATGGCGAACAGGAGCGCCAGGAACGGCGCCGCCACCGCGGCGAATTCGATCATCGCCTGGCCGTCCTCGCGCAGCAGCAGCATCCGCGCGGCCGCGCGCGCGGGCAGCCGCCGCGCGCCGGTTGCGAGCCGGGTGGCGATCGTTGGGACCATGCCGGGAGGCTCCCGCTCGTGCGGCCGTCGTCGGCCGAATGACGGATGGCCTCAGTCGTAGCAAACAGGATTTGTCGAATGGTTTGCCGCGCGGGTGCATTGCGCGGCTGCGCGTTCAGGCTTCGCTAACCATCGCGCCAGCGATCGTCGCGTGCCGCCCGGCCGCTAGTGTCCTTGCGTGCCCACGGCCGAGGTGGTGCGGCTGCCGACCTGGCCGAGATTGGCGTCGAAGTAGGGCGGGGCGTCGCCCAGCGTGATGCGCCGCTCGCACTTGGGCGCGCAGGAGTAGGATTCGCGGTCCATTCCGCGGTAGACCACGACGACGTTGTCGCGCGGCCCGACCACTTGCACGGTCGTGGTCATCAGCGTGGCGCCGGCGCGGTCGAGGGCGATGATGTTGGTCGCGCCGTAGCCCTTGCCGGTGATCACCATCATGCCGCCCGCCTGCAGCGACACGTCGGCGATCAGGGGATTGCCGATGATGATCGTGCCGACCCGGTCCGGCAGCTTCATGATCTGCGCCTGATCGAGAACGACCGTGAGGGCCCCGGCGTCGGCGTCCCGCATCGTCGCGGCGGCCGCCGCGACGGCGAACGCCAGGAGCACGTGTCGGCGGCAGCGCCCCCACGTGCTCCGCCCCGGCCTCACCCCCATTGGACGCTCTCCTTCACCGACGCACTTGCGCCGCATCGGGCGGCGCGGCTCACGACAGCCGCGTTGGAGTTGACTGCAAATTGGTGAACGAAAGGCAAATGCAAGGTCTGGCGCCGAACGCGCCGGCGCAAGCGAGCAAACGGCGCCCGCGGGCGGCGGCGCAAGCGCCGCTGCGGTCGCTGCAATATTTACAGAGCTTCAGTATATCCCTCGTATTTTTGGGCGAAGATATAATATTGAACGAGACTATATTGGTGCAAAGTTCAAACAATTTGAGTTAAATTATTTTTTAACCACGATCTCACGCCACGAGTATATTTGCGAATTCATTGATCGAGTTAACGCTATTGCAACAGGGGGTCGATAAGGTCCGCCCTGTTCGGATCCGGGTGATAACGCCGGCCGGACGGTGTTTCAGACAGCCACGTGGACCTAAGGAGCTACCCCATGAAGACCCTCGTTTCCCGGTTTCTGAAGGACGAGTCGGGCGCGACCGCCATCGAATATGGCCTCATCGCCGCCGGCATCTCGGTTGCCATCATCGCCGTCGTCAACGGCCTTGGCACCAAGCTGAACTCGACCTTCGGCAACATCAACACCCAGCTTCGCTGAACGACGCCGTTCGCGAAACGGCCACGAATGGCTCCGGCCGTGCGGCCGGAGTCATTTTTTTTGTTTGTTGCGGGCTTTGGGGGCCGGGCGGACGGCGGGCCCGAACGGGCGATTAGCCGGGCGCGGCGGATCGGGCGCCGGCCGGACGAGCGCTCTCAAATAATCGACGAGGACGGAAAGTCAGGCGCGCGGCCGCAGCGCTGGCGGCGCCGGCGAGAAGCTTTGCCGTCGGCCGCGCGGCGGCGGCTCAGCGCAGCTGGCTGTTGACGTTGCCGAAGGTGCTGTTGAGGGTCGTGCCGAGCCCGTTGACCGCGACAATGATCGCCGCCGCGATTCCCGCAGCGATGAGGCCGTATTCGATGGCGGTGGCGCCCGCCTGATCCTTGATGAAGGTCGCGATGATCCTGCGCATCTTAAGCTCCCTCGGTTGTTCGATGTGCCTCGATCGCTGTCGCCCGGCGCGCGCACATTCCGACGCGGCGCAACCATAGCGGCGAGGCTCTACGAACCCCTGAAGCGGCCCCGGGCAATTTTCCGGATTGAATTGCATAAAATGCGATCGTTCGCCCGGCGCCCGCGTGCGGCGGCGCGCCGCGCGCGGAATCCTGGCCGCCACCCTTTGTTAACCGCGCGCTGATAGCCCAGGCGAGGATCATCAAGCGCATCGACGCATCGCCCGGGCCGCGCCCATGTTGTGGGACTTCATCGCCGCGCTGATCACCGGATTCGGCGAGACGATCGTCCACACGCTGCCGTACCTGACCGCGATCGGCCTGCTGTCGGCGGTCCTGTCGCGGCGCTATGCCTGCAACCGCGACGTGCCGTGGTGGCGCAGCCGCGATCTCGCGACCGACCTCGCCTACTGGTTCGTCGTTCCGGTCTTCACCCGCTTCCTGCGCATCGGCCTGCTGGTCCTGGGCGCGGTCGCGATCTTCGACGTGCACGGCTCGCAGGCGATCATCGACTTCTACGAGAACGGGCACGGACCGTGGGCGGCGCTGCCGTTCTGGCTGCAGGTCGTGCTCTACCTCGTCATCTCCGATTTCCTGCTCTATTGGATCCACCGCCTGTTCCACGGGCAGCCCATGTGGAAGTACCACGCGGTGCACCACTCTTCCGAGCACGTCGACTGGGTGTCGGCGGCGCGATTCCATCCGGTCAACCTGTTCCTCGGGACGATCCTGGTCGACGTGAGCCTGCTGCTCGCCGGCATTCCGCCGGCGGTGCTCGGCATCCTGGTGCCGTTCGGCGTGTTCATGTCGGCGTTCGTCCACGCCAACCTCAACTGGACGCTCGGTCCGTTCAAATACGTGCTGGCGAGCCCGGTGTTCCACCGCTGGCACCACACCGCGCTCGACCGCGGCGGCTCGAAGAACTTCGCCGGAACGTTTCCGATCTTCGACGTGATGTTCGGCACCTTCTACATGCCCGCAAACGCCTTGCCCGACGACTACGGCATCGGCGACCCGGCGTTCCCCAAGGGCTTTGCCGGGCAATTGGCCTATCCGTTCAAGCAGTGACGCCGACCGGCGGCGCCGCCTCCGCCGCCGAGATCGCGCCGGCAAGACATTGGTTACCGAAATCCGAATCGCCGCCGGCAAATCCGTCGAGGCAAGTTGTTCTTAAGACGTAGCCGGCATGGTGACGGCCCGCGCGCAAGGCCGGAGAAAACCGGCGCGCCGCGCACCCGAATCAAAGGCGCCGGCACTCCATGCACAGCGACGTCTTCGTCATCGGCGCCGGACCCGCCGGGCTGACCGCCGCGTACCTCCTGACCAAGGAAGGCGTGCCGACGACCGTCATCGAGATGGACGAGCGCTACGTCGGCGGCATCAGCCGCACCGAGAGCTACAAGGGTTTCCTGTTCGACATCGGCGGCCACCGCTTCTTCTCGAAATCGCGCGAGGTGGTCGCGCTGTGGAACGAGATCCTGCCCGACGACTTCATCGAGCGGCCGCGGCTGTCGCGCATCTACTACAACGGCCGGTTCTTTTCCTATCCGCTCAAGGCGTTCGAGGCGCTGAACAACCTCGGCTATCTCGAGAGCGCGCTGTGCGTCCTGTCCTACCTGCACAAGCAGGTGTTTCCGCACGAGCACCCGGAGACGTTCCACCAGTGGGTCTCCAACCAGTTCGGCGAGCGCCTGTTCTCGATTTTCTTCAAGACCTATACGGAAAAGGTCTGGGGGATGTCGTGCGACGAAATTTCCGCCGATTGGGCGGCGCAGCGCATCAAGGGGCTCGACCTGTGGAGCGCGATGGCCAACGCGCTGCGCCGCTCGATGCGGCCGCAGAACGCCGAGGCGAACGGCCATGACGGCGACGTCATCAAGACCCTGATCGAGAGCTTCCGCTATCCGCGCAAGGGCCCGGGCATGATGTGGGAGACCGCCGCGCGGCGCGTCAAGGAGCGCGGCGGCGTCATCCACATGGGCCACGCGCTCGAGCGCCTGCGCTACGATCGCGCCGGCGGCCGCTGGACCGCGACCGCGCGCCGGCCCGACGGGTCGCTCGCTTCGTTCACGGCGGGCGCCGTCATCTCCTCCGCGCCGATCCGCGAATTGTGCCGCGCGCTCGATCCGGCGCCGCGCTGCCGGGCGGCGGCGGACGCGCTGCGCTACCGGGATTTCTTGACGGTCGCGCTGATGGTGGAGAAGCCCGACATCTTTCCCGACAACTGGATCTACATCCACGAGCCGAGCGTCAAGGTCGGCCGCATCCAGAATTTCCGCTCGTGGTCGCCGGAGATGACCCCGCACGAGGGCGTCAGCTGCCTCGGCCTGGAATATTTCTGCTTCGAAGGGGACGGGCTGTGGGCGGCGTCGGACGCGGATTTGATCGAAATGGCGACGCGCGAACTTGCCGCGGTCGGCCTCGCCCAACCGCATGAGATCGCCGACGGCTGCGTGGTGCGCCAGCGCAAGGCCTATCCGGTCTACGACGAGCACTATCGCGAACGGGTCGAGGCGATCCGGCGGGAGCTGAGCGCCCGTTATCCGACCTTGCACCTCGTCGGGCGCAACGGCATGCACAAATACAACAACCAGGACCACGCGATGATGACGGCGATGCTGACCTGCCGGAATATCCTGGCCGGCCGCAACGTCTACGACGTGTGGAGCGTCAACGAGGACGCCGAATATCACGAGGCCGGAAGCGCGGGCGCGGTCGAAGCGCTCGCCAGCGTGCGGCAGGTGCCGCAGCGCGCCGGACGCGTCGCGTGAGCGCGGCGAGGGCATGGCTGCTCGACCGCGGCGGCCGCCGGCCGGCGCTTCCCGCCGGCCTGCGCCAGCTCGGCGGCGAAAGCATCCGCTATCTCTTGGTCAGCGCGGTCGCGCTCGGCTGCGACGTCGCCGTCTATGCGAGCCTGATCGTCTCCGGTGTCATGGCGACCGCCGCCGGCGCGGCGGGATACGTGTTCGGCATGCTGGTCCATTATGCGCTTTCCGCCCGCTGGGTTTTCCCCGACGCGGACGGATCGCGCCGGACCATGCCGACGCTCGTCAAGTTCTGCGCCACCGGGCTGATCGGGCTGGCGACGACGGCGGCGATCATCGACGTGCTTACCCGGCATGAGATCGCCGGCGCCGCCGCGGCCAAGGCCGCCGCGGTCGTGAGCGCGTATCTCGTCGTGTTCATCCTGCGGCGCGCCTACGTGTTTGCCGGCGGCGTGCGCCCGCTGCAAAGGGTCCATTCGCGATGATCGACGCAATCCGGCTGCTGCTGTTTCCGGCGCTGATGGCGTTCGCGGCATCGAGCGACCTGTTCTCGATGACCATCTCCAACAAGGTTTCGCTGGCGCTCGCCGGCGGCTTCCTCGTGCTGGGGCTCGTCATCGGGATGGGCCCGCGCGACATGGGGATGCACGCGGCCGCCGGCGCCGCGGTCCTCGTCGTCGCCTTCGTGTTCTTCACCCGCGGCTGGATCGGCGGCGGCGACGCCAAGCTCGCGGCGGCGGCGAGTTTGTGGTTCGGATTCGACTATCTGTTGCAATTCCTCGTCGACGCCGCCCTGCTGGGCGGCGTGCTGACCCTGCTGATGATCAATTTCCGGCTGTTGCCGCTGCCCGGCGTCCTGGCGCGGTGCGCCTGGATCGCGCGGCTGCACGAGAAGGGCGCGGGCGTTCCCTACGGCATCGCCCTCGCCGCCGCCGCGCTCCTCGTCTATCCGGACACGATCTGGATGAAGCCCGCCGGCGGTTGAGCGCGCCGACGCGCGGGAATATTTGGTTAACTCAAATTAGATACGCCTCATTAACCATGGATTGACGTTTCGCTGGTGAAATCCAGCCGTCGGGCCGGATCGGGCCGAAGCGTAACCGTGGAAAGTGCAGCGTATGAAAGCCGCGCGTATCGTCGTCCTTGGCGTCGCCATCACCGCCGGCGGCATCGCCGCTTACCTTGCCAGCGGGTCCAAGGAACCGCCGCCTCCGCCTCCGCCGCCGGTCGCCCAGATCGAGACCGTCGAAATCCTGGTGGCGAAGAGCGACATCAACATGGGCCAGGTGGTGTCGGCCCAGGACATCCAGTGGCAAGTCTGGCCGCTGAGCGCCGCCAGCTCCTATTTCGTGCGCAAGAAGGACCGGCCGGACGCGGTCCAGCAGCTCACCGGCTCGATCGCGCGCGCGCCGTTCGCCGCCGGCGAGCCGATCCGCGAGGCCAAGCTGATCAAGGCGAACGGCTCCGGCTTCATGGCCGCCCTGCTGCCGTCGGGCATGCGGGCGATCTCGACCGAAATCTCGGCGGAGACCGGGGCGGGCGGCTTCATCCTGCCCAACGACCGGGTCGACGTGATTCTCACCCGCCGCGACCGCGAGGTGGAGAAAGCGACCGGCATCGAGGCGCACGTCAGCGAAACCATCCTGAGCGACGTGCGCGTGCTCGCGATCGACCAGACGATCGAGGAAAAGAACGGCCAGCGCGTCGTGGTCGGCAAGACCGCGACGCTCGAGCTGTCGCCGCGGCAGGCCGAGACGCTCGCGGTCTCGCGCCAGCGCGGCACCCTGTCGCTGGCGCTGCGCAGCCTGATCGACGCCAACCAGCCCGGCCCCGCCGCGGCCGTCGACGACAAGGCGGCCAATCGCCGGCTCAACATGGTGCGCTTCGGCGTCACCACGTCGACGACGGCCAAATGAGCCCGCAGAGGAAACGAACATGGCGATGCGGACCCTGATCCCGGCCTCGCTCGCGGCGGCCATCGCCGTCGCGGCGGCCGCCCAAACGATCCGCCCGGCGGCCGCCGAGGACCTGCCGATCCAGGCGCTGCAGCCGGCGGCCGACGACGACATGCCGACCGGGTCGCTGCGCCGCCACGCCACCCCCGGCGCGCGGTTCATCGCGCTCGGCACCGGCAAATCGGTGGTGATCGACCTGCCGCGCGACGTGCGCGACGTGCTCGTGTCCAATCCCAAGATCGTCAACGCCGTCATCCGCACGTCGCGCCGCGCCTACCTGATCGCCGGCGACGTCGGCCAGACCAACATCTTCTTCTTCGACGCCGCCGGCCGCCAGATCGCCGCCTTCGACATCGCGGTCACCCGCGACCTCAACGGCATGCGCAGCGCGCTCAAACAGATATTGCCGCACGCCGACGTGCACGTCGAAGGCGTCGGCGACGGCGTGGTGTTGATCGGCAACGTCAGCAGCCCGGTGGAGTCGCAGCGGGCGAACGACCTGGCGACGCGCCTGGTCGGCGATCCGCTCAAGGTCGTCAACAGCCTGATCGTCGCCGGCCGCGATCAGGTCATGCTCAAGGTGACGGTGGCCGAAGTGCAGCGCAACGTCATCAAGCAGCTCGGCGTCAATCTCAACGGCAGCATCGGCTACGCCACCCTCGTCCCGGTCACCCAGAACCCGTTCTCGGCGTCGGGCACGCCCCTGAGCAACACGGCGATCGGCGTCGGCCAGCTGGTCGGCGCGGGGGTGCCGTCCGCCACCACCAACTCGATAAATGCGACGATCCAGGCGATGGAGCAGGCGGGCGTCGTGCGCACGCTCGCCGAACCGACGCTGACCGCGATCTCCGGCGAGAGCGCCAACTTCCTCGCCGGCGGCGAGTTCCCGATTCCCTCGGGCTACACCTGCAGCACCACCGTGCCCGTCGTCTGCCAGCTCGGCATCGCCTTCAAGCAATTCGGCGTCAGCCTGAGCTTCACGCCGGTGGTGCTGTCGGAAGGGCGCATCAGCCTCAAGGTCCTGACCGAGGTGTCGGACCTGTCGAACGAGAACACGCTCACCCTGTCGCAGGGCAACGGCAACTCCGTCACCATTCCCTCGATCCAGGTCAGGCGCAGCGAGACGACGGTGGAAATCCCGTCCGGCGGCGCGCTCGCCATGGCCGGCATGCTCAAGGACCAGACCAAGCAGGCGATCAACGGCGTTCCCGCGCTGATGGACCTGCCCGTGCTCGGCGCCCTGTTCAAGAGCCGCGAGTACATCAACCAGAAGACCGAGCTGGCGGTGATCGTGACCCCGTACGTCGTGCATCCGGTCGCGCCCAAGGACCTGTCGCGGCCGACCGACGGCTTCGTCGACGCCAGCGACCCCGCCGGCAACCTGCTCGGCAAGTTCAACCGCATCTACGGAACGGCCGATCCCGTCGATCCGCAGCGCACCTACTACGGCAAACCCGGCTTCATACTCGACTGAGCGTGGGCGCGAGGAGAACGCAAATGAGCAAGCTTGGGGCGGCGCGGCAACGCCGGATTCGGACGGGCGCCCTGTGCGCGCTGGCGATCGCCGCCGCCGCGCTGGCCGGCTGCAGCACCTACCGCACGGTCGTCGACGACTACCCGGAAGACGCCCGCATCCGCCACCCGATCTCGATCCGCGAGGGGGATCGCACGCTCGAGCTTTTCGTCGGCGTCAGTCGCGGCGGGCTGACGCCGACGCAGCAGGCCGACGTCCTGGCCTTCGCCCACGCCTGGCGGCGCGAGGCGAGCGGCGGCATCCTCATCGACGTTCCCTCCGGGACGCCCAACGCGCGCGCGGCGCTCGGCGCCGCGGGCGAGGTGCGCTCGATCCTCGCCAACGCCGGCGTGTCGCCGCAAGCGGTCGCCACGCGGCGCTACCGGCCGGCGACGCCGATCAAGTTCGCCACCCTGCGGGTCTCCTATCCGAAGATGATCGCGGAAGCCGGGCCGTGCGGCCTGTGGCCGAAGGACCTCGGGCCCAGCATCGACGGCACCGACGCGTCGAATCATGCGTACTGGAACTTCGGCTGCACCGCGCAGCGCAACCTCGCCGCCATGGTCGACAACCCCGCCGACCTGGTCGAGCCGCGCGGCGAGACGCCGGCCTACGCCGCCCGCCGCGTGTTCGTGCTCGACAAGTACCGCAAGGGCGAGCCGACGGCGACGCGCAATCCCGACGCCGACAAGGCCAAGATCAGCGACATAGGCAAATGATCAAATATTCCTCTCAAGGCAACGAGGCCGGCGCCGCCGTTGCCGAACGCGCGGCAAGCGAGCCGCATATCGCGCCGGTCCCGCGCATCTCGATCCAGGCGTTCTGCGAGACCGCGCCGACCGCGGCGGCGATGCAGGCCGCGGCCGAGGATCGCCGCATGGCCAAGGCGCATCTGAAGATCCAGATGGGCGGCATCGCGGCGGCGGTCGAAGCCTATCGCAACGCCCCGACCCCCAACGTGGTGGTGATCGAATCGGAAAGCGCGCACGACGAGCTGCTGGTCGGCCTCGACGATCTCGCCCACGTGTGCGACGCGGGCACCCGCGTGCTCGTGGTCGGACGGGCGAACGACATCCTGCTCTATCGCGAGCTGGTGCGCCGCGGAATCAGCGACTACCTGATCGCGCCGATCGCGGTGCTCGACGTGGTGCGCGCGGTGTCGGCCCTGTTCGGCGCGCCGGACGCCAAACCGGTGGGGCAGACGATCGCGGTGGTCGGCGCCAAGGGCGGGGTCGGCGCCTCGACCGTCGCCCACAACGTCGCCTGGTCGATCGCGCGCGACCTGCGCCTCGACGCGGTCGTTGCCGATCTCGACCTGCCGTTCGGCACCGCCGGCCTCGATTACAACCAGGACCCGCCGCAGGGCATCGCCGACGCGGTGCTGTCGCCCGAGCGCATCGACACCGCCTTCGTCGACCGGCTGCTGTCCAAATGCACCGATCACCTGAGCCTGCTGGCGGCCCCGGCGACGCTCGATCGCGTCTACGATTTCGGCCCCGACGCGTTCGACGCCATCGTCGACGTGCTGCGCGGCTCCGTGCCCTACATCGTGCTCGACGTGCCGCACGTGTGGTCGGGGTGGGCCAAGCGCACCCTGATCGCCGCCGACCACATCCTGATCGTCGCCGGGCCCGATCTCGCCAACCTGCGCAACGCCAAGAACCTGATCGACCTCTTGCGCGCAGCGCGGCCGAACGATCATCGCCCGCACTACTGCCTCAACCAGGTCGGCTTGCCGAAGCGGCCGGAAATCAAGGCCGACGAGTTCACCAAGGCGCTCGAGACCGCGCCCGCCGCGATCATCGGCTTCGAGCCGCAGATGTTCGGCACCGCCGCCAACAACGGCCAGATGATCGCGGAAATCTCCGCCAATCACCGGGTCGCCGAGACGTTCCGCCAGTTGGCGCAGGTCCTCACCGGCCGCGGCGAGGCGAAGCTGTCGCGCGGCAGCCTGCTGGCGCCGCTGCTGGACAAATTCATGCGCCGACAGGCGTAAGCGCGCGGGGACCTTGGCGTGTTCGGCAAGCGCAGCACCAGCGGTCCGGACGAGCGCGGGCCGATCGAGGCCCCGCCGCCCGCTCCGGCGCCCGCCGTCGAGGCGCCCAGCCGGGGCATCGACGTCGGCCGTGCGCCGCTGCCGTCGGCCGGTCTCGGCGCGCCGATCGTCTCGCCGCCGCTCGCCCCGGACGGCCGCGCCAACAGGCCGGCCACGGTCGCGCCGACGGCGACCGATGCGCGCCGCTCGGAATCCTATTACGAGGTCAAGGGCACGATCTTCAGCGCCCTGATCGAGGCGATCGACCTTGCCCAGCTCGCCCGGCTCGACGCCGAGTCGGCGCGCGAGGAAATCCGCGACATCGTCAACGAGATCATCGCGATCAAGAACATCGTGATGTCGATCTCCGAGCAGGAGGAGCTGCTCGACGACATCTGCAACGACGTGCTCGGCTACGGCCCGCTCGAGCCGCTGCTGGCGCGCGACGACATCGCCGACATCATGGTCAACGGCGCCAGCACGGTCTACATCGAGGTCGCCGGCAAGATCCAGCGCACCGGCATCCGTTTCCGCGACAATCAGCAATTGCTCAACATCTGCCAGCGCATCGTCAACCAGATCGGCCGGCGCGTCGACGAGGCCTCGCCGATCTGCGACGCGCGACTGCCGGACGGCTCGCGCGTCAACGTGATCGTGCCGCCGCTGGCGCTCGACGGGCCGTCGCTCACCATCCGCAAGTTCAGGAAGGACAAGCTGACGCTCGAACAGCTGGTCAAGTACGGGACGGTCACCCCGATCGGCGCCGAAATCCTCAAGATCGTCGGCCGCTGCCGCGTCAATACGCTGATCTCCGGCGGCACCGGTTCGGGCAAGACCACGCTGCTCAACACGCTGACCCGCTTCATCGACGACGACGAGCGCGTCATCACCTGCGAGGACGCGGCCGAGCTGCAGCTGCAGCAGCCGCACGTCGTGCGCCTGGAGACCCGGCCGCCCAACCTCGAAGGCGAGGGACAGGTGACGATGCGCGACCTCGTCCGCAACTGCCTGCGCATGCGGCCGGAGCGCATCATCGTCGGCGAGGTGCGCGGTCCCGAGGCGTTCGACCTGTTACAGGCGATGAACACCGGCCATGACGGCTCGATGGGAACGCTGCACGCCAACAATCCGCGCGAGGCGCTCTCCCGGCTCGAATCGATGATCACCATGGGCGGCTTCTCGCTGCCCTCGCGCACGATCCGCGAGATGATCTGCGCGTCGGTCGACGTCATCTGCCAGACCGCGCGCCTGCGCGACGGCTCGCGCCGCCTCACCCACCTGACCGAGGTGATGGGGATGGAGGGCGACGTCATCATCACCCAGGACCTGTTCATCTACGAGATCCTCGGCGAGGACGCCAACGGCAAGCTGATCGGCCGGCACCGCTCGACCGGCATCGGCCGGCCGCGGTTCTGGGAGCGCGCGCGCTACTACGGCGAGGAGAAGCGCCTCGCCGCGGCGCTCGACGCCGCCGAAATCGCCGACGAGCCGCTCAAGGGCTGAAGACGGAAGGCCGCCATGCCGCTGCAGACCCTCGCCATGTTCTTCCTCGGCACGCTGGCGGCCGGCGGCGTCGTCTGGGTGTTCGTCTATCCGCTGCTGTCGGGCGAGCGGCGCGCCGACCAGCGCCGGGCGAGCGTGGCGCGGTCCGAGCCGACGAGCGCGGCCCCGATCGCGCGCGGCGTCCCCAAGGCCCGGCGCGAGCAGGTCGAGGAGACGCTCAAGGAGATCGAGGTCCGCCGCAAGAACGCCAAGCGGCCGCCGCTGTCGGTGCGCATCGCCCAGGCCGGGCTGAGCTGGAGCAAGCGCCAGTTCATGCTGATCAGCGCCGGCCTGGCGGTGGTCGCGCTCGCGGTCGGGCTCGGCTGCGGCGCCGGGCTCCTGCCTTCGCTCGGGATCGGGTTCGCCGCCGGCCTGGGGCTGCCGCGCTGGATGCTGTCGTTCCTCAAGAAGCGGCGCGAGCGCCGCTTCATCGACGCCTTCGCCGACGCCGTCGACGTGATCGTGCGCGGCGTCAAGGCCGGCCTGCCGCTCGGCGACTGCCTGCGGATCATCGCCAACGACGCGGCCGAGCCGGTCAAGAGCGAGTTCCGCACGGTGGTCGAGACGCAGACCATCGGCATGCCGCTCGGCGACGCCTGCCAGCGCATGTACGAGAGCATTCCGGTGGCGGAGGCCAACTTCTTCGGCATCGTCGTGTCGATCCAGCAGAAGGCCGGCGGCAACCTGTCGGAAGCGCTCGGCAACCTGTCGCGCGTGCTGCGCGACCGCAAGAAGATGCAGGCCAAGATCCGCGCCATGTCGATGGAGGCCAAGGCCTCCGCGGTCATCATCGGCTCGCTGCCGGTGGCGGTCATGCTCCTCGTCTACATCACCAGCCCGAACTACATCGAACTGTTGTGGACCACCCAGCTCGGCCGCCTGATGCTCGCCTGCTGCGTGGTGTGGATGGCGATCGGCGTGATGGTGATGAAGAAGATGATCAACTTCGATTTCTAGAGTGCTTTCCGATTGGGTTGAATCGGAAAGCACTCTAGAATCTTACGTAGTCGCATTTTCTGCGGAAAACCGGTACCCACTTTTCCGGAAAATGCTCTAAAGGCGGGCGCCATGATCGATTTCCTGATCGACAAGATGGGGGACACGCGGTTCCTGGCGATGCTGTTCGCCGCCGTCGCCGCCGCCGCCACCGTCATCACGCTGATGATGCCGCTGTTCGCCGGCGACAACCTCGACCGCCGCCTCAAGGCGGTGGCGCTCGAGCGCGAGAAGATCCGCCAGCGCGAACGCGAGCGCATGGCGCGCGGCGAGAAGATCGCGCTGCGCCGCTCGCCCAAGCAGTACATGAAGACGATCGTCGAGCGCTTCGACCTCGCCAAATGGGTGGGCCAGGAGGAGGCGCGGGCGAAGCTGGTGCAGGCCGGCTACCGCGGGCACGCGCCCTACGTCACCTACCTGTTCTTCCGCATGGTGACGCCGGCGGTGGCGATGATCGCCGCCGTCGTCTACCTGTTCGTCATCGTCGACCTCGACCAGCCGGCGATGATCAAGATCGCGCTGTGCATCGGCACCGCCTATCTCGGCATGCACATGCCATACCTGTTCCTCAAGAACCAGATCACGCGGCGGCAGACCTCGATCCGGCGCGCCTTCCCGGACGCGCTCGACCTGCTGCTGATCTGCGTGGAGTCGGGCATGTCGGTGGAGGCCGCTTTCCGCAAGGTCAGCCAGGAGGTCGGCTCGCAATCGATCGCGCTCGCCGAGGAGCTGACCCTGACGACCGCCGAACTGTCGTACCTGCCGGACCGGCGCCAGGCGTACGAAAACCTCGCCAAGCGCACCGACCTCGAAGGCGTCAAGGCGGTGTGCGTCTCGCTGCAGCAGGCGGAGCGCTACGGCACGCCGCTCGGCCACACCTTGCGGGTGATGGCGCAGGAAAACCGCGACATGCGCATGATGGAGGCGGAGAAGAAGGCGGCGGCGCTGCCGCCCAAGCTCACCGTGCCGATGATCCTGTTCTTCCTGCCGTGCCTGTTCATCGTCATCCTCGGCCCCGCCGCCATCAAGGTGATGGCGATTCAGTAGCGAATCCCGTCATTGCGAGGAGCCCCGCAAGGGCGACGAAGCAATCCAGGACCGGCGCGTGCCCTGGATTGCTTCCCCCCGCTTTCGCGCTAGGGTGTGCACACATCTCAGTTCCCCTCCTCCCATTCGCGTAGCGAATGGTGGGGAGGGGTAAGGGGTGGGGGGCGATTGAGCTTGGCGCGGTCCGCGCCGATGGAGCGCAAGTGCCCCCCA
>DASPVJ010000393.1:0-7359 GCA_035622435.1 Xanthobacteraceae bacterium | reverse complement strand
GCCGGAGAGGATATAGCCGGGCGCGTCGGGCCGTCCGATCGTCGCCATCAGGTTCGCCTTGACGCCGGCGCGGTCGGGCACGCGCGCGTGGGCGACCCCCAGGCGGTCGAGATAGGCCTCGACCCAGGCGATCAGCGCGAGATTCGAATTGCGGCTCGTCGTGTCGAACCCGACGAGGCTTTCCAGAACCGAAATCGAGCGCGCGATGTCCATGAAAACCGCTCCGCCGCACCGGCGTCCGCCCGATCAAAGCGCATCGGCGGCCATTGGCGCAAGGCTTGCAGCCCGGATAGGAGCGGCACATGGCCGACAGATGCCGCAAGCAGCGATCAGTAGCCAACGCCCATCGTCACCGCGTCGCGCCTGCCGGCGACGCGCGTGGAGACCGCGCTGCAATTTGTCCGCGCCTGCCCTGCTTGGGTTCGATCCGGGTTCTTGTCGCTTGGTTTGGCGGGACAGGGCCGATCCATGCCGGGCGAGCCACTCGCCGCACCCTGGCCGGTCAGCTGACAACCCATGAGCGCCAGCGCCAGCGCCGCGGCCGCCATGCGGACGATCAATGAGGGGAAACGGCGTGACGGCGTCACCGGGACCTCGCGGCTCACCGGCTGCCGCAATAAAGCGTTAACCTTGCCGAAACGTTAATTGGCAGCGGCGACGAGGGGGGAAGTTCCGGCAGCGCCGGCGTGGCGCATCAGAATCCGACGCCGATCGTCGTGCCATGGCTCCCGCTGCCGCTCGGACCACGCGACGCTTCCTGCCTGACTCGCGGCTGCACCCGAGGCTCATTGCGGGTGGCCGCCTTGCGCGGCCGCTCCGGCTCGCGCTCGGCGCGCGCTTTCTGTCGCGGCTCCGGCTTTCCTTCGTGCTGCTTGGCGTGACGGCGCGAGGCGGGCTCCTCTTCCTCGTGCTGGGGCCGGGCCACCGGTAGAGGCTTTCGCTCGGGAACGCACTGATCGCCCTCGGCGATCTTCCCCGCCGGACAAGCGACCGTACAAAGTCCCGCAGTCTGGCTTTTCAGCTCGGCGACGAAAGCGTCGGTGATGTCGATGTCGCCGCCGGGCCGGCCGCGCCGCGCCTGATACTGCGCCAGCGCCGCCTTGGTCGGGGCCCCCAAGGAGCCGTCGATCACGTCGGCGTAGCAGCCGAGCCGGGCCAGCTCCAGCTGCGCCGCGCGCACCTGCTCGGAGCTGTTGACGTCGGGCCAGGCGGTCGCCCGCGCGAGGGCAGCGAGCACCAGCGGACGCAGCCGCTCGCAGGTCAACCCCTGCTCGAGCTGCTTGAGGTCGTCTCGCGCCTTGATCCCCTTCGCCTGCAGTGCCGTGAGCCGGTCCTCTTCACGCTTGCAAGCTTCCTGAGAAGCGCGCGCCGTCTCCGCGAGCTTGCGCTGCCGCTCCTCTTCCTCGCGCTTGAGGGCGGCCTCGCGCTCGGCCTTCGCCCGTGCCTCTTCCGCGGCCTTGGCCTCGGCGGCCGCCCGCTCGAGCGCGGCTTCCCGTTCCGCCTTCGCCTGCGCGGCCTTTGCGTCGGCCTCCTGCTTCGCGCGCGCGGCGTCCGCAAGCTTCCTTTGCCGCTCCGCCTCCTCGCGCGCGAGGGCGGCTTCCCGTTCCGCCCTCTCCTGCGCGGCCTTTGCGTCGGCCTCCTGCTTCGCGCGCGCGGCCTCCGCAAGCCTTCTCTGCCGCTCCTCCTCCTCGCGTTTGAGGGCGGCTTCCCGCTCGGCCTTCAGCCGCGCCTCTTCCGCCGCCTTGGCCTCTGCCGCCGCCCGCTTGAGGGCGGCCTCCCGTTCGGCGGCCTGCCGCTTCGCCTCCGCGTCGCGCTCGGCCTTCTGCCGAGCCAATTCCTCGCGCTCCGCCCGCGCCTTCTCTTCGCGTTCGCGCGCCTCGCGCGCCGAGCGTTCAATCGCGTCCAGCCGGGACTGGGCGACGTTGGCGAGGACCGACGACGGATAGCGCTTGATGAAGTCGTGCAGTTTGCCGGCGTCGCTCGAATCCTTGATCTTGTCCCACGCCCGCTGTTCCTCGCTCGACGGGCCCGGCGGTTCCTGCGGTTTACTCGGCTGCAGCGCCGCGAGGGCGAGGAGATGCTGCCGGGCAAGATCGGAATAGAACCCCGACGGGTACTGGTTGATGAAGATTTCGTACGCGCGCCGTCGGACTTCCGGCGGGGCATGGGGGTCGGTGCCGATCGCTTCGACCAAGTTGTAGTCGGACTTTTCTCCCTCCGAACGGGTCGACTTTTCTGCCTCCGAACGCGCCGCAACGGGCGGCTCCGCTGGCGCCGAAACCAGCGCGATATTGCCGCCGCCCAGCGATCCACTGGCCCACGGCTCCTGCCGATTGTTGGTCGTCTTCATCACGTCGTCGCGGACGCGGCCGAGCGCCAGGCGGATGTCGAGCCCCGGCTCGAATAGGTTGTTCAGCAGCGCCGCAGTGAACGGGCTGTGATCGGCATCGCCGTCCTCCGCGGCAAACCCCTGCTTCGCCGCGTAGGCGATGAGTGTGCTGCTGCCGCTCGTCGGCTCGACCCTGCCCAGTCCGGGATTGACCCAGCCTGCGCCCCGCACGGCGGCGGTGCGTTGCCGCTTCATGGTCTTGGCGAACGGGTTGTCGCGGCACGCATCGAGGATGATCAGGCGCAACCGCTTCGCGGCGTCGGCGGATTCGACCAGCCGTTCGAGGGTCACCGCCTCGTCCTGCGCGTCCCGATCCTTGGCAAGCTTGGCGTCCACCGGGACGAGATAATTTATGCCGTCGACTTCGATTCCATGGCCGGCATAATAGATCACCACGATGTCGGCGTCGGTCGTGGCGTCCTCGAACTCCCGAATCACCCGCTTGAACTGCACGATCCCCGAGTCGAGCGCGGTGACGACCACAAACCCGCCTTCCTTGAACCGGGCCGCCATCGCTTGCGCGTCCCGCATCGGATTGGGGAGCGCGGCCGCGTTCTGATAGCCGGAATTGCCGATCACGAGGGCGACGCGCTTGTCGGCCAAGGCGGGATCGGCCCAAAGGGATGCGTAAATCGCTCCCAGGGCTACAGCGATCAAAGAGAGGACAGGCCTGCGCATCTGCCATCCCTCGCTGCACCGGCGCCTGCCGGCGCAGCCCCCGGCCGGAACATCAGCCGCCGGACGAGTCCTGCTTCCTCAACGACACTAACACTTCAATTTTGGCCGGACAACGCCGCCGTGCCGGCCGTCGTCCCTGGAGTTGACGGGTCCGGCCGAAGCGCCGCACCCGTCGTCACGCTAGCGACCGCTCGCCTAGCGACTCGCTTGCGTCGAGGGCGTGTTGAGGATTTGCACCCGGCGATTCTCCGCTCCCAACGGGTTGGCGGGGTCCTTGAGGTGCCGCTTGCCGTAACCGACGGTGGTGAGGTTTTCCGGCGACAAGTTGAACTTCTCGACCAGGTACCGCTTGACCGCCACGGCGCGCCGGTCCGAAAGCTCCTGATTGTAGACCTCGCCGCCCTTGGCATCGGTGTGGCCGCCGAGGACCACGACCGCGTTGCGCAGACGCGGGCTGCGCAGCGCCTCGCCGAGTTCGTTCAGTTGCGCCTCGGCCTTGCCGGTGATCTTGGCCGAGTTGTAGTCGAAAACGATTTCGAGATCGATGCTCTTCCAGTCTTTGCTCATCTCGACGACCTGTTCGCCCTCTTCGAGCGAGAGCGAACGGGTGCGATGACGCAAACCTTCGACGAAGGCGCGGTCCTTGTCGCTCAAAGGCTTGGCTTCGGGGCCCGTCAGGCCTCGGGTGGTGGGCGCGGGCGCCAGGGCATTGATGATCTGGTCCGCCGAGACTTGCTGAGCCGCCGCCGGTGTGCCCGTCGCGGGCCAGAAAAGGCTGCCGATGAACAAGGCGCACGCAATACGGCCGCCAATCTTGGCGTATGATAGTACCATGGTCCGTCTCCCCTTGTGCTGGGAACGCGCGGGCTGACCTGACCCGCGGCTCCCCCGGAATGGGCAGGACCAGTCTAGCCCTGTCGTCGGCGCGATTTCTAGCTTCTTCTCTTATAGGGCGGCGCCATTGTGTGGATTCCGGCACACAAGCGGAAAAAATTTTCGAGGCGGGGCCCATCGCCGACGAAACGATTGCCGAGGCACGCCGCCGTGGTATCCTGCCTGCTGAAAAAGGGTGAGGGACTGCCGATGACGCTCCGCCGGCGGGTGACAATATCCGTGATCGCCTCGATCCTTGCGGCCGGGTGGGCTCTGCCGGCGTCGGCAACCGACCTGCCGATCCCCTCGGTGCGCAAGGTCGGCTGGACCGCGCCCGCGAAGAAGCCGAGGAGACATTGCCCCGCCCCGATCAGGCTGGCGGCCGCCGAGTGGCCGGTGAGCTTGGGCTCCCATCCCGGCGTGAGCTACTTGATCCTCGGCGTCGGGTTCTGAATCGTCGGGATCCTTCGCCGCGTTTCTCTCAAGCTAGGGCTCAATGAAAAACCCCGGGCAAGCCCGGGGTTTTTGCTGTTTGCCGGCGAGGCCCGGAGGCGCTCAGTACCTGGCGACGACCGGGCCGCTCTCGAAGTGGTAGTTCACGCCGATCTTGGCCTCGGAAACCGTCTGCTTGGCTGTGAAGGCGGTACCATCCGAGAACGTCAAGGTCCGGTTGCCGAAGTCGATCCAATCGTACTCGGCCTTGGCCGACCAATGATGGTCGAACATAAATTCGGTGCCGTAGCCGATCAGCCCGCCGACGCGCGTGTCGCTGGCGGAGATGCTGCTGATCAAGGCAGCGGCCGGATTGCTGCAGGCCTGGACAAGCGGCGAGTCCCCAACGGACGGACCGAGTGTTCCATTCAATGGTCCAAGGTTACACGTCGCCGACCAAGTCTCGCGTTCCCACGCCGCACCGGCCTTCACGTACAGGAGCGTACGGGGCCCCCACAAGTAGCCTGCTCTGCCGGCAAGCGTGAAAATCGAGGTCATGTCGTCGTGGCACGTCGTCTGGAAGAAAGGCGGCGAGGGGGCGGAGATAAACGTGCCCGGTATAAGACCCGTGGTTAGCGGACCACAGGCGGCGGAGCCCGTGAGATTTGTCCAGGCTCCGTCCCCTTCGATGCCCAACACGTACTTGCCGATTTGGTAGTTGTAACCGATCGTGCCGCCGACAAGGACCCCCGACGGATAAATGTCGCCCGACGCGACGTTGGGCACCCCTAGCTCCGATCGGCCGAAATCCGCGCCGGCGAAGCCGCCGATATAGAAGCCGGTCCAGTTGACCGCTTCGACGACCGGCGCCTTGTACACGGGCGCCTTGACCGGCAGGGCCGGCCGCGGGGCGCCCTCGGGCGTGAACTGGTAGCGAATGCCGCCGGTGCCGCTCAGGCTCTGCAGATTGTCTCCATCGCGATAGTCGAGCCGGACGAATCCCAGCCACCCGGTGTTGACGACTTGACCGCTCACGCCGATGGAATATTGGCCGAACGTACCAACCCCCGAAGTCGACATCGACCCGGTGACCATGGAAGGAACGAAGCCGCCAGGGGTGAGAGCGAAAGCACAATTTGCGCAGCTTTGATAGGTACCCGTGACCGTGCCGGCAAATTCGTGCCAGACGCTGGCAGCGACAAACGGCTGCAAGACCAGATTTCCGCTCTCAACGGTCGTTCCGACACGCACGCCGACGCGGCCGATCTCCGAGGTGATGTCGTTGATTTGTGCGGTACCCGAAAAGCCCGCACCGGCCGGCTCTGGTGTGTTTACTTCCAATGCGCCGACGGTCGTGTGCGACCAGACGAAACCGGCGCTCGGCTCAATGAACCAATTGCTGTTGGGAACGTGATAGTTGTATCCCATCGACCCGCTGACCGAGTAGCCATGCGCATCGACCTTTTGGTTAAAAAGGTTCAACCCCGGACTGTTCAGGGCGAGATCATAGCTGTCGTAGCGGACGAGGCCGTCGACGAAGAAATTGCCCTTGGTCGCGACCACATAGGTGCCGGCGAACGGCGATTGCGAATTAGTGCCGAAGGGAGTCTGAGTCGTCGCTGGCGCTAGGCCAAAGAGGGCCATGGGGCTGCCCCCAACGACGCTGCCGGATTCCTCGAGCGCGCCCGCCGTGGTGCCGATGTGGACGTTCCATCCGTCGCCGATGTTGAGTCTGGCAACGTCCGCGCCGACCTGAAAGCCGACGAAACTGTCGTGGAATCTGGTAGCGCACGTCGTCGATCCGGTGCCGTTAGCCGGCGCATAGAGCGGGGTAGTGATCGTGCCGGTGAGGCTCGAAGTGCTGTTGAAGGTTAGCTCGCCGGCGACGCCGCGGGTCCACACCCCGCCGCCTTCCTGGCCCGGTTGCGGATTGCCCGGCGCACTCACAAAGGCGGTGCTCTGCGTCAGGAACGCGGTGTTTGCAGCGGTGATCGAGGACGAGAGGGCCGCTCCCGCGGCTATCGCGGAGCCGAAAACGCCGACGGCATTTACGGTTTGTCCTTCGAAAGGAATATTGATCGGAAGGCAGTTCTGCGCCTGCGCGCCGCTGGCGGCGAACAGCGAGACCGCCGCCGCGGCCCCGATCAGAAGCGCTTTGTAGCGTGGGCGCGTGCGCGGGCGATTCGCCGAAACACGCGACGCCGTTTGCTCGCAGCGAGCGCTGGTGAACATGTGAGCCCCCATCCCCTGTAAGGCCTTCCCCTGTCCCTCGCAGTATATTCGCGCGAAGCGGCGTTGAAAGCGCGAGTCGAGGCCCTTGCTGTGGAGATGCGCATAATTCCGCTGGGCGTGTCATTTGAGCAACACGTAGGCGATGCGCATGCGCTTTTTCCAGCGGCGCTTTTCTCGCGAGGCGGCGGGGATACCTTGCTGCGCTCCGCCGGGCTGGTAAGCTGACGGTCCAGGGCCGATCGTGGGCCGGAATCGGGCGCATGCACTTCAAGCTGGCGCCGGGCGTTCGATGTCCATTGCGCTGCCCTCCCGGCCGGGAGCTAGTGGCGGCGGGCCGCGAGCGGCCTGTTCGGGGCTTCGGGCTTGGATGGGCTTGTTGTCATATCTGTCGAACTCCGTCCTGCAAGCGGCGCTCAGTCGGACGCTTTTTGCCCTCGTGCAGGCGATGATCCGGTAGGCGGCCCAGAATGGACGAGTCCGGCAAGGTGCCGAGGGGGAATCTTTTCGCCGGTGTGCCGGAATCCGCACGCCCTGGCCGTCAATTGCTTACAGGTTCAGCCGCGCCGGCGCCCGGGCGGATGGTCCCGCTCGGGATGACCGGCGCTGAACTGCGCCTGTCCGTGTGGAGCGAGCTGTCCGAACGGCACCGGAACGAAGTGTGCAGGCAGATTCGCAAGCGCTGTGAGACCTTTATCGCGTCGATTCGGCTCGAGCGGCACGAGCGGGAAGCGGAAATCGACCGGTTGGTCAGTGAA
>DASPVJ010000392.1:0-6407 GCA_035622435.1 Xanthobacteraceae bacterium | reverse complement strand
CAGGTCGCCGACGCGGCCCGCGCCATCGCCACCATGCAGGTGCGCGGCGCGCCGCTGATCGGCGCCGCGGCGGCGTACGGCGTCGCGCTCGCGCTGCGCGCCGACCCGTCCGACGCGAGCCTTGCCGCCGCCTATGGGTTGCTCGCCGCGGCACGGCCGACGGCGATCAATCTCAAATGGGCGCTCGACGAGATGACGCGGGCGGTGCGCCCGTTGCCGGCGAACGAACGGACGAAGGCCGCCTACGCGCGGGCCGCGGCCATCTGCGAGGAAGACGTCGCCATCAATAGAGCGCTCGGCCGGCACGGCCACGCGCTGATCGCGGCGGCTGCGGCGCGCAAGCCGGCGGGGGAGCCCGTCAACATATTGACCCATTGCAACGCCGGCTGGCTGGCGGCGGTCGACGTCGGCACCGCGCTGGCGCCGGTCTACACGGCGCACGACGCCGGCGTCCCGCTCCATGTGTGGGTCGACGAGACGCGCCCGCGCAACCAGGGCGCGGCGCTGACCGCCTGGGAACTCGGCCAGCACGGCGTCCCGCACACGGTGATCGCCGACAACGCCGGCGGCCACCTGATGCAGCACGGCCTCGTCGACATGGCGATGGTCGGCACCGACCGGGTCGCCGCCAACGGCGACGTGTGCAACAAGATCGGGACCTATCTCAAGGCGCTGGCGGCGCACGACAACGGCGTGCCGTTCTACGTCGGCCTGCCGTCGCCGACCATCGACTTCACGGTCGCGGACGGGCTAGCCGAGATTCCCATCGAACAGCGGGGCGGCGAAGAAGTCGCGACCATCACCGGCCGCGCGGCGGACGGGCGCATCGAGCAAGTGACGTTGGTGCCGACCGGCACCGCGGTCGCCAATTACGGTTTCGACGTGACGCCGGCGCGCCTCATCACCGGGCTCATCACCGAGCGCGGCGTCATCGCCGCCGAACGCGCGGCGCTCGCCGCCGCGTTCCCCGAACGCGCCGCCGCCGCGCAGGCGGCGCTGGCGCGGCCGGCGGCGGAGTGAAGGCCCTCCGTCATGCCCGGCCCCGGGCTCTCCGTCGCACAGCAAGAGCAATTGATAGCCCGGGGGCGTGGATGGCCGGGACACCCCCCGGGACGAAGTGCCCGGGGCCGGCCATGACGACGTGGGCAAGGACCCCACCCGGCTCCGCCCGCCTTCGCGGGCGTCGCCACCCTCCCCTTTCAGGGGAGGGATTACCGCGGCGCGCGCTTGGCGAGGATGCGCTGCAACGTCCGCCGGTGCATGTTGAGCCTGCGCGCCGTCTCCGAGACGTTGCGGCCGCACAGTTCGTAGACGCGCTGGATGTGCTCCCAGCGCACCCGGTCGGCCGACATGGGGTTCTCGGGCGGTTCGACCTTGCCGTCGGCCGGCGCCAGCAGCGCCGTCACCACGTCGTCGGCATCGGCGGGCTTGGCGAGGTAGTCGACCGCGCCGAGCTTCACCGCGTTCACGGCCGTGGCGATGTTGCCGTAGCCGGTGAGGATGATGCCGCGCGCGTCGGGGCGGCGGTGCTTGAGGGCGGAAATCACGTCGAGGCCGTTGCCGTCGCCGAGCCGCATGTCGACCACCGCAAAGGCCGGCGCGGCCGCCTCCACTTGCTGCAGCCCGTCGGCGACGGTTTCGGCGGTGGTCACCGCGAAGCCCCGCGTCTCCATGGCGCGGGCAAGGCGCTGAAGGAAGGACTTGTCGTCCTCGACGATCAACAAACTACGGTCGGCGGGAAGTTCCGCGGTTGCGACATCGGTCATGGCGGGCGTGCTCCGGTTGGTCCAGCTCCGGCGGCGGGCCGCCGCCCCTGCCCCATAGGTAGGTATCGGGAACCGGGTCTCAAGCCCATGCGCCCGCCGCCAGGTCCGGGGCGCCGGCCGGCTTTTCGAAGTCGCCGCGCGCCCAGCGCACCTGCACCACGGCCCCGCTCTGCGGCAGCGGACGGTTGATGCACGAGAGCGTGCCGCCGCTGCGCTCGAGCAGGGTCTTGGCGATGAAAAAGCCGAGGCCGAGGCCGCTGGTTTCCGGTTCCACCGCCGGACGGCGGCTGCCCCGGCTGGTCACATAGGGCTCGCCCAGCCGGCCGAGCACCTCGGGCGAGAAGCCGGGGCCGTCGTCGGCGATCGTGACGGTTATGTCCTCGCCGCTCCATTGCGCCGACACGTCGACCCGCAGCCGGGCGAAATCGACGGCGTTCTCGATCAGATTGCCGAGCCCGTAGAGGACGGCGGGATTGCGGGCGCCGACCGGTTCCGTCGATCGCTCCGCCGGCAGCGCCACCTCGATCGTCACGCCGAAATTGCGATGCGGCGCCACCACCTCTTCGATGAGGGTCGACAGCTTCATGCGGTCGAACGGCGCGCTCGCGGTCGACAGCTCGGTGAGCTTCGCCAGGATGTCGCGGCAGCGCTGCGCCTGCTCGCGCAACAGCTTGATGTCGTCGGCATATGGCGAGCCCGTTCCGAGCGTGCGCTCGAGATCCTTGACGATGACCGAGATGGTCGAGAGCGGCGTTCCCAACTCGTGGGCGGCGGCCGCGGCCAGCCCGTCGAGCTGGGAGAGATGCTGCTCGCGCGCGAGCACCAGCTCGGTCGCCGCAAGCGCGCCGGCCAACAGCCGCGCCTCTTCGGCCACTTGCCAGGCATAGGCGCTGATGAAGGCGACCGCGAGCAGCAGCGAGAGCCAGACGGCGAGCATGTAGGTCGGCGGCAGATCCAGGCGGTCGTCGCTCGCCCACGGCAGCGGCATGTGCACGAACACTAGCGCGGTGGCGCACAGCGCCGCCAGGCCCCCGAGCAGCAGCGTCATGCGCCGCGGCAGCGCCGTCGCCGAGATCAGCACCGGCCCGAGGAACAGGAACGCAAACGGGTTCTCCAGGCCGCCGGTGAGGAACAGCATCGCGGCGAGCTGGACGATGTCGAAGGCGAGCAGCCACGCCGCGCGGTCGGGATCGAGCCGCGGCGTCGCGCGGAAGCGCAGCCGCACCGCGATGTTGAGGGCGGCGCTGAGCGCTATCACCGCGAAACAGGGCACGAGCGGCAGGTTGAAGTCGAGCCCGTAATGGACGACGACCACCGCCCCGGTCTGCCCGAGAACGGCGAGCCAGCGAATGCGCACCAGGGTGTCGAGGCGCACGTTGCGCCGCAGCAGCGGAAGGTCGCGCGCATCGGCCGGGGCGTCGGAACGGCTTGCGTTCATCGCGCCACTCTAGCGGTTCGGCAATGGGCGCCCAAATGATCCGCCGGACTTGCACCCGTACCCATCCGGCGCCAATTGTGCGGGACCGCCGCGCCGGACCGCCCATGGCCGATTCCCCGCCCGCCATCCAAGTCGAACGCCTGGTCAAGGTCTACAAGACCACCCGCGCGGTCGCCGGCATCGATTTTGCGCTCGCGCCGGGCTCGATCACCGGGCTGCTCGGCGGCAACGGCGCCGGCAAGACCACGACCATCGCCATGATCATGGGGCTGGTCACGCCGACCTCGGGCAGCGTGCGGGTGCTCGGCGCCGAGATGCCCCGGCAGCGCTATCGCGTGCTGCACCGGATGAATTTCGAGAGCCCCTACGTCGACATGCCGATGCGGTTGAGCGTGCGGCAGAACCTCACGGTGTTCGGCAAGATCTACGCCGTCGTCGATCTCAAGGAGCGCATCGCGCAGATCGCCGCCGACCTCGATCTCGTCGACCTGCTCGACCGGCCGGCCGGCAAGCTCTCGGCCGGCCAGAAGACCCGCGTGTCGCTCGCCAAGGCGCTGCTCAACCGGCCGGACATATTGCTGCTCGACGAGCCGACCGCTTCGCTCGATCCGGACACCGCCGATTGGGTGCGCGCGCGGCTCGAGCGTTACCGCGTCGAGCACCGCGCTACCGTGCTGCTCGCCTCCCACAACATGACGGAGGTCGAGCGCCTGTGCGAGCGCGTCATCATCATGAAGCGAGGCCGCATCGAGGACGACGCGCCGCCGGAAACGCTGCTCGCGCGCTACGGGCGACACACCCTCGAGGAGGTGTTCCTCGACGTTGCGCGCGGGCGCGCGCAGGCGCAGGAGGCGGCGCAGTGAGCCGGCGTCCCGCCGCCGCGACGCGGCTGTCGGCGCGGCGCGTCGGCGCCATGGTGCTGCGCTACTGGTACCTGCTGCGCTCGTCGTGGCCGCGCATGCTGGAGCTGATCTACTGGCCGGCGGTGCAGATGTTCATGTGGGGCTTCCTGCAGCTCTACATTTCCAGCAACGCCGGCTTCTTCGCCCGCGCCGGCTCAACCTTCATCGGCGCCGTGCTGCTGTGGGACATCCTGTTCCGCGGCCAGCTCGGCTTTTCGATCTCGTTCCTCGAGGAGATGTGGGCGCGCAACATGGGCAACCTGATGATCAGCCCGCTGCGGCCGGTGGAGTTCGTGGCGGCGCTGATGATCATGAGCCTGATCCGGCTGGCGATCGGCATGGTGCCGGTGTCGCTGCTGGCGATCGCTTTCTTCGGCTTCAACCTCTACGCCCTCGGCCTGGCGCTGGCCGCATTCTTCGTCAACCTGATGCTCACCAGCTGGTCGATCGGCCTCTTGGTGTCGGGGCTGGTGCTGCGCAACGGCCTGGGGGCCGAGACGCTCGCCTGGACGTTCATGTTCGTCATGCTGCCGCTCACCTGCGTCTATTATCCGGTCGCGGTGCTGCCGGGCTGGCTGCAAACGATCGCCTGGGCGCTGCCGCCCACTTACGTGTTCGAGGGCATGCGCGCGCTCCTGATCAATCACGCCTTCCGCCCCGACCTGATGCTCGAAGCGCTGGCGCTCAACGCGGCCCTGTTCGCGGCGACCTCGCTGAGCTTCGTCGCGCTGCTGGCGAGCGCGCGCCGCCACGGCTCGCTGCTGCAGACCGGCGAGTGACCACCGGAACGCCGGCTCGACAGGGCGTGACGCCTCCTGGCCGAGCCGCGCGGACGGTCATAATTAACGATTGAAGCGGACAATTGGGGATCGCAGCGCGCGGCCGCGCCACGGCGGTTGACGAGATGTCGGAAAAGCGACAGGATGCTGCGGTGCAGCAAGCTTTGCCGGGGGCTAAGCACATGCCGATCGGGGAATTCGGGGGGGCGCCTACGCCGCCCGGCGGCGGCTTCATGCTGTCGTCGCCGATGTACTGGTTCTACGAAGCGAGCCACGCCGCGCTCAATCCGGCGCGGGCCTATGCGGACGCCGCGCGCCTCTACTTCAAGAGCCCGATCAATCCGCTCTCGTTCACCACCTTGGGCAAGTCGATCGCCGCCGCGTGCGAATTGTTCGAGCGCTCGACGCGGCGCTACGGGCGCCCCGAGTGGCGCATCGACTCGACGCTCGTCGGCGGCGAGCGGGTGCCGGTGCAGATCGCCACCGTCTGGGAGCGCCCGTTCTGCCGGCTGCTGCATTTCGCCCGCAGCCTGTCGCACGCGCCGCGGCGGCCGCAGCCGAAAATCCTCCTCGTCGCGCCGATGTCGGGCCATTACCCCACGTTGCTGCGCGGCACGGTCGAGGCCTTCCTGCCCAATCACGAAGTTTACCTGACCGAATGGGCGGACGCGCGCATGGTTCCGCTGGCGGACGGCCCGTTCGATCTCGACGATTACATCGATTACCTGGTGTCGATCCTGCACAAGCTGCAGGGCGACACCCACGTCATCGCGGTGTGCCAGCCGTCGGTGCCGGTGTTGGCCGCGGTCTCCCGCATGGAGGCCGAGGACGATCCGTACGTGCCGAACTCGATGGTCCTGATGGGCGGCCCGATCGACACGCGCGTCGGCCCGACCGCCGTCAACAAGCTCGCCGAGCAGCGCGGCACCGACTGGTTCCGCCGCAACGTCATCACCAAGGTGCCGTTCCCCAATCCCGGCTTCATGCGCGACGTCTATCCGGGCTTCCTGCAGCTCAACGGCTTCGTCAGCATGAACATCGACCGCCACATCGAGGCGCACAAGGCGCTGTTCATGCACCTCGTCCAGGGCGACGGCGACTCGGCGCAAAAGCACCGCGAATTCTACGACGAGTATCTCGCCGTCATGGACCTGGCGGCGGAGTTCTACCTGCAGACGGTCGATACCGTGTTCGTGCGCCACGCGCTGCCGAAGGGCGAGATGACCCACCGCGGCGCCCCGGTCGACCCGGGGCAGATCCGCCGGGTGGCGCTGATGACGGTCGAGGGCGAGAACGACGACATTTCCGGCCTCGGCCAGACCAAAGCCGCGCACGACCTGTGCGTCAACATTCCGGCCGACCGGCGCACGCACTACCTGCAGCCCGCCGTCGGCCATTACGGCGTGTTCAACGGCTCGCGCTTCCGCGCCGAAATCGCGCCGCGCATCGCCGACTTCATCCTGTCGAACGACAGCCACATGCTGCGCCGCGCGTGGCGCCGCGCCGTCGCCGCCAAGGCATA
>DASPVJ010000391.1:0-4431 GCA_035622435.1 Xanthobacteraceae bacterium | reverse complement strand
CGGCGCGGCGGTGGCATTCGTGATCGCGCTGCCGGCAATCGCTGCGCAACCGCCACCAGGCGCATCGTCCTGCTCCGGCTGTCATGCCGCGAGCGCCGCGGTGGACACAAAAGTGCCGCCGATCCGCGGACGCGACCCGGCGGAAGTCGTTGCGGCGATGCAAGCGTTTCGCTCCGGCGAACGGCCCTCGACGGTGATGGGTCGCATCGCCAAAGGATTTTCCGACGACGAGATTCGGGCGATTGCGGCTTGGCTCGCCGCGCAGCATTAACGAGGGGGCGATGCGGACGACGCGGCGAGCATTTCTGCGCGGCGGCGCCGCGGCGCTGCTCGCCGCTCCGGCGCTGGCGCAAGGGAGGGCACGCATCGTCGTTGTCGGCGGCGGCTTTGCCGGCGCCACTTGCGCCCGCGCGGTGCAACGGGCCGAACCCCGGGCCGCCGTGACGCTGGTCGAAGCGGACCCGATCTATACTGCCTGCCCATTCAGCAACTCGGTCATCTCCGGACTGCGCGCGATCGCGGGCCAGCGTTTTGGCTATGATGGACTGCGCGACGAAGGCATCTCCATAATCCATGACCGGGCCAGGGAGGTGGACCCGCAGACGCGGCTCGTAACGCTGAGCGGTGGCTCGACGATCGGCTACGACCGGCTGGTGCTGGCGCCGGGGATCGACATCCGCTGGAATGCCCTGCCCGGTTACGACGAAGCGGCGGCCGAGGTGATGCCGCACGCCTGGAAGGCGGGTGACCAGACCTTGCTGTTGCGCGATCAGCTCGAGGCAATGGCCGACGGCGGAACCGTCGTAATCTCGGCCCCCGCCAACCCGTTCCGCTGTCCGCCCGGCCCTTACGAACGGGCCAGCCTCATCGCTTATTACTTGAAGACCCGGAAGCCGCGTTCGAAGCTGATCGTGCTCGACGCCAAGGACAGCTTCTCCAAGCAGCGCCTGTTCCAGACGGCCTGGCAGAATCTCTATCCCGGGATTCTCGAATGGGTGTCTTTGTCGAATGGCGGGAAAGTGACATCGGTCGATCCTTCCACACGCACGCTCGTAACCGACTTCGCCGACTATAAGGCGGACGTTGCCAATGTGATCCCGCCGCAGCGGGCCGGGCATATCGCCGAGGCCGCCGGGGTGGCCGACCAGACCGGCTGGTGCCCGATTGATCCAGTGAGCTTTGAATCGCGTCTGCAGCCGGGCATTCATATTATCGGTGATGCGGCGATCGCTGGGGCGATGCCGAAATCAGCCTTCGCGGCGAACGCGCAGGCCAAGGTTTGCGCCGACGCGATCGCGGCGCTGCTGCGCGACGAGACGCCATCGCCGCCAAAGCTGATCAACACCTGCTATAGCCTCGTCGCCCCCGACTACGGGATCTCGATCGTCGGCGTTTACCATCCGGCCGGCGGCCAGCTCGCCGATGTCGAGGGTGCGGGCGGGGTCAGCCCGCTCGATGCGCCGCCCGATTTCCGCGCCCTCGAGGCGAGCTATGCAGCCGACTGGTTCCGCACGATCACGGCCGAGACCTTTGGCTGACCCGATCACTGGGGCACTCGCCGCGGCGGTGATGGCCGGAGCGTTATTGCCCTACCCAATCGTCGGCGATGCCATCCCGGCGCCCTTGACCGGAACAAACGGCGACCCCGTGCGCGGCCGAGCGGTTATGCTGGATCGCCGCCTCGGTACCTGTCTGTTGTGCCACAGCGGTCCCTTTCCCGAGGAGAAGTTCCAGGGGAACCTGGCGCCGGACTTCACCGGGGTCGCCTCGCGCTGGTCAGCAGGCCAGCTGCGGCTGCGGCTGGTCGACGCGGCGCGGATCAACCCGGAGACGATCATGCCGCCCTATTATCGCGTCGACGGGCTTGTCCGCGTGGCTCCCGCCTTCCGCGGCAAGCCGATCCTGTCGGCCCAGCAGATCGAAGATGTGGTAGCATTCCTCGCCACGTTGCGCGATTGAATCGCGGAGGATCGATGCCCGAGAGCGACCGCACGGACGCCGCCACCCGCCGCCAGTTCCTGGTGGTGGCCGGCGGGCTTGCCGGCGCCGCGCTCACGCCGCTCCTCGGCCCGCGGCCCGCCGCAGCGACGCCCGCCATGATGGACGCGGCGATCCGCGACGTGGTCGGCGAGGCGCCGGTGCGCGAAGGCAAGGTCACCCTCGACCTGCCGCCCCTGGTCGAGAACGGCAACGCGGTGCCGATGACGGTCACGGTCGACAGCCCGATGAGCGCGGCCGACCACGTCAAGCGCATCCACGTGTTCAACGAAAAGAATCCGCAGCCCTATGTCGCCACGTTCCATCTCGGCCCGCGCGCCGGCAAAGCCAAGGTGTCGACCCGGGTGCGGCTGGCGGATTCCCAGAAGGTGGTGGCGATCGCCGAAATGAGCGACGGCTCGTTCTGGTCCGACAGCGTGAACATGATCGTCACGCTCGCGGCTTGCGTCGAGGAAACCCCATGACGCAAGCGCTCGTCAACATCCCGGCCAAGGCGAAGCGGGGCGAGGCGATCGAGATCAAGGCGCTGATCTCGCACCCGATGGAGACCGGCTACCGCCACGACACCAACGGCGTCGCCATTCCGCGCGACATCATCCACACGTTGGTGTGCCGCTATAACGGCGAAGAAGTGTTCCGCGCCGATCTCCATCCGGCCATCGCCGCCAACCCGTTCATCGCCTTCTTCACCGTTGCCACCGAGAGCGGGATCATCGAACTCGCGTGGACCGACGACCACGACTCGACCCAGACGCACAAAGCCGACATCACGGTCGAATGATGGGAAAAGATCGCATTTCTCACCCGTCATGCCCGGCCCCGGATCAAGTCCGGGGCAGGCTCTTGTGCCGGGCATCCACGTCTTTGGTGCGCAAACGAAATGAAAGCCGCGGATGGCCGGGACAAGAGCCTGCCCCGGACTTGATCCGGGGCCGGCCATGACGGAAGTCGGCGTCCATCTCACGGTAACGGCGGTTCTCCTCGCGGTTTTTCATATAACGGCAATGCGTGCCGCCGAGATCCCGCCGGGCGAGCGGCGCTCGGGCACGGCCTTCATGAGCCCCGAGACGCAGGCGATGCAGGAGGACGATCGCGCCAATCCGGGCATGCTGGCGGCGCTCGACGGCGAGGCCTTGTGGAACCGCGAGCCCCTCGCCGGCGAGCCGTCCTGCTCCGGCTGCCACGGCGACGCCGCGACCGGCATGAAGGGCGTGGCGGCGCGCTACCCGGCGTTCGACCCGACGCGCGGGCGGCCGATCGATCTCGAGGAGCGCATCAACCTGTGCCGCACCGAACATCAGCACGCGGCGCCGCTCGCCTGGGAAAGCCGCGAGCTGTTGGCGCTCTCGGCCTACGTGGCCATGCAATCGCGCGGCGTCGCGATCACGGCCGGCGCCGACGAGGCGAGCCGGCCGTTCGTCGCGGCGGGACGCGCGCTGTTCTATCGCCGCCAGGGCCAGCTCGATCTCTCCTGCGCCCAATGCCACGACGACAACTGGGGCAAGCGCCTCGCCGGCAGCGTCATTCCGCAGGGGCATCCGACCGGATATCCGGAATATCGGCTCGAATGGCAGAGCGTCGGCTCGCTGCAGCGGCGCCTGCGCGGCTGCATCGTCGGCGTGCGGGCGGAGCCGTTTGCCTACGGCGCGACCGAGATGGTGGAGCTCGAGCTTTATTTGATGTGGCGCGCCCGCGGCATGCCGATGGAAACGCCCGCCGTGCGCCCATGACCAGGATCACGCGCGTCGACACGGTCTACGAGGGCTTCAGCCGCCTCCTCATCGCCACGATCGCCTTGCCGGACGGCCAGACCATCCGCCGCGAGATCGAGGACCACGGCCGCGCGGTGTGCGTCCTGCCCTATGATCCGGTGCGCCGCACCGCGATCCTGGTGCGCCAGTTCCGCGCGCCGCCATCCTACGTCGACGGCCGTCCGCACACATTGGAGGCGGTGGCCGGCACCATCGAGGACGAAGAACCGGATGCGTGCGCCTATCGCGAGGCGCTCGAGGAAGCGGGCCTGCGACTGAGCGCGCTCGAGCACGTAGGAACCGCCTGGTCGATGCCGGGCGTCTCCACCGAGCAGATGGACCTCTATCTCGCCGCCTACGTCCAGGCCGACCGCGTCGCTGCCGGCGGCGGCGTGGCGGAAGAGCACGAGGGCATCACCGTGGTCGAGCTGTCCCTTGCCGCGTTGGCCGCCATGGCGGACGCCGGAGAGATCGTCGACATGAAGACGCTCGCCGTGGTGCAGACGCTCCGGCTGCGCCGCCCGGACTTGTTTGCGTAGCATCGTAGGGTGGGTTAGTCTTACTGCGTCACTAACCATTTGGCGTTTTCCGTGTGAAGGCGCGTGCGCAGGTTGGACAGCGCGGCAGGCTTCGGGCGAGCGCGACGAGGAGCCTGCGATGCATGGTGGCGATGGAGTCTGGA
>DASPVJ010000390.1:0-26847 GCA_035622435.1 Xanthobacteraceae bacterium | reverse complement strand
CTAACTCGCCATCGCCTCCTTCACGGCGGCGACGAGCTGCTTGAGGGTGAAGGGCTTCGCCAGGAACGCGAACTGGCCGCCCTCCGGCAAGTTCTTCTCGAACGCGTCCTCGGCGTAGCCGGACACCAGGATCATCTTCAGGTTGGGATTGCGGCTGCGCAATTCCTTCAGCAGGGTCGGGCCGTCCATCTCCGGCATCACCACGTCGGACACCACGAGGTCGACCGCTCCCTCGCGCTCTTCGAGTTCGCGGATCGCCTCGATGCCGTTGCTCGCCTCGACCACGGTGTAGCCGCGCGACGCGAGCCCGCGGGCGTTGAGCGCGCGCAAGCCTTCCTCGTCCTCGACCAGGAGGATGGTGCCGTGGCCGGTGAGATCGGCGGCGGGCTTGTCCGCGTCGGCCGCCGCCGGCACCAACGTGGCCGCCGTCTCGGCCTCGACCGCGCCGGGCACGTGGCGCGGCAGGAAGATGCGGAACGCCGTGCCCTTGCCGACTTCCGATTCCAGATAAATGAACCCGCCGGTCTGCTTGACGATGCCGTAGACGGTGGAGAGCCCGAGGCCGGTGCCCTTGCCGACCTCCTTGGTGGAGAAGAACGGCTCGAAAATCTTCTCGATCAGCTCGGGCGGGACGCCGACGCCGGTGTCCTTCACCTCGACCAGCACGTAGTCGGCCGGCGGCATCTCCTTGTAGGGATAGCGCGCGCAGTCGCCGGCGCCGATGTTGCCGGTGCGCACTTCGAGCTTGCCGCCGTCCGGCATGGCGTCGCGGGCGTTCACCGCCAAGTTCACGATCACCTGCTCGAACTGGGACAGATCCGCCTTCACCGGCCACAGGTCGCGGCCGTGGATCATCTCAAGTGCGACCTTCTCGCCGATCAGCCGGCGCAGCAGCATTGTGAGGTCGGCGAGCACCTCGCCCACGTCGAGCACTTCCGGCCGCAGGGTCTGGCGGCGCGAGAACGCCAATAGCTGGCGCACCAGGCTCGCCGCCCGGTTGGCGTTCTGCTTGATCTGCATGATGTCCTGGAACGACGGATCGGTCGGCTTGTGGGCGTTGAGCAGGAAATCGGTCGCCATCATGATGGCGGACAGCACGTTGTTGAAGTCGTGGGCGATGCCGCCAGCGAGCTGGCCGACCGCCTGCATTTTCTGCGAACGGGCGAACTGCGCTTCGAGCGCGCGCTGGTCGGTGGTCTCGATGGCATAGATGATCGCCGCCTCGCCATCGCGGTCGTCCTCCTCGACGGCGCAGACGTAGAGTCGCGCCGAGCGCTTGCCGTCGCCGGCGAGGGTGGCGTCGACCGGGCCGATGTCGCCCTGGCCGTCGGCCGCCCGCGCGATCATCTCCTCGAGCAGCGGCCGATCGGCCTCCGACACCACGGCGAGAATCGAGCGGCCCTCGGCCGGCTGCGCCTCGCCTTTGACGATACCGTGGTGCAACTGGGCGAACGGCGCATTGCTGCGCGCGATGCGGCCGGCGCGGTCGACGGTGGCGATCGCCATCGGCGTGTTGTGGAAGAAGCGCACGAACCGCACTTCCGCGGCGCGCTCGCGGTCGGTGCCGTCGTCGCGCGCGCGGTTGAGCACCAGCGTGCGCGAGGCGCCGGGGCTGCCGTCCGGCGCGAACGCCACCTTGTGATAGAGGCGCACCGGCACCGAGCGGCCGGCGCGGCTCTTCAGGTCGAGGTCGAGCACCTCGGTTTTGACCTCGCCGGGCGCGACCGGAAGCGTGGTCAGGAGCGCCGCGCCTTCGCCGGTGACGATGTTGTCAAGCTTGAGCCCGCCGGAGCCGAACTGGGCGAGGTCGTAGTCGAGCCAGCCGGCGAGCGTGGCGTTGAGGTAGACGATCTCGCCCGCCGCATCGAGCGAGAAGAAGCCGGCCGGCGCGTGGTCGAGATAGTCGATGGCGTGCTGAAGTTCCTGGAACACGTTTTCCTGGCGCTCGCGGTCGCGGGTCACGTCAGCGACCGTCCACACGGTCGCGCGCGCCTCGCGGCCGCGCTCGGCAAGCGGGCGCACGCGCAGGCGCAGCCAGCGCGCCGCCTCGCCGGCTTGTCCCGGCAGGCGCACCTCTTCCTGCAGGCGCCGGCCCTCGCGCGCCGCCTTGGTCAGGCGGTAGATCGCCTCGGACACGTCGGGATCGCCGATGAAGACCCGTTCGACCGGGCGCACGTCGTCGGCCTCGGTCGCGCGGATGAGCGAGAGGTAGGCGGCGTTGGCGTAGATGACCCGGCCGGACGGATCGGTGATCACGAGGCTGTCGGAGGCGCCGTCGGCGGCCGCCTTGACGACCGCGTTGCCGGCGTCCTTGCCCGGCAGGCGCAGGATGCCGGCGGCGCCGGCGAACAGGGAGAACACGCCGACCACCGCCAGGGCGGCGAGGAGGGCCAGGATGTAGGGCTGGGCATTGCTCCGGCCGATCAGCAGGAAGGCGAGCGCCGCCCCCACCAGGGCAAAGGCGACCAGCAGGACCAAGCCGATGCTGCCGCTGCGACCGCTGCGGTCGAACGCGCTCGGCTTGGCCGCCGCTGCCGCCGGATCGCCCAGGGGATGGTCCAAATCCTGCGTCGCCATGCCGCTTGATCCCGATTGCCACGCCGACGCAACCTGCCCCTGACTGCCTCACCCGCCCTGCTTCGGCAAGGGCCTAGCACCCCCGCCGATTCTGGGCTAATGACCCCGCCGCGGCGGCCGTGCGGTCCCGCGTCCGGGCTGGCGCATCCGACGCCGCCTTTTTTTATGCCCTGATGCAACGGCGATGCCCAAGCGCACCGACCTCGACACGATCCTGATCATCGGCGCCGGCCCCATCGTCATCGGCCAGGCGTGCGAGTTCGACTATTCGGGCACCCAGGCCTGCAAGGCGCTCAAGGCCGAGGGCTACCGGATCGTGCTCGTCAACTCCAATCCGGCGACGATCATGACCGACCCGGATCTCGCCGACGCCACCTATGTGGAGCCGGTCACCCCGGAGATCGTGGCGAAAATCATCGCCGCCGAACGCTACGTGCGGCCGGGCGGGTTCGCGCTGCTGCCCACCATGGGCGGCCAAACCGCGCTCAACTGCGCGCTCAGCCTGCGGCGCATGGGGGTGCTCCAGGCGTTCGGCGTCGAGCTGATCGGGGCGAGCGCGCAAGCCATCGACAAGGCCGAGGACCGCAAGCTGTTCCGCCAGGCGATGCACCGGATCGGGCTTTCCACCCCGCGCTCGCACCAGGTCAAGACGCTCGTGCACGCGCTCGAGGCGCTCGACGACATCGGGCTGCCGGCGATCATCCGGCCTTCGTTCACGCTCGGCGGCACCGGCGGCGGCGTCGCCTACAACAAGGCCGAGTTCATCGAAATCGTCGAGCGCGGCATCGACGCCTCGCCCACCAGCGAAGTGCTGATCGAGGAATCGGTGCTCGGCTGGAAAGAGTTCGAGATGGAGGTGGTGCGCGACAAGCGCGACAACTGCATCATCGTCTGCTCGATCGAGAACTTCGATCCCATGGGCGTGCACACCGGCGACAGCATCACGGTGGCGCCGGCGCTGACCTTGACCGACAAGGAATACCAGATCATGCGCGACGCCTCGATCAAGGTGCTGCGCGAGATCGGGGTGGAGACCGGCGGCTCCAACGTGCAGTTCGCGGTCAACCCGGCCGACGGACGCCTCGTCATCATCGAGATGAACCCGCGGGTGTCGCGCTCCTCCGCGCTCGCCTCCAAGGCCACCGGCTTTCCCATCGCCAAGGTCGCCGCGCGCCTTGCGGTCGGCTACACCCTCGACGAGATCGCGAACGACATCACCGGCGGCGCCACCCCGGCCTCGTTCGAGCCGACCATCGACTACGTGGTCACCAAGGTGCCGCGCTTCGCGTTCGAGAAGTTCCCCGGCGCCGATCCGGTGCTGACCACCTCGATGAAGTCGGTCGGCGAAGCGATGGCGATCGGCCGCACCTTCCAGGAAAGCCTGCAGAAGGCGCTGCGCTCGCTGGAAACCGGGCTCACCGGCCTCGACGAGATCGAGATCGAAGGGCTCGGCCAGGGCGACGACAAGAACGCGATCCGCGCCGCGCTGGGCACGCCGACGCCGGACCGCCTGCTCAAGATCGCCCAAGCGATGCGGCTCGGCATGGGCGACGAGCAGATCCACGCTTCATGCGGCATCGACCCGTGGTTCCTCGCGCAAATCCGCGCCATCGTCGAGGCCGAGGCGGAGATCAGGGCGAAGGGCCTGCCGCACAACGGCGCGACCTTGCGCCGGCTCAAGGCCATGGGCTTTTCCGACGCGCGGCTTGCCAAGCTCACCGGACAGTCGTCCGCCGCCGTGACGGCGCGGCGGCGCGCGCTTGCGGTGCGCCCGGCGTTCAAGCGCATCGACACCTGCGCGGCCGAGTTCGCCTCGCCGACCGCCTACATGTACGCGACCTACGAGACCCCGTTCGACGGCCGCTCCGCCGACGAGGCGGCGCCGACCGCGCGCAAGAAGGTGGTGATCCTGGGCGGCGGGCCGAACCGGATCGGCCAAGGCATCGAGTTCGACTATTGCTGCTGCCACGCGGCGTTCGCGCTGCGCGAGGCGGGCTATGAAACCATCATGATCAACTGCAATCCGGAGACCGTGTCGACCGACTACGACACCTCGGATCGCCTCTATTTCGAGCCGCTGACCGCCGAGGACGTGATCGAGATCATCGACGTGGAGCGCGCGAACGGCACGCTGCACGGCGTCATCGTCCAGTTCGGCGGCCAGACCCCGCTCAAGCTCGCGGAACCGCTGGAGCAGGCCAAGGTGCCGATCCTCGGCACCTCGCCCGACGCCATCGACCTTGCCGAGGACCGCGACCGCTTCAAGCGCCTGCTCGACCGCCTCGAGCTGCGCCAGCCGCAGAACGGCATCGCCACCACGCCGGGCGAGGCGCGCGCCATCGCCGACGCGGTCGGCTACCCGATCGTGATCCGGCCGTCCTACGTACTCGGCGGGCGCGCCATGGAAATCGTCTACGACCCGCCGCACCTCGATCGCTACATCGCGCGGCTCGCTGCCGACCTCGACCGGCCGTCGGAACTGGTGGTATCCGACAAGCGGCCGCTGCTGATCGACCGGTATCTGTCCGACGCCATCGAAGTCGACGTCGATTGCCTCGCCGACGGCAGGGACGCCTTCATCGCCGGCATCATGGAGCATATCGAGGAGGCCGGCATCCATTCCGGCGACTCGGCCTGCTCGCTGCCGCCCTACTCGCTCTCGCCGGGCACCAACGCGGAACTGGAGCGGCAGACCCGCGCGCTCGCGCTGGCGCTGGGCGTGGGCGGCCTGATGAACGTGCAATACGCCATCAAGGACGGCGACATTTACGTGCTCGAGGTCAACCCGCGCGCCTCGCGCACGGTGCCGTTCGTCGCCAAGGTGATCGGCCGGCCGGTCGCCAAGATCGCGGCGCGCATCATGGCGGGCGAGAGCCTCGAGAGCTTCAAGCTCGAGCCCCAGCCGCTGGCGCACATCGGGGTCAAGGAGGCGGTGTTTCCGTTCGCGCGCTTTCCCGGCGTCGACACGGTGCTCGGCCCGGAGATGAAATCGACCGGCGAAGTCATGGGCATCGACCGCTCGTTCGAAATCGCCTTTGCCAAGAGCCAGATCGGCGGCGGCTCGCGGCTGCCCAAAGGAGGCACCGTGTTCGTCTCCGTGCGCGACACGGACAAGCCGCGCATTCTCGATCCGGTCCGGGTGCTCGCCGGCCTCGGCTTCAAGGTCATCGCGACCTCCGGGACCCAGCGATTCCTGAGGGAAAACGGCATCTCAGCCGAAAAGGTCAACAAAGTGCTGGAAGGGCGCCCGCATATCGTCGACGCCATCAAAAACGGGGGAGTTCAGCTGGTTTTCAACACCACCGAAGGGGTCACCGCCCTGGCCGACAGCCGTTCGCTGCGCCGCGCCGCCCTCTTGCATAAAGTGCCGTACTACACCACTCTTTCGGGAGCCGTCGCCGCGGCGCAGGGGATCAAGGCCCACCTCGGGGGCGACCTCGAAGTCCGCGCACTCCAGAGTTATTTCAGCGGCCAGGCTTGAGGGCGAGCGGGCAGGCCGCCGCGGACGGCACGAGTATGGGAGAAAGTTCCGCGGTCGCGGGGCCGGTCAAACCGTGGTCCCGCGATCGGGACTTTTTCTGTCCGGAGGACCGACGAGCAATGGACAAGATCCCGATGACCGCGGCGGGGTATTCGACGCTGGAGCATGAACTCAAGCACCGCCAGCAGGTGGAGCGGCCCCGCATCATCCAGCAGATTTCCGACGCGCGCACCCACGGCGACCTGTCGGAAAACGCCGAATATCACGCCGCCAAAGAGCAGCAGGCGCACAACGAGGGCCGCATCGCCGAGCTCGAGGACAAGCTCGCGCGCGCCGACGTGATCGATGTGTCCAAGCTCTCCGGCGACACGGTCAAGTTCGGCGCGACGGTCACGCTGATCGATGAGGATACCGACGAAAAACGGGTATGGCAGATCGTCGGCGAGCCCGAGGCGAACGCCAAGGAGGGTCGCATCTCGATCACCTCGCCGCTCGCCCGCGCCCTGATCGGCAAGGCCAAGGGCGCCTCGGTCGAGGTCAACACCCCGGGCGGCGCCAAGGCCTACGAGGTCAAGAAGGTCGAGTGGCGGTAACCGGATGTCAGATGACAGATGACAGAAACGGAGCCTCTTGGGTCCGTGAGCCGACATCCGACCTCTGTCATCTGACCTCCGTCATCCGTCCTCCATCGGCACCATCGGGGCGTCCTTGGACGTCCGTATCGTCAGCGACGTCTTGACGTTGCGCACGTGCGGCGCGGCGGTGAGTTCGACCACGAAGGCCCGGAACGTGCCCAGGTCCGGGGCGACGCATTTGAGAATGAAGTCGATCTCGCCGGACAGCATCCAGCATTCGCGCACCAGGGGCTGCGCCCGCACGAACGCCTCGAAGGCGCGCAGATCCGCTTCCGCCTGACTCGCCAAGTGCACCATGGCGAAAACGGTGACCTCGTAGCCGAGGAGCTTCTCGTCGAGCAGCGCCCGGTAGCCCTTGATGTAGCCGGCCTCCTCCAGCGCGCGCAGCCGCCGCAGGCATGGCGGGGCGGAAATGCCGACCCGGTGCGCCAGTTCCACGTTGGTGATTCGCCCGTCGTCCTGCAGTTCCTTGAGAATTTTCCGGTCGATGGCGTCGAGGCGGGCGGGCACGGCGATCTCCAGGCGGCGGACGGCCGGCACGCGGATGCGCCGGACGCCATATCCTTAACCCAAAGCCGGGAAATCGAGCAACATTATTGCGCGGACGATGAACGGCCGTTCATATTGTTGTTGACTCGGGCCATTTCCGGGTTGCGTATCTTGCATGGCTGGGTCTGCGGTTTAGATTGTGCATGGCACCAGCCCATCTCGCCCTGGTGAGCAATCGGTGGGCGCTCACACGTGAAGGTAAGTTCGTGATGGCTGCCACAACCCACGCCAAGATCGTGATCGTCGGCTCCGGCCCGGCCGGCTGCACGGCGGCGATCTATGCCGCCCGCGCCATGCTGGAGCCGATCTTGATCCGCGGGGTCGAGCCCGGCGGCCAGCTCACCATCACCACCGACGTGGAGAACTACCCGGGCTTCGCCGACGTGATCCAGGGTCCCTGGCTGATGGAGCAGATGGAGAAGCAGGCCGCCCACGTGGGGACCCGGCTCGTCGCCGACCACGTGACCAGGATCGACCTCGCCCGCCGGCCGTTCCGCCTCGACTGCGATTCCGGTCACGTCTATTTCGTCGATACGATCGTGCTTGCCACCGGCGCCCAGGCGCGCTGGCTCGAGCTGCCGTCGGAGCAAAAGTTCAAGGGCTACGGGGTGTCCGCCTGTGCCACCTGCGACGGCTTCTTCTACCGCGGCAAGCGCGTGGTGGTGGTCGGCGGCGGCAACACCGCGGTCGAGGAAGCGCTGTTCCTCACCAACTTCGCCGCCAAGGTCACCCTGATCCACCGCCGCGACAGCCTGCGCGCCGAGAAAATCCTGCAGGACCGCCTGTTCAAGCACCCGATGATCGAGGTGGTGTGGGACACGGTAGTCGAGGAGATCGTCGGCGGCGACGATCCGCTCAAGGTGACCGGAATCCAGCTCAGGAACGTGAAGACCGGCGTCGTTTTCGAACGCCCGATCGACGGCGTGTTCGTCGCCATCGGGCACACGCCGGCGACCGAACTGGTGGCCGGGCAAGTGCGGATGAAGCCGTCGGGTTACATCGCCACGGCGCCGCATTCGACCGCAACCTCGGTTCCCGGGCTGTTCGCCGCCGGCGACGTGACCGACGACGTCTACCGCCAGGCGGTGACCGCCGCGGGACTCGGTTGCATGGCGGCGCTCGAAGCCGAGCGTTTTCTCGCGGCGCAGGAAGAGCCGCGCGCAGCCGCCGAATGATCGGGCCGGCTGATTTCGACTTGGGACTTGCCGCGTTTTTCGCGCGCGGACGATTTGCCGCGCGCAAGAACGCACGAGGGTGCGCGTCATGAACTGGGACAAGCTGAAGGTTTTCCACTCCGCCGCCGAGGCGGGAAGCTTCACCCACGCGGGCGAACAGCTCGGGCTGTCGCAATCGGCCGTGTCGCGCCAGGTCAGCGCGCTCGAGCAGGAACTCAACGTGCCGCTGTTCCACCGCCACGCGCGCGGGCTCATCCTCACCGAGCAGGGCGAATTGCTCTACCGCACCGCTCACGACGTGTTCATGAAGCTCGAAGCGGCGCGCACCAAGCTCAGCGACAGCCGCGAAAAGCCCAACGGCGAACTCAAGGTTCAGACCACGCCGGGCATCGGCGTGCACTGGCTCACCCCGCGGCTGGGCGAGTTCCTCGACCTCTACCCCGACATCCGCGTGACGTTGATCACCACCGACGAGGAACTCGACCTCTCGATGCGCGAGGCCGACGTCGCCATCCGGCTGGGCCAGCCGGTGCAGCCGGACCTGATCCAGCGCAAGCTGTTCGCCATGCACTTCCATACCTACGCGTCGCCGGAATACCTCAAGCGCGCCGGCACGCCGCGCTCGCCCGAGGATCTCGACGACCACCGCATCCTGGCGATCGGCGGCAACGCCCCGCGCTATCTGCGCAGCGTGCTGTGGCTCACCGAAGCGGGCCGCAACGGCAAGGGTCCGCGCGTGCCCTCGTTCGTGGTCAACAATGTGCTCGGCCTGTTGCGCGGCTGCCAGCGCGGGTTAGGCATCGCCATGCTGCCCGATTACCTGGTCGAAGAAAATCACGGGCTGGTTCAGCTGTTCGGCGACGTGGCCGACGTGGCGTCGGACGCGTACTTCGTCTATCCGGAAGAGCTGAAGTCGGTTGCCCGCATCCAGGTATTCCGCGATTTTCTGGTCGCCAAAGCGCAGCGCTGGAGTTACTGAAGGAAATAACTTTTGCCGCATGATCTTTTCCGAAAACCGGTATCCACTTTTCGGGATCATAACCTTTGCAGCATGATCTTTTCCGAAAACCGGTATCCACTTTTCGGGATCATGCTCATGCGCAAGGCTTGCGGACCCCGCATGGCTGGCATGCGGGCTGCCGTGGTTGTCGGGCGGCCGAGCCGGCCGCATAGTTTCATCGCGCTGTAGGCAAACCGGTGTGCAGTTCCTCCCAGGTGGCAGATCGGTCTGCAGCCAGCTGTTCCCCTCTGGAAGGTGATTGTCGGCTTCGCGCCGACAAGACTACGCCGGACCCTCGGGCCCGGCGTTTTTTTTCGGACAACCGACAAATAGACGACAGATAAGCAATTGACTCTTCATCCCTCCTCTGTCGTCCGTGCTGCGTCTGATTTGCGGAACGTTAACGCCGGTGGCCTAGCATCGCCCAATGGCACCGCTTCCCGCCGCGAACACCGCACCAGCCCGTCCGCTTGCGGACAGCGCAGCCGACAGCCCGGCACTGCTCGATCGGCTCTATGCGGCGACGCCCGGACCGACGCTGAGCGTGGTCGCGCCGACCCGCAACGAGCGCGACAACATCATCCCGCTTTACAACGCGCTGAGCGCGGCGCTGCACGAGATCGACTGGGAGGTCGTCTTCGTCGACGACGATTCGAGCGACGGCACGCCCGACGCGGTGCAATGGCTGGCGCAGCACGACCGGCGGGTGCGGCTCATCCACCGCATCGCCCGCCGCGGCCTCTCCTCCGCATGCGTCGAAGGCATCCAGGCGAGCTGCGCCCCGTTCGTTGCCGTCATCGACGCCGACCTCCAGCACGACGAGACTCTGCTACCGCGCATGCTCGCCCTGCTGATGAGCGAGCCGCTCGATATCGTGGTCGGCAGCCGCTACGTCGACCACGGCGGGATCGGGACCTGGGACCGGCAGCGCGCGCGGCTGAGCGCGCTGGCGACGCGCCTGGGACGCCGCCTGCTGCGGGCGCCGATCGCCGATCCGATGAGCGGATTTTTCATGCTCCGGCGCGAGGCGTTCGCGCCCGCCGTGCGCAACCTCTCCTCGCTCGGCTTCAAGATCCTGATCGACCTGCTGGCTTCCTCGCCGCAGCCGCTGCGGGCCAAGGAGCTGCCCTATCAGTTCCGCTCGCGCCACGCCGGCGAGAGCAAGCTCGACGCGCTGGTGGCGTGGGAATACCTGATGCTGCTGGCCGACAAGCTGATCGGCCGCTTCGTGCCGGTGCGCTTCCTCTCCTTCTCGATCGTCGGCGGCATCGGCATCCTCGCCCACCTCGGCGTCCTGTGGACGTCGCTCGGCCTGCTGCAACTGCCGTTCGCGGCGAGCCAGGCGGTCGCGACCGGCGCCGCCATGGCGGGAAACTTCGCGCTCAACAACGTGCTCACCTATCGCGACCGGCGGCTCAGGGGCTTGAGCTTCGTGCGCGGGCTCGCGTCGTTCTGCCTGGTCTGCAGCATCGGCGCGCTCGCCAACGTCGGCATCGCGACGTTGCTGTTCGATCGCGAGCGCGCGCTGTGGTGGGTCGCGGGGTTGGCCGGCGCCGCCATGAGCGCGGTGTGGAACTACGCGGTCTCGTCCCTCGTCACCTGGCGCGCGCGGTAGGGCGCATCAGGCCGAAGGCCGTAATGCGCCGTCATGGTGTTGGCGCAATACGCTTCGCTATTGCGCCCTACGAAGTAATTCAGCCTATTCGGCGGCGCGGCGGGCGGCGACGATCTGGTCGGCGGTCTTGCCGGTCAATTCCTGCATGTGATCGAACTTGAAGGTGAAGCTGCCGACGCCGGCGGTGGCCGAGCGCACCTCGACGATCAGGTCGCCGATTTCCGATTCGGGCATCAGCGCCTTGACCACGTCCCAGCCGGCCCAGCCTTCGCGGGTGTCGAAGCCGAGGATCTGGCCGCGGCGGCCCGACATGATGGCGTTGATCTTGGCGGTCGCGTCCGACGGGCAGACGATTTCCACCGAATGGATCGGCTCCAGCAGCACCGGATTGCATTGCGGCAGGGCTTCGACGATGCCGATGCGGCCGGCGGTGCGGAACGCCATGTCGGAGGAATCGACCGTATGGTAGGAGCCGTCGATCAGGGTCACCGTGAGATCGACGACCGGGAAGCCGAGCGGCCCGGACTTGAGCGCGTCGATGACGCCCTCTTCCACCGAAGGGATGTAGTTGCGCGGCACCACGCCGCCGCTGATCTTCTCGCTGAAGGTGAAGCCGGCCCCGCGCGGCAGCGGCTTCACGTCGAGCACTACGTCGCCGAACTGGCCGTGCCCGCCCGACTGCTTCTTGTGGCGGCCGCGCTGGACGATGCCCCTGCGGATGGTCTCGCGGTAGCCGACCGTGGGCGGTCGCGTTGAGACGGCGACGCCGAAGCGCTGGGCGAGCCGCTCGGTGGCGACCCGCAGGTGCATCTCCCCCTGCCCCCAGGCGATCACCTCGTGAGTCTCCGGGTTGTGGATGATGGTGAGCGAGGGGTCCTCCTCGAACAGCTTGGACAGCGCCTGGCCGAGCTTCACGTCGTCCTTGCGCTCTTTGGCGGCGACCGTGAAGGCGAGCACGGGCGGGTAGGCCGGCACCGCGGCGACGGCCGCATGGGGCTGCTTGGCCGAGGTCAGGGTGTCGCTCGTCACCGCGTGATCGAGCTTGCCGAGCGCCACCGTATCCCCAGCGGTCGCCGGGCCGCGTTTCTCCGTCGCCTGGCCGGTCTGCTTGAACACGCCCGACACGCGATCGGCGGTCCCCGACGCGCCGGTGAGCATGGCGCCTTCGGCGATCGAGCCCGTCAGCACGCGCGCCACCGACATTTTGCCGCCGTGGGCGGTGTGCAGCGTCTTCATGACGTAGGCGATGCTGTCGCCGTTCGCCGCTACTCCCAGCCGCCTGGCCGTGTCGGCGACGCCGGGCGCCTCGTGGCGCAGCGCTTTGAGCAGCCGCAGCACGCCGTTGGTGCGGGTCGCGACCCCGATCAGCACCGGGCAGATGAGGCCGTCGCGCAGCTCCTTGGACAGGTCGTCGAACACCCTGTCGCGCGGCGGCGGGATGTCCTCGAGCAGCTGCTCCATCAGCTCGTCGTCATGATCGGCGAGCTTCTCCAGCATGCCGAACCGCGCTTCCTTGTTGCGCTCGGCATTGTCGCCGTCGAGCGTCACGACCTCGGACGGCGCGTGCTCTTTGTAGACGAAGGCGCGCTCGAGCGCGAGATCGACGAAGCCGGTGATGATCTCGTTCGACCAGATCGGAATCTGCCGCAGCACCAGCGGTACCCGCGAGGCCGGCTGCAGGACCTTGAGCGTCTCGCGCACGCGCTGGTCCGCCTTGTCGATCTTGTTGAGGAACAGGAAGCGGGGAATGCCGAGCTGTTCCAGCTCGCGCAGGACGAGCTGGAGCTGCGGCACCTTGCGCTCGTCCGCCTCGCACACCACGACCGCGGCGTCGACGGCGGGCAGCGCCGCGCGCATGTCGTGCACGAACTCGACCGAGCCGGGGCAGTCGATGAAGGCGTAGGTGTCGCCCAGGAAATTGGTCGAGGCGACCGACACCTCGACGCTCATGTGATGGTGGCGCGCCTCCGGGCTGCCGTCGCCCACCGTCGTGCCCGCCTCCACGCTTCCCTGGCGCTGGATCGCGCCGGTGCGGGCGAGGATCGCTTCGAGCAGCGTGGTCTTGCCGCTCTGGAACGGGCCCACCAGCGCAATGCACCGGGGACCCCTCGGACTATTGCCGCCGGATTGTCCCATGTCCGCCTCCTCGTGGGCCGTTCCCTGGTCTTGCCGCAACCGGGCCTTCTGACGGACCCTGCCGGCATCGTCTCAGGCCGCGGCCGGACTGGCAAGAGGACGGCGGCTTAACAAGCGCATCTATGGGTTTGGGTCTTCGCTCTTCGAGGCGAGCCGGGCTTTGGCGAAGATTGCCGCAATCGTCAAATCGGATGCAAATCGCCCTCGGCGCATGTCTTCCAGACCGCGCTCAATTCCTTTGCGCTCGGCTTTGCTGAAACGATAGACACCGTCGATCCGATTCTCGCTCTCGTCCATGGCTGGGCCACGCTCTTCACGACGGTTCCTTGGAAATAGAGCGCCGATCCAGACGAGCGCTCGCGCGCGAATTCAGCCAATACGCCCCGCCCGCAATGGCTAGCAGGAGTACCGGAAGAACGAAAAACGAGTAGATCTGAAGCGCTGTCACTGCCTCAATCCTCCGAGAATTGCCCTCGCGATCATATGTAAGCCGACACCCGCTACAAGCCAAATCACGCTAACGGTAACTAGACCTCGTCCGACGGCGTAGCCCGGCACACTCACGCTAGCCACAATCGGGGCGATCACCCCAGCGGCTATTGCAGCAGCCCCGATCGTATTAAGCCAAGCCGCCGTCAGTTTGGTTCGCTCATTGTGGATCAGCACCACCGGAGGAACCAGTACAGTGGGTGGCGACGGCATTGTCATCAAGCTATCCCAAAGGGAGCGGCCGATCGCGCATTTTGCATGTAAACGCTACCAACCGCACGCGGCGCCGGTCACGGGCCGTAGCGCAGCTCCAGCGCGGCGACGCCGACGGTGACGTTGACGCCGGTCTGGCCCTCGACGCTCAACGGCTGCAGGGCGAACGTGTTGTTCGAGCCGCCGACGAGCGCATTGGCGCCGGCGCCGACGACGACCGCCGCGCCGGCCGAAACCCCGCCGTAGTTTCCGGCCAAGTCGCCCGGGCCGATCCGCGCGGTCGGCGCCAGGACGCCCCACGCCAGCACCGACTGCTCGGTGATGCCGACGTCGAGGCCGAACTTGCGCACGATGCCGTGATAGCGCACCGGCGGCATGTAGTCGCTGCGGAACACGCATTCGAGTTCCTGCACCGAACCGATGATGAACCCGGTGGTGCCGATGCCGCGGCATTCGAGCACGCCCGCGTTGACTCCTTGAGCGGTTGCGGCGCCCGGCAGCAGGCTGAGCGCTGCCGCCGCGGCGAGGCCGATGATCGAGGAACGGATCATGATACTTCCCCCTAAGTTCAGGAATCAGGCGTCAGGTATCAGGCCTGGGCCTGATCCCCGATCCCTGATCTCCGATCCCTGTAGCCTACTTCAGGTTCCCGCAGAAGCGCTGGATGCGGCGGCCGGCCTCTTCCAGGTCCTCGGTCTTGGTCGCGTAGGAGATGCGGAACGCCGGCGCGTAGCCGAACGCGGTGCCGGGCACCACGGCGACGCCTTCCGCATCGAGCAGCTCGGTGACGAAGTCGTCGTCGGTCGCGAGCTTTTTGCCCGACGGCGCGGTCTTGCCAACGGTGCCGGCGCAGGACGGGTAGACGTAGAACGCGCCTTCCGGCTTGGGGCAGTGGATGCCGTTCGCCTGATTGAGCATGGACACGATGAGGTCGCGCCGCTCCTTGAACACCTTGTTGTGTTTGGGGATGAAGTCCTGCGGCCCGTCGAGCGCCTCCACCGACGCCCACTGGGCGATCGAGTTGGGCGCGTGGGTCGACTGCGACTGCAGCACCGCCATCGCCTTGATCAGCGGCTGCGGTCCGGCTCCGTAGCCGATGCGCCAGCCGGTCATGCAATAGGTCTTGGACACGCCGTTGACCGTCAGCGTGCGTTCGTAGAGGCGCGGCTCGACTTCCGCCGCCGTCGTGAAGACGAAGTCGTCGTAGACCAGGTGCTCGTAGATGTCGTCGGTGAGCACCCACACGTGCGGGTGCTTCACCAGCACGTCGGTGAGCGCCTTGAGTTCGGCGCGCGTATAGGCGGTGCCGGTCGGGTTCGACGGCGAGTTGAGGATGACCCACTTGGTCTTCGGCGTGACCGCCCGCTCGAGCGCGGCGGGCTGCATACGAAAGCCGTCCTCGAGCCTGGTGTCGACGATCACCGGCGTGCCGCCGTTGAGCAGCACCATGTCGGGATAGCTGACCCAGTACGGCGCCGGGATTATCACCTCGTCGCCGGGGTTGAGGGTGACCGCCAGCGCATTGAAGAGAACCTGCTTGCCGCCGGTGCCGACGGTGATCTGCCCCTTCTCGTAGTCGAGACCGTTCTCGCGCTTGAACTTGCGGGAGATCGCGGCCTTGAGCTCCGGGATGCCGTCGACGTCGGTGTACTTGGTCTTCCCCGCGCGCAGCGCCTTGATCGCCGCTTCCTTGATGTTCTCGGGCGTATCGAAGTCGGGCTCGCCGGCGCCGAGCCCGATGACGTTGCGCCCGGCGGCTTTGAGAGCGCGCGCCAGGTCGGTCACCGCGACGGTGGCGGACGGTTTGACGCGCGACAGCGTGTCCGCGAGGAAGGCCATGACGATCTCCAAATTCGAAGGTGCCCGCGCCGGCGCGCTCCAAGTACTGCCAAGCGCGCCGTCCGGCAAGGGCCGTCTACTCGCGCCGCCATGATCAATTGTGATGGCGAGCCCCCGGTCGGGGTGATCGATCGCGTAGGCAACCCTCCCTTAATCCGCCGCTGTTAAACCGAAGTCATTGAGTGGCGCATGTTCTTATCGGCGAACCGGTACCCACTTCGCCGGAACATGCGCAGGGAGATCGCCGTGGGCCCCCGGGCGCTGTCGATCGCCACCCGGCGACAGCCTGTACCCGCCTGGCGGCACCCGATACCCGCATCCGGCCCGACTTCACGGGTGCTGATGCACCGAATTCCTTTTGATCTCTGCCGACTTGGCAGGCGTCCTTCGCGCCCTGCCTTTGGTGTTGAATTCAGGCCGCTTCGCTCGTACGATTCCAACCGCCCATGATCGACCCGGGCAGCGCGCCGGCCGCCGCGCCGCGGCACGCCGCGCTGCCGCAGGAGGAGAGACATGCAGCTCGCGCCCCAGCAGATCGCCGCGTTCGACGAGCAAGGCTACCTGTTCTTCCCCGACTGTTTCGCCGAGGACGAGGTCGCGCTGCTGCGCGCCGAGGCGGAAGCGATCCTCAAGACCGAGCGCCAGGAGATCTGGCGGGAGAAATCCGGCGCCCCGCGCACCGCCTTCGCCTCCCACACCTACAGCGAGGTGTTCCGCCTGCTCGCCCACCACCCGCGCCTGGTCGAGCCGCTGCAGCAGTTGTTCGGCGAGGGCGTCTACGTCCACCAGTTCAAGATCAACGCCAAGGCGGCGTTCGAAGGCGACGTCTGGCAATGGCACCAGGACTACGGCACCTGGGCGCGCGACGACGGCATGCCGGAAGCCCGCGCGATGAACATCGCGGTGTTCCTCGACGAAGTGATGGCGATCAACGGCCCGTTGATGATCATCCCCAAGAGCCACAAGCACGGCACGCTGGCGGCCGGCCACGACAAGCTCACCACGTCCTATCCGTTGTGGACCCTCGACAAGGAAACGGTGACGCGGCTCGCCGCCGAGGGCGGGATCGTGGCGCCGACCGGCAAGCCCGGCTCGCTGCTGATGTTCCATGGCAATATCGTGCACGCCTCGCCGCCGAACATCACGCCCTACCCGCGCAAGATCGTGTACCTGACCTTGTGCGCGGTCTCGAACCACATCACCAAGTTCAACCGGCCGGAATGGATCGCGCATCGCGACTTCACGCCGATCGAACCCGTGGCCGACGGCGCGCTGCGCGAATACGCCCGCGCCCATCGGGTGGCGGCGGAATAGACGCGCGGCGGACGGATCTTTCGCGCTGCGGCGGCGCAACAAAATATTTCCATCCGCGTGCAGTGCATCATGAAATAAAATTGATTTTGTTGGGTGGATCGTGCCTGCGGCCTTGCAATGGCCGCCTTTTGCGTTTCTATGGGCGACAGGAGGGGACACGGACGATCGGCCGGACGATCGAACCGAACGGCGAGGACTGCGATGTACACCCTCTATTCGATGCAGCGCTCCGGCAATTGCTACAAGGTACGGCTCGCGCTCGCCAAGCTCGGCATCCCCTTTCGGCTGGTCGAAGTCGACATTCTCAAGGGCGAAACGCGCACGCCCGAGTTCCTCGCCAAGAACCCGAGCGGCCACGTGCCGCTGCTCGAGGTGGCGCCGCGGCGATACTTGGCCGAATCCAACGCCATCCTGTGGTACATCGCCGGCGGCTCGCCGCTCGCTCCGGAGGACCGCATCGACCGGGCGGAGGCGATGCAATGGATGTTCTTCGAGCAGCACAGCCTCGAGCCCAATCTCGGCTCCGCGCGGTTCTGGCTCACCATGGTGAAAGGCGGCCGCGAGCTGCAGCAGCACGCCCTCGAGGACTGGATGGAGCACGGCTACGACGCGCTCCGGGTGATGGAAAAGCACCTCGAGTCGCGTCGTTTCTTCGCCGCCGACCGCTACACCATCGCCGACATCGCGCTCTACGCCTATACCCACGTCGCGCACGAGAGCGATTTCGACCTCACCGGCTTTCCGGCGACCCGGGCCTGGCTCAAGCGCGTCGCCGGCGATCCCGGCCACGTCCCGATTGAGTGGCATCCGGCCGCCGTAGCGATCGCCGAATAGCCGCCGCAGTCCGGGGACGCGCCGCGCGGCCCCCTCGCCGGCGCACTTCTGCGCTATGATGGCGGCGGCAAATTCTTCGCATGAACCCAGGAGGCTTGCGATGCGTACGTTGAGCTTGGCCGGGAGCGCGCTGATCCTCGTTCTCGCCGCCGCGACCCTCTCGGCCCAGCAGGCGTCCGCGCCACAGCCGTACAAGGCCGTTGCGGTAAAGCCGCCGACGCTCCTGAACGATCCGACGCTCGATGCGTTCCGCAAGGACGTCGCCGCGGCGGCGCAACGCAAGGACCGCGCAGCGCTTGCCCGCATGGTCGTCGCCAAGGGCTTCTTCTGGGAGCGCATGGACGGCAAGGGCGCCGACGACAAGAAATCCGGCATCGACAATCTTGCCGCCGCGCTCAACCTCGACGCCAAGGACGGCTCCGGCTGGGAAGCGCTGGCGGCGGCGGTGGGCGAAGGCAAGGCTTCGCCCGACCCGCAGAACAAGGGCGTGGCGTGCGCGCCGGCGCTGCCCGATGTGGACGACAAGGCGTTCGACGCGCTCATCCGCGACACCAACAGCGACCCGAGCGAATGGGGCGTCCCGAACGCGCCGGGCGTGGAGGTGCGCGCGGCGCCGAAGGCCGACGCGCCGGTGGTGGAGAAGCTCGGCCTCGTCCTCATCCGCGGCGTCGTCGACGATTCGCCGTTGAACGCGGTTGAGGGCACCAACACCGAATGGCTGCGGGTCGTCACCCCCAGCGGCAAGACGGGTTATGTCGCGCTCGCGGAGGTCAGCGCCGTGGTCGGCGATCAGATCTGCTATCTCAAGGACGCGAGCGGCTGGAAGATCATCGGTATCGTCGGCGGCGCCGGCGACCAGCCGTAAGAATTCGCGCCTACGCCGCAACGGCCGCGACGGACGGCTGCGGCGTGGCGGACGTGCGGGCGGCGGTCTTTGCCGGCCGGCGCGGCTCGGCGCTCAGGCCGAGTTCGAGAATTCCCGGCACCATAATGACCGCTTGCGGGCGATTGCCGTTCTCGAACAGCGCGAACTTGAGGGCTTTGGTTCGATCGACGAAGAGCCCGCCCCGCAGCCCCTGCAAGTCGCGAACGACCCAGTGCCCCTCGCTGTCCCGGCCGATGAGGAACATCGGGGATTGCGAACAAAGACTCGGCGAGGGAGGTTCCGTGTGGCGCATGATGCGATCCTGTCTCGATTGAACGCTTCGCAGCCGAAGCGCGGCGCAATGTGCTGATCGGGGCATATGATTTCGAGAGGGAACACGGCTCGGCCGGCGTCGGAAAGTCATGGGCCGCGGACGGCAGAAGCATAGGAATCCCATAGGGATGCGGCCGGAAGCCGCGCCTGCCGCGTCGCATCTATATGGGATTCCTATGGAGGGCCCGTTGCGCTCGCCTCGACAATATATGAGCCGAATGGCACCTAGCGCCGGGCGAAACCCCGGACGCGGGGGCTGACGCTTGCCCGATCGGCGCCCATGCCGGCGCCGCATGGAGAACCCCGATGATGGACGTGGTGATGCTGGCCTTCGGCCTCGGATTCTTCGCGCTGTCGATCGGCTACGCCCTCGCCTGCGACCGGCTCTGACGCGACCAGCGCCGCGGGTGGCGGCAACGCGGCGCCGGGCCGGTTCGCCGCAAGGCGCCGCAAGGAGACCTCCCCATGATTCTCGACTACGCGCTCGCCGGCTTCGTGACCGCCGGGCTGCTCGTCTATCTCGTCTACGCGCTGCTGCGCCCTGAACGATTCTGACGGCGCCGCCATGACGGTCATCGGCTGGATTCAAATCCTGCTCTACTGCGCCATCGTCGTGGCGCTGGTGAAGCCGCTCGGCTGGTACATGACGCGCGTCTTCAACGGCGAGCGCACGTTCCTCTCGCCGGTCCTGGTGCCGGTCGAGAAGGTGCTCTACCGCCTGGGCGGCGTCGACGCCAAGCGCGAGCAGCATTGGCTCGCCTACACCGTCGCCATGCTGCTGTTCCACGTCGGCGGCTTCCTCATCCTCTACGCCCTGCTGCGCCTGCAGGCGCTGCTGCCGTTCAATCCGGAGGCGCAGCCGGCGGTGGCTGAGGACCTCTCGTTCAACACCGCGGTCAGCTTCATCACCAACACCAACTGGCAGAACTACGGCGGCGAAAGCACGCTGTCCTATCTCGCGCAGATGCTCGGCCTCACCCATCAGAACTTCCTGTCGGCGGCGACCGGCATCGTGCTGGCGATCGCGCTGGTGCGCGGGTTCGCCCGCGCCTCGGCCAAGACCGTCGGCAACTTCTGGGTCGATATCACCCGCTGCACGCTCTACATCCTCATGCCGATCTGCATCGTCTACGCGCTGTTCCTGGTGTGGCAGGGCATCCCGCAGACGCTCGCGCCCTACGTCCAGGCGACGACGCTCGAAGGCGGCAAGCAGACGATCGCGGTCGGCCCGGTGGCCTCGCAGATCGCCATCAAGATGCTCGGCACCAACGGCGGCGGATTTTTCAACGCCAACGCGGCGCATCCGTTCGAGAACCCGACGGCGCTGGCGAATTTCGTGCAGATGATCTCGATCTTCGCCATCGGCGCGGCGCTGACCAACGTGTTCGGCCGCATGGTCGGCGACCAGCGCCAGGGCTGGGCGATCCTCGCCGTCATGGGCGTGCTGTTCGTCGCCGGCGTCGCGGTCGCCTACTGGGCCGAGGCCTCCGGCACCGCCATGCTCGACGCCCTCGACCTCGCCGGCGGCAACATGGAGGGCAAGGAGGTCCGCTTCGGCGTTCCCGCCTCCGCCCTGTTCGCCGTCGTCACCACCGCCGCCTCGTGCGGCGCGGTCAACGCCATGCACGATTCGTTCACCGCGCTCGGCGGCATGATTCCCCTGATCAACATCCAGCTCGGCGAGATCATCGTCGGCGGCGTCGGCGCCGGCCTCTACGGCATGCTGCTGTTCGTCATCGTCGCCATCTTCGTCGCCGGCCTGATGGTCGGGCGCACGCCCGAATACGTCGGCAAGAAGATCGAGGCCAAGGAAGTCAAGATGGCGATGCTGGCGATCCTGGTCCTGCCGCTGATGTACCTCGGCTGGACCGCGGTCGCCGCCGTGGTGCCGTCGGCGGTCGCCGCCACCGGCAATGCCGGCCCGCACGGCTTCACCGAAATCCTCTATGCCTACACCTCGCAGACCGGCAACAACGGCTCCGCCTTCGCCGGGCTCTCCGGCAACACGCCGTTCTACAATCTCACCGGCGCCGTCGCGATGCTGGTCGGCCGCTTCTGGATGATCATTCCGGCCATGGCGATCGCCGGCTCGCTGGCGGCCAAGAAGCGGGTGCCGCCGTCGGTCGGCACGTTCCCGACCACCGGCGGCCTGTTCGTCGGCCTCGTCGTCGGCGTGATCGTCATCGTCGGCGGCCTCACCTTCTTCCCGGCGCTCGCCCTCGGTCCGCTGGTCGAGCACCTGGCGATGCTGTCGGGCACGACGTTCTGATCGGGAGCCGCCGCCATGGAAACCCCGAATCTGCGCCGCCAGACGCCGATCACCGCGCTCGCCGATCCGAAGATCGTCTGGCCGGCGGTCGCCTCGTCGTTCGTCAAGCTCGACCCGCGCTCGCTGATCAAAAATCCGGTGATGTTCGTGCTCGAGATCGTCACCGCGCTCACCACCGTCATCCTGATCCGCGACCTGTTCACCGGCGGGCAAAATCTCGCGTTCGAGTTCCAGATCATTCTGTGGCTGTGGTTCACCGTGCTGTTCGCCAACTTCGCCGAGGCGATCGCCGAAGGGCGCGGCAAGGCGCAGGCCGATTCGCTGCGGCGCCAGCGCACCGAGACCCAGGCCAAGCTGCTCGCCGGCACGGACCGCACGGTCTACAAGACCGTGCCCGGCACCAGCCTCAAGGTCGGCGACGTCGTCCTGGTCGAGGCCGGCGACACCATCCCGTCCGACGGCGAGGTGATCGAAGGCATCGCCTCGGTCAACGAGGCGGCGATCACCGGGGAATCGGCGCCGGTCATCCGCGAGTCGGGCGGCGACCGTTCGGCGGTCACCGGCGGCACCCAGGTGATCTCCGACTGGATCCGCGTGCGCATCAGCGCCGCCCAGGGCTCGACCTTCCTCGACCGCATGATCCGGCTGGTCGAGGGCGCCGAGCGGCAGAAGACGCCCAACGAGATCGCGCTCAACATCCTGCTCGCCGGCCTGACCATCATCTTCGTGTTCGCGACCGCGACCATCCCGAGCTACGCGGCCTACGCGGGCGGCGCGATTTCGGTCGTCGTCCTGGTGGCCCTGTTCGTCACCTTGATCCCGACCACCATCGGCGCGCTGCTCTCCGCCATCGGCATCGCCGGGATGGACCGGCTCGTCCGCTTCAACGTGCTCGCCATGTCGGGACGCGCGGTCGAGGCGGCGGGCGACGTCGACACGCTGCTGCTCGACAAGACCGGCACCATCACGCTGGGCAATCGCCAGGCGACCGAGTTCAAGCCGGTCGCCGGCGTCAGCGAGCAGGAGCTGGCCGACGCGGCGCAGCTCGCCTCGCTCGCCGACGAGACTCCGGAAGGCCGTTCGATCGTGGTGCTGGCCAAGGAGAAATACGGCATGCGCGGACGCGAGCTTGCCGACCTGCAGGGCAACTTCATTCCGTTCACCGCCCAGAGCCGGATGAGCGGCATGGAGGTCGGAAACTCGTGGGTGCGTAAAGGCGCGGTCGACGCCATCCTCGCCCATCTCAACGCGCCGGTCGCGAGCGTGACGCCGACCGGCGCCGTGCGCGCGCTGCAGCCGGCGCTCAGCCCGGAAGCGGCGCGCGAGATCACCGCCATCGCCGACACCATCGCCCGCTCCGGCGGCACGCCGCTCGCGGTCGCCCGCGACGGGCGGCTGCTCGGCGTCATTCATCTCAAGGACATCGTCAAGGGCGGCATTCGCGAGCGCTTCGCCGAGCTGCGCCGCATGGGCATCCGCACCATCATGATCACCGGCGACAACCCGATGACCGCCGCCGCCATCGCGGCGGAAGCCGGCGTCGACGACTTTCTTGCCCAGGCGACGCCCGAGCACAAGCTGCGGCTCATTCGCGAGGAGCAGGCCAAGGGCAAGCTCGTCGCCATGTGCGGCGACGGCACCAACGACGCCCCGGCGCTGGCGCAGGCCGACGTCGGCGTCGCCATGAACACCGGCACGGTTGCCGCGCGCGAGGCCGGCAACATGGTCGACCTCGATTCCAACCCGACCAAGCTGATCGAGATCGTGGAGATCGGCAAACAGCTGCTGATGACGCGCGGCGCGCTCACCACCTTCTCGATCGCCAACGACGTGGCCAAGTATTTCGCCATCATCCCGGCGATGTTCCTCGCCTTCTACCCGCAACTGCAGGCGCTCAACATCATGAACCTGGCGACGCCGCAGAGCGCGATCCTGTCCGCCATCATCTTCAACGCGCTCATCATCGTCGCGCTGATACCGCTGGCGCTCAAAGGCGTCGCCTATCGCCCGATCGGCGCCGGTCCGCTCCTGCGCCGCAACCTGCTGATCTACGGCGTCGGCGGCGTCATCGTTCCGTTCGTCGCCATCAAGGCGATCGACCTCGTGGTCACCGCCCTGCATCTGGCGTGAGGAGATACGCATGTTGCGAGAAATCCGCCCGGCGATCGTGCTCGTGGTCGCGCTCACGCTCCTCACCGGCCTCGTCTATCCGCTGGCGATCACCGGCATCGCCGGCGCGATCTTCCCCTACCAGGCGCACGGCAGCCTGATCGAACGGGACGGCACGGTGGTCGGCTCCGCGCTGATCGGCCAGGCCTTTGCCGGCGACGGCTATTTCCACGGCCGCCCGTCGGCGACGACGGCGCCCGATTCGGCCGACGCGACCAAGACCGTTCCGTCCGCCTACAACGCCGCCAATTCCGGCGGCTCCAACCTGGGCCCCACCAGCAAGGCGCTGTCCGAGCGGCTCGCCGCCGACGTGGCCAAGCTCAAGCAGGAAAACCCGGAGGTTCCGGTGCCGATCGACCTGGTGACGACCTCCGCCAGCGGGCTCGATCCCGACATCTCGCCGGAAGCCGCTTGGTTCCAGGTCCCGCGTGTTGCCAAGGCCCGCAACATGCCGGAAGATCGCGTGCGCCAGCTCGTCGACGAGCACGTCGAGGCGCGTTTCCTCGGCCTGCTCGGAGAACCGCGCGTCAACGTGCTGGCGCTCAACCTGGCGCTCGATCGTGCGGCGGGGAAGTGATTTCCGCGCCGGGCGCCGCCAACGCGAGACCTGATGACCGATCAGCGGCGCGATCTGGATCACCGACCTTCGCCCGAAGCCCTGCTCGAGCAGGCGCAGCGCGAGGACAGCCCCGCCGGCAAGCTTAAGATCTTCGTCGGCGCCGCGCCCGGCGTCGGCAAGACCTACAAGATGCTGGAGGAGGCGCGCGCCAAGCGCCGCGACGGCGTCGACGTCGTCGTCGGCGCGGTCGAGACGCACGGCCGGGCGGAAACCCAGGTGCTGCTCGAAGGGCTCGAAATCGTACCGCGCCGGCGCGTCGAATACCGCGGCCGCGGGCTCGAGGAAATGGATCTCGACGCCATCGTCGCCCGGCGGCCGCAGCTCGTGCTGGTCGACGAGCTGGCCCACACCAACGTGCCGGGCAGCCGCCACCCCAAGCGCTACCTCGACGTCGAGGAGCTGCTCAACCACCGCATCGACGTCTACACCACCGTCAACGTCCAGCACATCGAAAGCCTCAACGACGTGGTCGCGCAGATCACGCGCGTGCGCATCCGCGAGACCGTGCCGGACTCGATCTTCGACCGCGCCGACGCCATCGAGCTGGTCGACCTCACGCCCGACGACCTCATCCAGCGCCTCAAGGAAGGCAAGGTCTACGTCCCGCAGCAGGCCGAGCGGGCGCTGGCGCATTATTTCTCCCCCGGCAACCTCACCGCGCTGCGCGAGCTTGCCCTGCGCCGCACCGCCGAGCGGGTCGACGAGCAGTTGCTCACCCACATGCAGGCGCACGCCATCCCGGGGCCGTGGGCCGCGGGCGAGCGCGTCCTGGTGTGCGTCAGCGAGGACCCGCGCGCGGCCGGCCTGGTGCGCTACGCCAAGCGGCTGGCCGACCGCCTGCACGCGCCGTGGACGGCGCTGAGCATCGAGAGCCGCCGCACCCTGCAGCTCACCGAGGAAGAACGCGACCGCATCGCCGACACGCTGCGCCTGGCGCAGGCGCTCGGCGGCGAGCCGGTCACGATCCCGGGCGGCGAGCGCCAGATCGCCGACGACGTCATCGCCTTCGCGCAAGCCAACAACGTCACCCACATCGTCGTCGGCAAGTCGAACCGCACGCGCTGGTTCGAAATCCTGCACGGATCGGTCGTGCACGAACTGGTGCGGCGCAGCGGCAACATCAGCGTCCACGTCATCGCCGGCGACGCCATCGCCGGCGATCCGATCCCGCGCAAGACGGTGCGCACCGCGCAGAGGCCGGCGCCGTTCGAGTTCGCGCCCTATCTGGTGGCGCTCGCCGCGGTGGCCGCCGCGCTCGGCGTCAGCGCGCTGATCAAGCCGCGGCTCGGAGTCGAGAACGTCGACCTCGTGTTCCTCACCGCGATCGTCGGCGTCGCCGCGCGCTACGGCCTGCTGCCCTCGCTGTTCGCCAGCGTCGTCGCCTCGCTCTGCTACAACTACTTCTTCCTGCCGCCGGTCTACACCTTCACCATCGCCGACCCGACCAACATCGCCGCGTTCACGTTCTTCATCATCATGGCGGCGGTGGTGTCGAACGTGGCGGCGCGCGTGCGCACCCAGGCGCTCGCCGCCATGCAGCGGGCGCGAACGACCGAGTCGCTCTACGTGTTCAGCCGCAAGCTCGCCGGGGTCGGAACGCTGGACGACGTGCTGTGGGCGACCGCCTACCAGACCGCGCTGATGCTCAACGTCCGCGTCGTCCTGCTGCTGCCCGAGAACGGCACGATCGCGGTGCGGGCCGGCTATCCGCCCGAGGACACGCTCGCCGAGGCGGACCTCGCCGCCGCCCATTGGGCGTGGGAGAACAATCGCTCGGCCGGCCGCAGCTCCGATACGCTGCCGGGCGCCAAGCGCCTGTTCCTGCCCATGCGCACCGGCCGCGGGCCGATCGGCATCGTCGGCATCGACAGTGACAAGCCCGGCCCGCTGCTCACGCCCGATCAGCGCCGCCTGCTCGACGCGCTGATGGACCAGGCGGCGCTGGCGATCGAGCGCGTGCGGCTGGTCGCCGACATGGACCGCGTCAAGCGCACGCTCGAGACCGATCGGCTGCGCTCCGCGCTCCTCACCTCGATCTCGCACGACCTCAAGACTCCGCTCGCCGCGGTGCTCGCCGCCGCCGGCACGCTGCGCGACCTCGGCGGCGCCCTCACCGACGCCCAGAAGGCCGATCTGCTGGCGACCATCATCGACGAATCCGAGCGGCTCAACCGCTTCATCGCCAACCTGCTCGACATGACGCGGCTCGAATCCGGCGCCGTCGTGCCGAATGCAACCCTGCACGACGTCGGCGAGATCGTCGGCAGTGCCCTTGAGCGGGCGCGCAAGATCCTCGTCCACCACCGGGTCGAGCTCAAGCTGAGCGAGGATCTGCCGATGCTCGCCGTCGATCCGGTACTGCTCGAGCAGGTTTTGTTCAACCTGCTCGACAATGCCTCGCGGTATGCGCCACCGGGAACCACCATTCGCATCCGCAGCTGGCGCGAGGCCGACGCCGTCCTGCTCGAGGTACTGGACGAGGGAAGCGGGATTCCCCCCGGCGACCTCGACCGGATCTTCGACAAATTCTACCGCGTCAAGAAGGGCGATGCGGTGCTGGCCGGCACCGGACTGGGCCTCGCCATCTGCCGCGGGTTCGTCGAAGCGCTCAACGGCTCGATCACCGCGCACAACCGCCGCGACGGCACCGGAGCTCAGTTCACCATCAGCCTGCCGGTGCCGCCCGGCGCCAAGCGCGAGGCCGCGGCGTGACCGCCCGCCCGAAGATCCTCGTG
>DASPVJ010000389.1:0-4222 GCA_035622435.1 Xanthobacteraceae bacterium | reverse complement strand
TTATCTCTCGGCGCTGTGCCGCAACCCGCTGCACACGGCGACCCAATACGCGCTGCTCACCGCGCTCGCCGCGGTCGGCCGCACCTATCTCTCCGCCGGCGCCGGCTACGTGGCGGCGGCGACCGGCTGGGTGGGGTTCTTCGCCGTCTGCGCCGTGGTCGCGGCGCCGAGCCTCGCGCTCCTCGCCTGGCTGCAGCGGCGCGGGCATTTCGCGGAGTTCGACGCGGCAGCGCGCACGCCATGATCCGTAGGTCGAGCAGCGTTTCGGCGCTTGCGCCATCACCGGGAATCATTTCAGGATCGAGATAGACCGAATTGCGGAGTCCAGACATGACCTTCGACGAAACCCTCAATGGTCTAGTGTTTGAAGCGAAATCAGGTCGGCCGTATTCCGTAACGAGGATCGACGTTTTAGTCGATGGCTGGCTGGTTGGCTTTGGCAGAGAGACGGCGCAAAGACGGAGCGACCTTGCCGAGGCATTCTGGAGCGCCGCACCAGCCTCGCAACGAAGCGATCTGATTAGGAAACGGATCCTTCGGGAGGTGGCCTGATATGAGACCCCGCGTCGGTACGCGCCTTCGGCGCTTTGCCCGCCTTACGATTCTGCGAGCGGATAGGATTCGCGCGTATAGGCCGCAAATGCCTTCGCAGAGGCGACAAGCTCCGCTTCAGTGATATTAAACAACTGAGCGAACTCGATCTGAATTGCGGGCTCAACCTCGCCGAAGAAAGAGGACATGTGACCTGCTGCATCCTTAGCCGCATTTTGATCAAGCAAGCAATGAGCAAGCGCCTGCGCGTCCAGCTGCTCGCTGTACGGCGCATTTACGGTGGCCAAAACGAGCGCAAGGTTTTTCACCGACTCGCTCCTCGATGACGAATTCATTGGCTTATGCCGCCGGGGTCGTCAAGAGCGTGGCCGAAGGCCGCACAACGGCAGTGGCTGCGCCGGGACCTCGCCCCACCCGGCCGCGCGCTGCGCGCGTCCACCCTCCCCCTGCGGGGGAGGGTTAGATCAAATCGCCGTGCGTTGCCGGATCGCCGCGGCAAGCGTGCCTTCGTCGAGATAATCGAGTTCGCCGCCGACCGGCACGCCGTGGGCAAGCCGCGTCACCTTCACGCCGGTGTCGTGGACGAGGTCGGTGATGTAATGGGCGGTGGTCTGGCCGTCGACGGTGGCGTTGAGCGCGAGGATCAATTCGCCCGGCCGCTCCGCGTGCACGCGGCCGATCAGCGCGTCGATCGAGAGATCCTGCGGGCCGACGCCGTCGAGCGGGGAGAGCGTGCCGCCGAGCACGTGGTAGCGGGCGTTGATGGCGCCGGCGCGCTCGAGCGCCCACAGGTCGGCCACGTCGGCGACGACGACGATCACCGCCGGATCGCGCTTCGGGTCGGTGCACACGGTGCACGGGTTCTGGGTGTCGATGTTGCCGCACAGCCGGCAGATTTCGATCTTGTCGAGCGCCGTCTGCAGCGCCGCGGCGAGCGGCGCCATCAATAGCTCGCGCTTCTTGATGAGAAAGAGCGCGGCGCGCCGCGCCGAGCGCGGGCCGAGGCCCGGCAGGCGGGCGAGCAACTGGATCAGGCGCTCGATTTCCGGTCCGGCGACGGCAGCGGGCATGGAACGGCGGCGGCGCTCAGAAGAGCTTCAGCCCGGGCGGCAGCGGCAGACCTCCGGTCAGTTGTTTCATCTTGTCCTGCAGCAGGGCTTCCGCCTTGCGCCGCGCGTCCGCGTGGGCGGCAACGATGAGATCCTCGGCGATCTCGCGCTCCTCCGGTTTCCACAGGCTGGCGTCGACCGAAACCCCCTTGAGCTCGCCCTTGGCGCTGAGCCGGACCTTGACGAGGTCGCCGCCCGACGTCCCCTCGACCTCGATCTGGTCGAGTTCGGCCTGCAGCGCCTCCATCTTCGACTGCAGCTGGGCGGCCTGTTTCATCAGGCCCATGAAGTCGGCCATGGTCCGTCCTCGTAATGCGCGGTCAGGCGTCGTCGGGTTCGCCGGCGTCGAACAAAGGCGGCTCGTCCTCGGCCGGCGCGGGCATCCCTTCCTCAACGCCGCCCGCAGCGGACGGTTCGGCCTCGGCGCCGCGCCGGCGCACGCCGACGATCTCGGCGCCGGGGAACCGCGCCAGCACCGCCTGCACCAGCGGATCGCCGCGCACGCCTACCTTCAGCTCCGCCTCGCGCGCCTCGATTTGCGAGCGCACGGTGGGGACGCCGGCTTCCGCCGACACCACCACCAGCCAGCGCCGGCCGGTCCATTCGGCGAGCTTGCGCGAGAGGTCGTTGACCAGCGTCTTGCCGGCCCCCGGCTCGAGCGCGATTTCGAGCTTGCCGTCCTCGAAGCGCACCAGCCGCACGTCGCGTTCGAGCGCCGATTTGACCTGCAGATCGCGCCGCGCGTCGGCGAGCGCGATCAGGTCTTCGAACCGGCCGACCGCGACCGTCGGCGCCGCCGCGGGCTGCGGCTCGGGCGAACGGGCGAGGGCGACCGGCGCGGTCGAACTTGCCGGCCGCGCGGCGATCATCGCTCGCGGCGCGTCGGAGCGCGGCGCCGGCGCCGCGGCCGCGACGGGCGAAGCCGCGATGCCGCCGTTGCCGGCCGGGCGCGCGGCGGCGGACGGCGCCCCCTCGCCGAGCGAGCGGATCACTTCGTCGGGCGTGGGCAGGTCGGCCGCATAGGCGACGCGCACCAGCACCATTTCGGCGGCGGCGATCGGCTTGCCGGCGCTCTGCACGTCGGGAAGGCCGCGGAACAGCATTTGCCAGGTGCGCGAGAGCACGCGCATCGACAGCGCCGCCGCGAAGGCGCGCCCGCGGGTGCGCTCGACTTCGGCAAGCGAGGGATCGTCGGCCACCGCCGGCACCACCTTCACCCGGGTGACGAAATGGGTGAATTCGGCGAGATCGGCGAGCGCCACCGCCGGGTCGGCGCCGGCTTCGTATTGGTCGCGCAATTCCTTCAGCGCCCCGGCGATGTCGCCGCGCATCAGCGCCTCGAACAGATCGACGATGCGCCCGCGGTCGGCAAGCCCGAGCATCCGCCGCACGTCCTCGGCGCGCACGTCGGCGGCCCCTCCCTTCCCTCCCCCGCTTGCGGAGGGGGCGGAATGGGCGATCGCCTGGTCGAGGAGCGAGAGCGCGTCACGCACCGAGCCTTCCGCCGCCCGCGCGATCAGGGCGAGCGCGTCGGGTTCAGCGGCGATGCCCTCCTTGGCGGCGATGGCTTCGAGGTGCCGCATCAGCAGCGAAGCCTCGACCCGGCGCAGGTCGAAGCGCTGGCAGCGCGAGAGCACGGTCACCGGCACCTTGCGGATTTCCGTGGTGGCGAAGATGAACTTGGCGTGCGGCGGCGGCTCTTCCAGCGTCTTGAGGAGCGCGTTGAAGGCGGCGCCCGAGAGCATGTGGACTTCGTCGAGGATGTAGACCTTGGTGCGCGCCATCACCGGCGCGTAGCGCACGGCCTCGTTGATCTGGCGCACGTCGTCGACGCCGTTGTGGGAGGCGGCGTCCATCTCCAGCACGTCGACGTGCCGGCTTTCCATGATCGCCCGGCAGTGAACGCCGATCGCCGGCATGCGGATGGTCGGGCCGCCGGAACCGTCGGGAAGTTCGTAGTTGAGCGCGCGGGCGAGGATGCGCGCCGTCGTGGTCTTGCCGACCCCGCGCACCCCGGTGAGGATCCACGCCTGCGGGATGCGGCCGGCCTCGAAGGCGTTTGAGACCGTGCGCACCATGGCGTCCTGGCCGATCAGGTCCGCGAAGCTCCACGGCCGGTACTTGCGGGCGAGCACCCGATAGGCGGAATCGGGCGCGTCCGGCGCCGGACCGAGGCCAAGGCCCGGGCTCGACGAGGTATCGGGGCGCTCGACGTCGCTCATCGTGCACTGCGCATGTCGGTGTGGTGGGAGGCTGACGAACGACCCGAACCGGAGCTCGTTAGGGCTGCTTCCTTCCGGACCTGACCCGGTTGGCGAGTGGCTCGTCCACCGCCAACCTCCCGACCCTATATCGGCCGAAGAACGCAGGAAGGCAAGCACGACCGGGCGCGCGCGAACAGCGGTCGCGGCGGCCTTTTAATCTTTTGTGGAGACCCATGTGGATATCGTGCGCGCCGAGCGGAGCGGCCTGCCATGGCGACTTACGACACCTCGCTCGCGGGCGGCGGTCGCGACGTTCTCGCCACCGACCTCTTCAAGTTCGCGTGCATCGCCTTCTGC
>DASPVJ010000388.1:0-5528 GCA_035622435.1 Xanthobacteraceae bacterium | reverse complement strand
ACGATGCCGCCCTTGCTGGCCGCGTAGGGCGCCGCATAGGGCGCGCCGAACAGCGACATCATCGAGCCGATGTTGATAATCTTGCCGCCGCCGGCGTGCACCATTTCCGGATACGCCGCCTGGGCGCAGAAGAACGCCCCGGTGAGGTTGGTCTCCAGCACCAGGCGCCATTCCGCGGCGGTCAGCGCCTCCGGCGGCTTGCGCACGGTGGTGCCGGAGTTGTTGACCAGGATATCGAGGCGGCCGAACTCCGCCACGGCCTTGCCGATCGCGGTGCGGCACGCGGCTTCGTCGAGCACGTCGAGCGCGATGAACGCCGCCTTGGCGCCGAGCCCGCGCAGTTCGGCGAGCGCGGCCTCCGCCTTGGTCCGGTTGCGCGCGGCGATCGCGATCGCGGCGCCCGCCTGCGCCAGGCCGCGCGCCATGCCGAGCCCGATGCCGCCGTTGCCGCCGGTCACGAGGGCGACCCGGCCGGTCAGGTCGAACAGATCCATGGGTGCGAAGCTCCCTTCCGTGGGCCGGCGATCTTATCGGCCCGGCCCGCCCGCGCCACCCCGCCGCGAGCAACGGGGCTCCCCACGCCCGCCGGGAATGGTTATGCTCCGCGCCAAACCCGTTTGCCGCCCGAGGAGACACCCCATGACCGCCATCCGTGGCTACGTTCCGCCGACGACCGATCGCGACGCCGTGGGCGTCCATTCGCTCGACCATTTCGTGCTCGCGGTTCCCGACCTCAAACCGGCGCAGACCTTCTACCAGAGCTTCGGCCTCGACGTGCGCGAGGACGGCAACGCGCTCGGGCTCAACACCTTCGATCACGACCACCGTTGGGGCCTGGTGGTCGAAGGCGGGCGCAAGCGGCTGCATCACCTGTCGTTCGGTTGCTACGGCGACGACCTCGCCAAGCTCAAGGCCCGCATCGAGGGTAACGGCATCACCCTGCTCGATCCGCCCGCGGGCTTCGCCAGCAACGGGTTCTGGTTCCGCGATCCGACCGGCGTGCTCATAGAGGTGAAGGTCGCGCCGAAATCCTCCCCCGACCGCAAGACGTCCGGGCCGTGGACCTCGGCGCCGGAAGGCGTGGCCGGCGCGCCCTACCGCCGCTATGCCCCGGCCACCCGCCCGCGCCGGCTCTCGCACGTCCTCATCTTCACGCCCGACATCGACGTATCGATCGATTTCTACGCCCGCACCCTCGGGCTTCGCCTGTCCGACCGGGCGGACTTCGTCGCCTTCATGCACGGCATTCACGGCAGCGACCATCACCTGCTCGCCTTCGCCAAGGCGGAGGCCATGGGCTTCCACCATTGCAGCTGGGACGTAGCCTCGATCGACGACATCGGCGTCGGCGCCGCCAACATGGCGGACAAGGGTTACGTCAAGGGCTGGGGGCTGGGCCGCCACGTGCTCGGCTCGAACTATTTCCACTACGTGCAGGACCCGTGGGGCAGCTTTTCCGAATATTCCTGCGACATCGACTACATCCCCCGCGCCCAGCAATGGCAGGCGCAGATGCATCGGCCGGAGGACGCGCTCTCCCTGTGGGGGCCCGAACCGCCCGACTATTTCAGGGTCAACGCCGAGGCGGCGCAGTGACGGCACCGCGGGCCTGACCATCGCGCGTGTATGGACGCGCCCGTCGCGGGAGGCGCCGCCATGCTGAATATGCGTTTGCCAATGCGCCGTGCGCGTTTGCCGCGCGCCCATCGCTCAGTGCGAGCGAGCCTGTGGGCCGCCGCTGCCCTCATGCTGGTGGCTGCGCCCGCCGCGCGCGCCGAGCCGCTGACGCCGCCCCAGCAGCTTGCCTTCGACATCTACAAGGAGCTCATCGAGATCAACACGGTCACGGCGACCGGCGACACCGCACGCGCCGCCGAAGCCATGGCCGTGCGCCTGCGCGCCGCCGGCTTTGCCGAGCCCGACGTTCAGGTGTTCACCCCGGCGCCGCGCAAGGGCAACCTGGTGGCGCGGCTACGCGGCACCGGCGCGCGCAAGCCGATCCTGCTGCTCGCCCACCTCGACGTGGTCGAGGCGCGGCGCGAGGACTGGTCGGTCGATCCGTTCAAGCTGATCGAGCAGGACGGCTATTACTACGGGCGCGGCACCGGCGACGACAAGTTCATGGCGTCGGCCTTCGTCGCCAACCTGATCCGCTACAAACAGGAAGGCTACAAGCCCGATCGCGACATCGTCGTGGCGCTGGAGACCGACGAGGAAATCCTCGATCGCAACGCGGTCGGCATCCAGTGGTTGCTCCAGCACCATCGCGACCTGATCGACGCCGAGTTCGCGCTCAACGAAGGCGGTGGCGTCGGCCTCAAGCACGGCAAGCCCATCCGCAACAGCGTGCAGACCAGCGAGAAGGTGTCGGTTAGCTTTCGCATCGAGGTGCGGAACCGCGGCGGCCACAGCTCGCTGCCGACCCGGGATAACGCCATCTACCATTTGGCCGAGGGCCTCGTGCGCCTGTCGAAGTTCAGCTTCCCGTTCAAACTCAACGAGACCACCCGTGCGTTCTTCGCGCGGGCCGCCGACTTCGAAGCCGAGCAGACGTCCGCCGACATGAAGGCGATCATTTCCGGCCAGCCGGACCTGGCCGCGCTCTCGCTCGTGCGCCTGTCCGCCAACCCGGTCTACAACGCGCAACTGCGGACCACCTGCGTCGCCACCATGCTGGAAGGCGGGCACGCCATCAACGCGCTGCCCCAGCTCGCCGCCGCCGGGGTCAATTGCCGCGTCTTGCCGGGCGAGTCGATCGACGAGGTGCGCGCCACCTTGGTGCGCGTGCTCGACGACGAGCAGATTTCGGTGACGCGAATGCATGAGCCGGTACCGAGCCTGCCGTCCGCGCTCGATCGGGAGATCATGGGAGCGATCGAGGCGCTCACCGCCGAGTTCTGGCCGGGCATCCCGGTGATCCCGACCATGAGCGCGGGCGCGACCGACGGCACCTATCTGCGCAATGCCGGCATCCCGACCTACGGCCACTCGGGGCTCGCCGGCGACATCGACGACGTGCGCGCCCACGGCCGCGACGAGCGCGTGCTGGTGAAGTCGTTCTACGACGGGCAGGAGTACCTCTACCGCCTGGTGAAGCGGTTGGCGGGCGGGCAGTAGGCGCAGCCACTCCTCGGAGAGAGGGTCGGAATTTCGATCCACCCTAAGCCACCGCGTTCGCCTCGTTGAGGCTGTCGAGCAGCGCGGCGCGGCGCATGTATCGGCGCGAGGCCTGCGCGTCCTCGGCGGTGCGGTGCAGTTGATCGAAGTTCTTCGCCCGCACGACCGGGTCGCGTTCCTCCATCAGGCGCTTGTTGGCGATGGTCTGCGCCTGCACGTACGCGACCGCCGCATGGCGGCGCTGGCGGTCGTAGCGGTCGAGCAAATCCTCGCCGGCCTCCCGGTGCATGACCTTCGCCAGCTTGTCCGCCAGGTTGACGGCGTCGTGGATGCCGCCGTTCATCCCCATGCCGCCGATCGGGTTGTTGACGTGGGCGGCGTCGCCGGCGAGCAGGACGCGGCCCTGACGGAACGTCGCCGCCACCCGCTGGCTCACCGGATACACGTTGACGTACTCGACCGGATAGCGCCCGGCCTTGGGAAAGAATTTCTGCAGCCGCGCCTCGATGCGGTCGAGCGCGAGCGCGGTCGCGTCGTCTTCGTCATGGGGCAGCGGGAAGATCGCGCGCCACAGGCCGCCCGGGCTCTCCCCGCGCACCTTGAACAGGTTCGCCCATTCGTCCGGGTCGGAGAAATAGTTGCGGTAGACGAGGTCCGCATTGACCTCGGCGAAATCGAACGCGGTCGCGATCTTGATGAACTTCTCCGGATAGGTGAATCCCTCGAACGCGATGCCGGCGAGCTTGCGCACGGTGCTGTGGCCGCCGTCGCAGCCGACCACGTACGCCGCCTCGAGGCGCTCGGCGCCGGCGGGCGAGGCGATGTCGACGGCGACGCGATCGGCTTGCTGCGTGAGCCCGGTGACGCCATGGGAGAACCGCACGTCGAAGTCCGACCCATCGGCATATTCGGCGGCGATCGCGGCGGTGAGCTTGTATTGCTCGTACTGCAGCACGAACGGAAACCGGAACTCGTCGGCCATGCGCGCGAGGTCGAACTCGGCGACCACCGAACGGCCTACCCGGTCGTGGAAGCGGTAGGTCGGAGAGACGAGCCCGCGCGGCATGATCTTCTGCGTGACGCCGAGCGCGTCGAGCATTTCGAGGGTGGGCGGATGGATGGTGGCGGCGCGCTGGTCCTTCACCGGCGCCGGCTCCTGCTCGCACACGGTGACCGCGACGCCGCGCCGGTGAAGCGCAAGCGCACACACCATGCCGACCGGGCCGGCCCCGACCACCAGCACCCGCGCGTCTCGTTTGCCGGTCGTCATCCTTCCGGCTACTGCACTTGCAGCCCGAGATCGCGCACGATGTCGCGCCATCGTGCCGTATCCGCGGCGATCATGCCGGCGAAATCCGCGGGCGTGTTGACGGCGGGCTCGACGCCGATTCGCTGCAGCCGCGCGCGGAAGTCGGCGTCGCTCTGCGCCGCCGCGACCGCGCGCGCGATCGCGTCGACGACCTCCGGCGGCGTTCGCGCCGGCGCCAGGATGCCGTTGGCGGTTTCGATCGGCGGGCTCTTCAAGGTCTCGGCAACGGCGGGCACGCCGGGAAGCTGCGGCGAGCGCTCGGCGCCGGTGACGGCCAGGAGCTTCACCTTGCCGGAGCCGAGGTAAGCCTTGGTCTCGACCGGCGTCGCCATGAGCATGTCGATGTGGCCGGCGAGGAGGTCGGAAAACGCCGGCGCCAGTCCCTTGTAGGGCACTTGGATCATGTCGAGGCCGGCGCTCTTGAGGAACGCCGCCGAACCGATGTGGCTGAGGCTGCCCGGTCCGGCGGAACCGTAGGTCGATGCGCCGGGGTTCGCTTTGACGTAGGCGATGAACTCGGCAAGCGTGTCGGCGGGAAACCCCGACCGCACGGTGATCACGAACGGGCTCGTCGCCACGATCGAGATCGGCGTGAAATCCTTGGTCGGATCGAAATCGACCTTATGGGTGAACGGCGCGATCGTGATCTGGAATACCGGACACGCCAGCAAGGTATAACCGTCGGGCTTCGCGCGCGCGACGCGGCTTGCCGCCAGGATGCCGGCCGCACCCGGCTCGTTCTCGACCACGAACGGCTGGTTGAACGTCGCCTGCAGCCGCTCGGCCGTGATCCGGGCGATCAAGTCGGTTATTCCGCCGGCCGCGAACGGCACCAGCAGTCGGACCGGCCGTTCGGGCCATGCGGCCTGGGCGGTGCCGGCGCTGAGCAAAGCCGCCGCAACGGCGGCAACCGCAATCCGCCGCATCGCGGTCTCAGGCCACCGCCTTGGCGGGCTCGACGTCCTTGACGGCGCCCTTCCAGCCGCTCTCGGTCACGTCGAACACGATGCCTTCCGGGGTCGTGTACTTGACCTCGTAATAGACGTTGGGGCCGGTCTCCTTGCGCCCGGTGAGGTAACGGCCGCCCGCCGCCTTGATGGTC
>DASPVJ010000387.1:0-8069 GCA_035622435.1 Xanthobacteraceae bacterium | reverse complement strand
CGCCATGCCGCACAAGCGCAACCCGGTCTTAAGCGAAAACCTCACCGGCCTTGCCCGACTGGTGCGCGGCTACGCCATCCCGGCGATGGAAGACGTGGCGCTGTGGCACGAGCGCGACATTTCCCATTCCTCGGTCGAGCGCGTGATCGGGCCGGACGCGACGATCGCCCTCGACTTCGCGCTCACCCGCATGGCGGACGTGATCGACAAGCTCGTGGTCTATCCGGAAAACATGCGGCGCAATCTCGACCGCCTCGGCGGCGTGATCGATTCCCAGCGGGTGCTGATCGCGCTCACCAAGAAGGGCGTGGCCCGCGAGGATGCGTACCGAATGGTCCAGCGCAATGCCATCAAGGCGTGGCGCGAGGACAAGGACTTCGCCGCCCTGCTCAAGGCCGACCCGGACATCCGCGCCAAGCTGTCCGACAAGGAGATCGCGGCAAGCTTTGATCTCAAGTATCACTTGAAGCACGTCGACACGATCTTCCGCCGGGTGTTCGGGAAATCCCACTGACGACTTGATGCCATCGGACATTTCCCGCGACGAATGGCTGCTCGACCCCGAGGTCGCGTTCCTCAACCACGGCTCGTTCGGAGCGACGCCGCGCGCGGTGCTGGCCGAGCAGGAGCGCTGGCGCGCGCGTATGGAGCGGCATCCGACCCATTTCATGAGCGAGAAACTGCCGCCTGCCTTGCGCGCGGCCGCGGCGCGGCTAGCGGCCTTCGTCGGGAGCGAGGCCGACGACCTCGTGTTCGTCGAGAACGCCACGGCCGGCTGCAACACCGTGCTGCGCTCGCTGCGGCTTGCGCCCGGCGACGAAATCCTGGTCACCGATCACGGCTATGCGGCCGTGCGCAAGGCGGCCGAATATGCGGCGGCCCGCGCCGGCGCCCGGGTGGTCGAGGCCGCGGTGCCGTTTCCGCTCGACGATCCGGCGCAAATCGTCGCCGCCGTCGCAGGCCGGCTCGGGCCGCGCACCCGCATCGCCATCATCGACCACGTGACCTCGCCCACCGCCGTCGTTTGCCCCGTTCGCGAGCTTGCCGCTCTCTGCCGCGCCGCCGGCACGCTGGTGCTGATCGACGGGGCGCACGGCCCGGGCATGCTCTCCCTCGACATTCCGTCGCTCGGCGCCGACTGGTACACGGGCAACTGCCACAAATGGCTGATGGCGCCCAAGGGCAGCGGCTTTCTGTGGGCGAACCCGGCCCGCCAGGCCGACACTCATCCGCTCGTGATTTCCCATGGTTTCGGCAACGACTTCACCGCAGCGTTCGACTGGATCGGGACGCGCGATCCGACCGCTTGGCTCGCGGTTCCGGCGGCGATCGATTTTCATGAGCGGCTCGGCGGACCGGCGCTGCGCGAGCGCAACGCCGCGCTGGCGCGCGAGCAGGCGAGCGAGCTTGCCCGCGCTTGGAACACGGAGCGCGGCGCGCCCGACGCTCTCACCGGCGCGATGGCGGCGGTGCGCCTGCCGCTGCGCGAAGCCGGCACGGGGGAACGGGCGCAGGAGCTGCGGACGCAGCTGTTCGCCGACCACCGCATCGAGGTGCTGGTCGCGGCCTTTGCCGGCGCGCTGTGGGCGCGCATCTCCGCCCACGCCTACAACCGGCCGGCCGACTACGCGCGTCTCGCCGCCTGCTTTAGTCGCTGACGGCACGGTTGTCATCGGTTAACCCCTCTTCGCCACAATTCGGTCGGGGCGGCAGGCGAAAACCATCCCCTCCTCGGTCCCTACCGATGTCGCGCGCACTCGAAGACCCCACCATCCTGGTGTTCGATTCCGGCCTCGGCGGGCTCACGGTCTATCGCGAGGTCGCGCGCGCGCGGCCCGACGCGCGCTTCGTCTACGCAGCCGACGATGCGCTGTTTCCCTACGGCGCCATCGAGGAAAGGCGGCTGATCGCGCGCGCTCTCGACCTGATGGAGCAGTTGATCGCCGCCCATCGGCCGGACCTCGTGGTCATCGCCTGCAACACCGCCTCGACCATCGTGCTGCCTAGTCTGCGCGCGCATCTCAACGTGCCGTTCGTCGGCACGGTGCCGGCGATCAAGCCGGCCTGCGCCGCCTCGAAGACGAGGCGCGTCTCGGTGTTCGGCACCGAGGCGACGGTCAAGCGCGAATACACCCGCGCGCTGATCCGGGAGTTCGCCGCGGACTGCCAGGTGACCTTGGTCGGCTCGGCGCGGCTTGCGGGGCTCGCCGAGGCGGTCCTCGCCGGCCAAGCGGTCGAGGATGCGGCCATCGCAGCAGAGCTTGCGCCCTGCTTCGTCGATGACGGCCTCGCCCGCACCGACACGGTCGTGCTCGCCTGCACCCACTATCCGCTGCTCGAGGACCGGCTCGCGCAGCTTTCGCCCTGGCCGGTGAACTTCATCGATCCGGCGCCCGCCATTGCCCGGCGAGTGGTCGATTTGATCGGGCCCGCGCGCAACGGCAGCCGGCCGGCCGCGCCGGAGGTCGTCTTCACCTCCGGCCGCGCGCTGCCGCCGGCCTTGTGGGCCATGCTCGACGGGGCCGCGCATCGGCAGGCGGGCTGATCCACATGGCTTGGGTGGACGTAGCGCGGCGCGCCGCCGTCCCGGCCGGAGGAATGCTGGAGGTCGAGGCGGGCGGAAGGGCGCTGCTGCTCTTCGATCTCGACGGAACCGTGTTCGCCACGTCGGCCATTTGTCCGCATCATGCAGCCTTTCTGTTCCAGGGCCACGTCAGCGGCGATTGCATCGAGTGCCCGCGCCATATGGGGCGGTTTCATATTCCGACCGGCCGCCAGGAAGGCGGTCCCGCCTGCCCCGACCTGCGCACCTACCGGGTGCGGGTGGAGGACGGCCGCGTGCTGGTCGAAATTTAGAGCATGATGCCGAAAAGTGGGTACCGGTTTTCGGAAAACATCATGCTCCAACAATAAGCCGGGAGAACAGCCCGCGCAGCCGGCGCCACATCGCGCGCAGCATCAGGGAGCCGGCGCGGATCCGCGGCGACGCCGGCATCGCCTCGCCGCGCAAGCGGGCTTCGAGGTTGCTCCCGACCGCCGCAGCGATCTCGGCGGCAAACGCACGCACGATCGGCCCGCGGCCGAACTGGGCCAGAGGGCCGCGCAACGCGTAGGCGATATCGAGGGTGATTTTGCTCGCCTGCGGCCCGTCTTCCTCGACCCGGAAGTCCGCATCGGCGGTGAGCCGCGTGCCGCTCGCCGGATCGCGGCCCTCCGCCGTCACGTGGCCGCCGTGAGCGGCAGCGTCGTAGGCGACCGTCGCTTCGCCTGAGAACCGCGCCTCGATCGGTCCGAGGGCTGCGATAAGCTCGCCGGCGATGCGGCCGCCGTCGACCGAAGTCAGGCGCGCGCCCGGCACGCATTGGGCAACCAGCGCCGGGTCGCGCACGGCTCGCCAGACCGTCTCGCGCGGCAGGGTGACGCGGAGGGTCTGGGTCAGGCCATCATCGCGCGGAGCGCCGGCGGGTGCCGCGGCCGCAGGCGCGGCTGCCGGCGCGGGTTCGCGCACCGCGCCGAAATCGCCGCGCGGCAGCGGCGTCGACGCCGGCGGCGCCGCGACGGGCCGGGACGCCAGCACCCGGGCGATGGCGCGGACGATGCCGTTGTAGCCGGTGCAACGACAGAGGTTGCCGGCGAGCTCGAGGCGGATGCGATCGTGGTCGGCGTCGGGCAGGCGCCGCACGATGTCGCGCGCGGTCACCAGCATGCCGGGCGTGCAATAGCCGCACTGCAGCGCGTGCTCGGCGGTGAACGCGGCGCGCAGCGCCGCCATGATGGGGTCATCGGCAAGCCCTTCGATGGTACGGACCTCGCGGCCGCCGCACGTCGCCGTGTAGACGATGCAGGCGCGCGCGGGCTCCCCGTCGATGAGCACGCTGCAGGCGCCGCACACGCCTTGTTCGCAGCCGATGTGGGTGCCGGTCAGCAGCATGTGCTCGCGCAGGAAGTCGGCGAGATGGGTGCGCGGCTCGACCTCGGCATCCACGCGCACGCCGTTGACGGAGAGCGTGACCGCCGTCATCGCGCCGCCTCGTCGAGCGCCCGCTTGAGCGCCACCGCCTGCATGCGGCGCGCCACTGCATCGAGGCCGGCATCGCGCAACGCGTCTTCTGCCGCCGCGGGGGCAACACGCGCGCCTTCCAGCACCACCGGCGGGCCGCCGATCGCGCCGATGACGGCGCGGCGAAGGTTGCGGCCGGGATCGATGAGCACCGCCGCCATGGCGTGGGCGAACTCGCCCGGCTTGCGGCAGGCCTTGTAATAGCCCCAGTGCGCCTGCGGTGACGGGCGCGGGATGCGCACCGCCTGGACGATCTCGGCGGGCTTGAGCGCGGTGCGGAAGGCGCCGGTCGCGAACTGCGCCAGCGGGATCGATCGGCCGCCCGCTTCGCTCCACGTGAGCACGCTTGCATCGAGCGCGGTGAGCGTGGTGAGCCAGTCCGCCGCCGGATCCGCGTGGCACAGGCTGCCGCCGATGGTGCCGAGGTTGCGCACCGCCCGATAGGCGATGCCCTGGGCGATGCGCGCGAGGATGCCGCCGATGTCCGGCGTGCGGCCGTCGGCAATGGCCGCGTGAGTGACGCCGGCGCCGATCGTCACCGCGTCGGCGCTCTCCGCGACCGTGCCGAGTTCCGTCAGGTGGGCGATGGCGACCAGTATCGCCGGGCGCACCAGCCGCAGGTTGAGCATCGGGCCGAGCGACTGGCCGCCGGCGATCAGCCGGGCGTCCCCGCCGCGGAGCGCGAGCGTCGCGGCGGCCTCGGGCAGGCTCAGGGGCCGCGCCAGTTCGAACGGGGCGGGCTTCATGCCGGTTGTTTGCTCTGCGCGGCGAGCACCGCTGCGAGGATGCGATGCGGCGTGATCGGCAGCCGGTCGATCGTGACGCCGAGAGGCCGCAGCGCGTCGTTGACCGCGTTGGCGATGGCCGCAGGCGGGCCGATGGCGCCGCCCTCCCCGATGCCCTTCTGGCCGAACGCGGTGTAGGGCGAAGGCGTCTGCATATGGTCGATGCGCAGCATCGGCACCTCGGTGGCGCCGGGCAGCAGATATTCAGCCAAGGTCGTCGCCAGCGGCTGGCCGTTGGCGTCGAACGGCATTTCCTCGTAGAGCGCGGTGCCGATGCCCTGGGCGGTGCCGCCGGCGACCTGCCCGTCGACGATCATCGGGTTGATCAGCACGCCGCCGTCCTCGCAGATGGCGTAGTCGAGGATGCGCACGTCGCCCATCTCGGTGTCGACCGCGACCACCGCCGCGTGCGCCGCGTAGCTGAACGTGCCGGTGTCGCGCTTCGTCTTGTAACCACCGGTGACTTCGAGGCCGCCGGGCGCGGCGTCGGCGGGGAGTTCCTGCGGCCGCAGGTACCAGGTGCGCGCAACCTCGGCGATGGCGACGCTCGCGCTGCCGGCGCGCACGAGGCCGCCGCCGACCGTCGCCTGCGCGACCGGCACCTGCAGCAAATGGGCGCCGATACGCCCGATCCGCTCGGAGAGATCGCGGCAGGCGTTTGCCACAGCGCCGCCCGCCGTCACCATGCAGCGCGATCCCCAGGTGCCGGTCGAATAGGGCGTGAGCGCGGTGTCGCCGTGCACCACGCGGATGCGGTCGAGCGCGATGCCGAGCACTTCGTGCGCGACTTGCGCCAGCGTGGTTTCGAGCCCCTGGCCGTGCGAGTGGATGCCGACGCGCAGTTCGAGGCCGCCGTCCGGGGTGAGCCGCGCCACCGCCTGCTCGAACCCCGGCACCATCGGAATGCCCCAACCCTGGTAGACCGAGGTTCCGTGCGCCGCCTGCTCGCAGAAGATCGAGAAGCCGACGCCGATCCGCGCCGCGCCGTCGCGATCGTCGGCCTGGCGGCGCCGGATCGCCGCAACGTCGATGGCGGCGACCACGCGGCGCAGGCATTCGGGATAATCGCCGCTGTCGAAATGCTTGGCGGTGATGTTGTCGAACGGCATCGCCTCGGGCGGCACCAGGTTCAACAGCCGCACCTCGTAGGGCTCGCGCCCGACCGCGTGCGCCACCGCGTCGATGACCGATTCCATCGCGTAGCAGACGCCCGCCCGCGCCACGCCGCGATAGGGCAGGATCGCCGGCTTGTTGGTGGCCGACGACCAAGTGATGCAGCGATAGGCATCGAACCGGTACGGCCCCGGCAGGATGCTCGCGACCTGCGCGGCTTCGAGACAGGAGGAGAACGGATAGATCGAGTAGGCGCCGGCATCGACGGTCGCCTCGGCGTCGAGCGCCAACAGGCGCCCGTCCCGGTCCGCATAGGCGGTGACGTCGTAATGATGCTCGCGACAATTGGCGTTGCCGGCGAGCTGCTCGCGCCGATCCTCGATCCAGCGCACCGGGTGGCCGAGCCGGCGGGCGAGGTAGGCGGCGCATACCTCCTCGGGCAGCAGCAGGCCCTTGTAGCCGAAGCCGCCGCCCACGTCCGGCGCCACCACCCGCACCCGCTCCTCCGGCAGGCCGAGGCAGCCGGCAAGCCCGGTGCGCACGATGTGCGGCAGCTGGGTCGCGGTGTAGAGGACAAGCTGCTCGAGGCGGCGGTCCCATGCGGCTATGACGCCGCGCCCTTCGAGCGGCGACATGCATTGGCGCGCCGTGCGCAAGGTCCGGCGCACGACGACCGGCGCGCCTGCCTTGACGGCGGCGAGGTCGGCCTCGACCCGGGTCTCGAGCACGACGTTGTCGCCCCACGCCTCGTGCACCAGGGGCGCGCCGGGCTGCCGGGCGGCCAGCATGTCGACCACCGCCGGCAACTCGGCGAACTCCACGTGCACCTCGGCGGCGATGTCCTCGGCCTCGGCTCGGGTGGCGGCGACGCAGACGGCGATCGCTTCCCCGACGTGGCGGACCTTGTCGGTCGCGAGCGCGGGCTGGGCGGAAACCTTGAAACCGGGAAGGCGCGAGGCGGCGAGGATCGGCTTGACGCCGTGCAGATCCGCGGCGGTGAAGACCTGCTGCTCACGCCCCGCGGGCTTGGCGATCGCGACGATGCGCCCATGGGCGATGGGGCTGCGCACGAAGGCAAGCTCGCGCATGCCGGCGAGCCGGATGTCGCCGACGAACTCGCCCATGCCGCGCAAATAGCGGTCGTCCTCTTTGCGCGGGACGCTCTGGCCTATTCCGCTTCCGCCCGGCTGGCGTGCAACCATGGCTCCTCCCCACCCGCGGCATTGGACATGCGCGTGTCGCATGACGCAAGGCCGCGGCGCGCCTTGCCGCGCTGCCGCCCGGTCAGTATGTTGACGATATTGCAGGAACTGCAGCGGACGCGCGTGTCCGGACGCCGGTCGACGGCGTGAGCGAGGATCAGCGATGGACAGCAAGAGCGATCTGAAAGTCGACATTCTGCTGCGCGGCGGCCGGGTGATCGATCCGGCGTCCGGGCGCGACGGCATCGCCGACGTGGCAATCACCGGCAACCGCATCGTCGCCGTCGAGGAAAAAATCCCGGCGGAGGTCGCGCGCAACGTCGTCGACGTCTCCGGCAAGCTCGTCACCGCCGGGCTGATCGACACCCACGCCCACGTCTATCAGCACGTCACCGGCCGGTTCGGCCTCGCGCCCGACATGGTCGGCGTGCAGTCGGGGGTGACGACCATCGTCGACCAGGGCGGCCCGAGCTGCATGACCATGCCGGGCTTCCGTAATTTCATCTGCAACCCGGCCAAGAGCCGCGTGCTGTGCTTCATCTCCGCCTATCTGGTCGGCGGGCTCGAAGGGCATCTTTATCCCGAGCTGCACGGCCCGGATCAGATCAACGTCGACCATACGATCCGCGCGGCGAAGGAGAACGCCGACATCGTGCGCGGCGTGAAGGCGCACGCCGAGATCGGCGGCGGCTCGCGCTGGGGCATCGAGGTGATCAAGCTCGGCAAGAAGATCGCGAACGGCGCGGGACTGCCGCTCTACATCCATTTGGGCCAGCTGTGGCCGGTCAAGGACGGCGTCAAGATCGACGCCGACGAGCTGGTGCGCGAGATCGTGCCGCTGATGGAGCCTGGCGACGTCCTCGCCCATCCTTTCACGCGCCATCCCGGCGGCTTCGTCTCGGCGGAAAC
>DASPVJ010000386.1:0-3420 GCA_035622435.1 Xanthobacteraceae bacterium | reverse complement strand
ATGACCGTGATCCATTGGCCGAACGGGGCGAGGTAATTCTCCATGGTCACGATCACGAAGGCGCCGGCGACCGGCCCGAACACGGTGCCGAGCCCGCCCACCAAGGTCATCAGCACGACCTCGCCCGACATGGTCCAATGGACGTCGGTCAGGGAGGCGAGCTGGAACACGATCGCCTTGGTGGCGCCGGCGACGCCCGCGAGCGTGGCGGAAAGCACGAAGGCGACGAGCTTGTAGCGGTCGGTCTTGTAGCCGAGCGAAATGGCGCGCGGCTCGTTTTCGCGGATCGCCTTGAGCACCTCGCCGAACGGCGAATGGATGACGCGGTAGATCAGCAGGAAGCAGGCGAGAAACAGGACGAGGACGAAGGCGTAGATGACCGCCTGATTGCCGAGATCGAACAGGCCGAACAGCCGCCCGCGCGGCACCGCCTGGATGCCGTCTTCCCCGCCGGTGAACGGCGCCTGCACGGCGAAGAAGAACATCATCTGGGCGAGCGCGAGCGTGATCATGGCGAAATAGATGCCCTGCCGGCGGATGGCGAGCGCGCCGGCGATCAGCCCGAGCAGCGCGGCGGCAAGCGCGCCGCCGAGGATGGCGAGTTCGGGCGAGAGCGCCGGCAGCGGGACGACGATCCATCTCCAGCCGAACAGCCACAGCGGCAGGCTCACCGCGCCCACCTTGGCGAGGTGGGCGGCGACGTAGCCGGCCCAGCCGAAGAACAGCGCGTGACCGAACGACAGCAACCCGCCGTAGCCGATCAGCAGGTTGAACGCGCAGGCGAACAGCGCGAAGCACAGCGCCTTCATCAGGAACACCGGATAGGCGGCCGACGGCGCGATGACGAGCGCGACGGCCATCGCGACAAACGCGATCGCCTCGCTCGGCGCCGGCTTCGCCCGCGCAGCCGCCAGGGGATCGGCGGGGCGCTCCATCACGCGCTCCGCCCGAACAGGCCGGCCGGCCGGATCAGCAGCACGATCGCCATGATGACGAAGATCACCGTGTTCGAGGCCTCGGGAAAGAACACCTTGGTCAACCCCTCGATGACGCCGAGCGCGAACCCGGTGACGATCGCGCCCATGATCGAGCCCATGCCGCCGATCACCACCACGGCGAACACCACGATGATGATGTCCTCGCCCATCAGCGGGCTGACGTTGTAGATCGGCGCCGCCATCACGCCGGCGAGCGCGGCGAGGCCGACGCCGAAGCCGTAGGTCAAGGTGATCATGCGCGGCACGTTGATGCCGAAGGCGCGCACCAGGGTCGGGTTTTCGGTCGCGGCGCGCAGGTAGGCGCCGAGCCGGGTGCGCTCGATCACGAACCAGGTGACGAGGCACACGACGAGCGAAAGCACGATCACCCAGGCGCGGTAATTGGGCAGGTACATGAAGCCGAGGTTGCTTCCGCCCTGGAGCCCTTTGGGCACCTGATAGGGCAGGCCGGAGGAGCCGTAGTAGTTGCGGAACAGTCCCTGGACGACGAGCGCCAGGCCGAAGGTGAGCAGCAGGCCGTAGAGGTGATCGAGCTTGTAGAGATGGCGAAGGAACAACCGCTCGACGACGACGCCGGTCAAGCCGACGGCGAGAGGCGCGACGAGGAGCGCGAGCCAGTAATTGAGGCCGAGATGCTGGAGCAGCAGATAGGCAACGAAGGCGCCCATCATGTACTGGGCGCCGTGGGTGAAATTGATGATGTTGAGCATGCCGAAGATCACGGCCAGCCCGAGGCTGAGCAGCGCGTAGAACGAGCCGTTGATCAGCCCGATCAGCAACTGGCTGAACAACGCCTGCGACGAAATATGGAAGATCGAGAACATCGGTCACCGACGCTGCAACGGGCACGCTTTACAGGCAGGGCTGTCGCAATCTGGCCAGCCCGCGACTCCCTCTCCCCGGAGGGGAGAGGGATGGGGTGAGGGGGTTACGACCAAACAAACATGCGTAGTAACCCCCTCACCCGGATCGCTTCGCGATCCGACCTCTCCCCTCCGGGGAGAGGTGAAGCGAGCGCCCCTCACCCGCTGACCAGCGGGCAGTTGCCCTCCTTGAGCGGGCGGAACGCTTCGGCCGCCGGGATGGTGGCGCGCAGCTTGTAATAGTCCCACGGCGCCTTCGATTCCTCGGGCTTCTTCACCTCGAACAGGAACATGTCGTGGATCTTGCGACCGTCCGCGCGGATGGTGCCCCGGCCGAACAGCGGATCGTCGGTCGGCAGTTCCTTCATCTTGGCGACGACCGCCTTGCCGTCGGCGCCGGACTTGAGCGCCTCGACCGCCTTGAGATAGTGCAGCACCGCCGCATAGACGCCGGCCTGGATCATGGTCGGCATGTTGCCCTTGTACTGCGGGGCGAAGCGGTGGGCGAAGGCGCGGCTGGCGTCGTTGCGGTCCCAGTAGAACGACTCGGTCAGCACCAGCCCCTGGGCGGTCGGCAGGCCGAGCGCGTGGACGTCGGTGATGAACACCAGCAGGCCGGCGAGATTCTGCCCGCCCTTGACGATGCCGAACTCGGCCGCCTGCTTGATCGAATTGATGGTGTCGCCGCCGGCGTTGGCGAGCCCGATGACCTTCGCCTGCGACCCCTGCGCCTGCAGCAGGAACGAGGAGAAGTCGTTGGTGTTGAGCGGAACCCGGACCTTGCCGAGCACCTTGCCGCCGTTGGCTTCCACCACCGCGGCGGTGTCGCGCTCGAGCGCATGGCCGAAGGCATAATCCGCGGTGATGAAGAACCACGAGTCGCCGCCGGTCTTGACCAGGGCCTTGCCGGTCCCGTTCGCGAGCGCCCAGGTATCGTAGGTCCAGTGCACCGTGTTGGGCGAGCACTTCGGCCCGGTGAGGTCGGAGGCCGCCGCGCCCGAGACCAGGAACACCTTGTTCTTCTCGCGCACCACCTCGTTGACGGCGAGCGCCACCGAGGAAGTGGGCACGTCGACGATCACGTCGACCTTGTCGACGTCGATCCACTGGCGGACGATGTTCGAGCCCACGTCGGGCTTGTTCTGATGGTCGGCGCTGACGATCTCCACCTTGAGGCCCTTCTGCGCGGCGCCGAAGTCCTCGACTGCCATGCGCGCCGCGGCCACCGATCCCTGTCCGGCGAGGTCGGCGTAGAGGCTCGACATGTCGGAGAGCACGCCGATCTTGACGCTCGTCTGCGCCTGCCCCGCGCCTACGGCGAGCGCGGCGGCGAGGAATGCCAGGTAACGCAACGGTCTCATTTTGGTTCTCCTTACCTCTGGACTTTCGCGTTGTGATTATCTTGGCGCATGATCTTTTCCGAAAACCGGTACCCACTTTTCGGGATCATGCGCTACACGCCGAGATACTCGCGGAGCTTGCCGACGTTTGCCTCCAGTTCCGCGTTGGCGAACTTCTCGACCACGCGGCCGTGCTCCATAATGTAATATCGATCCGCA
>DASPVJ010000385.1:0-3345 GCA_035622435.1 Xanthobacteraceae bacterium | reverse complement strand
GGGCGGCCGTATAGCCAAGACCGACGCAGATCAGCGTTCTCGTCACGCAACGGTCTCGCCCAGCGCGACCGCCCATTCGTGCGCGACCGACGGATCGGTCTCGGCGGCGCGGTGGTGCGCGGCCATCGCGGCAAGCCGCGGCGGCGCCAGCCGGCCGAGCGCCCAGATCGCCGCGCCGCGCACCAGCGGCGCCGGATCGGCGAGGAGGCGCTCGGCCTCCGGCGCCAATTCCGGGTCGGCGGAATTGCCGACGGCGATCAGCACGTTGCGCACGAAGCGGTCGCGCCCGGTGCGTTTGATCGTCGACTTGGCGAACAGCGCGCGGAATTGCTTGTCGTCGAGGCGGGCGAGGTCGGCGAGACGCGGCGCAGCCAGCGCCGCGCGGGCGGAAAGCTTCGCCTCGCGGCCGCGCCGGGCGAACTTGTTCCACGGGCACACTGCCAGGCAGTCGTCGCAGCCGTAGATGCGGTTGCCCATGGGGGCGCGCAGCGCATGCGGGATCGGACCTTTGTGCTCGATCGTGAGATACGAGATGCAGCGCCGGGCATCGAGCCGGTAGGGCGCCGGAAACGCGGCGGTCGGGCACACGTCGAGGCAGGCGCGGCAGACGCCGCAGTGATCCCGCTCCGGCGGGTCGGCGGCAAGCTCGAGCGTGGTGAAGATCGCGCCGAGGAACAGCCACGAGCCGAACGCGCGCGACACCAGGTTGGTGTGCTTGCCCTGCCAGCCGAGCCCGGCGGCGGCGGCGAGCGGCTTCTCCATCACGGCGGCGGTGTCGACGAACACTTTGACGTCGCCGCCGGCGCGGGCGACGAGCGCGCGCGCCACCGCCTTGAGCCGCGGCCTGATCACGTCGTGGTAGTCGTCGCCGCGGGCGTAGACCGAGATGGCGCCGCGCGTGCGCGCCTTGAGCAGCGCCAGCGGATCCTCGTCCGGGCCGTAGTTGAGGCCGAGCAAGACGATCGAGCGCACCTGCGGCCACAGCGCGCGCGGGTCGCCGCGGCGCTCGGCGTTCGTTTCCATCCAGGTCATGTCGCCGTGCGCGCCGGCGGCGAGAAATTCGGCGAGGCGCGCCTTGGCGTCGCCCAGCGCGTCCGGCCGCACGACGCCGCCGACGTCGAAGCCGTGGGCGCGGGCGATGGCGAGAACGGCGGCCTTCAGGCCGCCCGGATCGTTCAGAAATCGAGATCGGCGTAGGTCGCCGACGGCGGCATCCCCGGCAGCGTGTCCGCCAGGATCGTCCGGAACGACGGTCGCGATTTCACGCGCGCGTACCAATTCTTCGCGCCCTCGTCTTCGCTCCACGGCACGTCGCCGAGGTAATCGACGACGGAGAGATGCGCGGCCGCCGCCAGATCCGCGTAGCTCAGCCGCTCGCCGGCGAGCCACGTGCGCGTGCGCATCAGCCAGCCGATGTAGGCGAGATGATAGCGGATGTTGCTGCGCGCCGCACGGATCGCTTGGGTGTCGGGCGGGCCGCCGCCGTGGCTCACCGACATATGGCGCTTATAGATTTTTTCCACAACGAGCAGGTTGGTCACCTCCTCGAAGAACTTGAGATTGAACCAGCCGGTGAGGCGCCGCACCTCGATCCGGCCGCCGGTCTCCGCCGGCAGCAGCCGCCGCCCGTCGAGCGCCGCGCCCCGCATTTCGTCGACGTATTCGGCGATGACATCGGCGCCCGGAACCGCCGGATGGCCCTCTTCGACCAGCACCGGGGTCGTTCCCGCCGGATTGAGCAGCAGGAAGGCCTCGCGGCGTTCCCACACCCGTTCCTCGACCAGCCGCACCGCCAAGCCGTACTCGCCGAGGATCAGCCGCACGAAGCGCGAATGCGGACAGAACGAATGGTGGAACAGGAGCGCCGCGACCCCGCCGGGCACCGCGGCCGGGTCGGGCTGGGAGAGGATCGGTTGCTCGGTCACGACTCACCCTATAGGAAAGCCGGACGAATCGGGCAACCCGTCGCCGCGCGCCCGACCAGCCGGTCCGCACCTCTTCCCGGAGCCACATCATGCTGCTCGATGTCGTCAAAGCGATCATCCTCGGCGTCGTCGAGGGCCTGACCGAGTTCATCCCGGTGTCGTCGACCGGGCATCTTCTGCTGGTCGACCATTTTTTCGGGTTCGGCGACGACACCTTCGGCAAGAGCTTCGCGATCCTGATCCAGTTCGGCGCGATCCTGGCGCTGCTGACGATCTATTTCATGCGCCTGTGGACCATTGCGCTCGCCTTGCCGCGCGATCCGTCGGCGCGGCACTTCGTGCTCGGGGTGCTGATCGCGTTCCTGCCGGCGATGGTGATCGGGGCGCTCGCCTACGGCTTCATCAAGAGCGTGCTGTTCAACGTGTGGATCGTGTGCACGATGTTCATCCTCGGCGGCATCGTGCTGTGGTGGGTCGACCGGCTCGCGCTCAAGGCGCGCTATCACGACGCGACGCAGTTCTCGCTGCCGGCCTGCCTCGGCATCGGCTTTTGCCAGTGCCTGGCGATGATCCCGGGCGTGTCGCGCTCGGGCGCCACCATCGTGGCCGCCATGCTGTTCGGCGCCGACCGGCGCGCGGCGACCGAGTTCTCGTTCTTCCTCGCCATGCCGACCATGCTCGGCGCGTTCGTGTGGGAGCTGCACAAGAACTGGGGGCAGATGGGCGGCAGCAACTGGGGGATCGTCGCTGTCGGCTTCGTCGTCTCGTTCGTCGCCGGCTGGTTCGTGGTGAAGCGGCTGCTCGACTACGTGTCGCACCACACCTTCAGCCTGTTCGTTTGGTGGCGCATCGTGGTCGGCGCGCTCGGCCTGATCGGGCTCGCTATATTCGGATGACGGATGACAGAAGTCGGAAGCCAGAAATCGGAAGTCAGATAGACGGTTGATTCCGACTTCCGACTTCCGACTTCTGATTTCCGACATCCGACATCCGTCGGCGGAACTGCCCGGTCTTGCGGAACCGCCACAAGTAGGTCGGCACGATCGCCGCGATCGTGGCCGGGTCGATGCCGAGCCCCGGCAAGGTGCGCCCCTCGTCGACCGCCTGGGCGGAAACCACGTTGTCGGATCGCAACAGCTCGACCTGGTCGGGGGTGAGCGGCGGTTTCGGCAGGTATTGCAGGAACGCCGCCTGCAGGCGGGCGAGCGGAAACGGCAGCGGGACGAGAAGCCGGCGGCGCCCGGTGGTCGCCAGCACGAACTCCATGAGCTGCCGGAAGGTCTTCACCTCCGGTCCGCCGAGTTCGTAGGTGGTGCCGGCCTGCGCCTCGCCGTCGACCGCCCGCGCGATCGCCTCGGCAACGTCGCCCACGAACGCCGGCTGGAAGCGGGTGCGCCCGCCGCCCACCAACGGCAGGACC
>DASPVJ010000384.1:0-4423 GCA_035622435.1 Xanthobacteraceae bacterium | reverse complement strand
GCCTCCGCCACGATCTGCGGCGCGTACTGCGCGGCGCGGAAGACGTCGATCATGTCGACCGGGTCGGGGATGTCGGCGAGCCGCGCATAGACCTTGCGGCCGAGAATTTCCTTCCCGGCCTGCCCCGGATTGACCGGGATCATGTTGTAGCCGCGCTCCGAGAGATATTTGAAGGCAAAGTAGCTCGGCCGATTGTCCTTGGGCGAAATCCCCACCATGGCGATGGTCTTCACCGTGTTGAGGATGCCGCGGATATAGGCGTCGGGATAGCTGTCGTGATTCATGGCGCCGGGTCTCGCGCCGTTAGATAATAATGGAGCGGCTGGGGCGACAGGCCCGGGCCGTCAGCGGTCCTGCCAATGCGGCTGCCGCTTGTCGATGAACGCGCCGATGCCTTCCTCCGCGTCGCGCGCCAGCATGTTCTCGACCATGATCTGCGACGCGTACGCATAGGCGTCGGCGAGTCCCAATTCGAGCTGCCGGTAGAACGCCTCCTTGCCGATCTTCACGGTAAGCGCCGACTTCGACGCGATCTTGCGCGCGAGTGCCATGGCCTCCGCACGCTCGCCGCCCGCCGGCACCACGCGGTTGACGAGGCCGATGCGCAACGCCTCCTCGGCCGAGACCGCGTCGCCCGTGAGCAGCATTTCCATCGCGTGCTTGCGCGCCACGTTGCGCGACAGGGCCACCATTGGGGTCGAGCAGAAGAGGCCGATGTCCACGCCGGGAGTGGCGAAGCCCGCGGCCGCCGAGGCGACCGCGAGGTCGCAGCTGGCGACGAGCTGGCAGCCGGCCGCCGTCGCCACTCCATTCACGGCGGCGATCACCGGCTTGGGCAGGCGCACGATCGCCTGCATCATGGCGCTGCAGCTCGCCATGAGCTGTTGGAAATACGCGCGGCCGCGATCGGCGTCGCTGCGCCGGGCGGTGAGTTCCTTCAGATCATGGCCGGCGCAGAAGGCGGACCCGTTTGCGGCGAGGACCACGGCGCGCACGGATCGGTCGGTGCCGATGGCGGCAAGCGCCTCGGCGAGCGCGCCGATCATCGCCTCGGACAGGCTGTTGCGCGCCTGCGGCCGGTTGAGCGTCAGGACGGCGATGGCGCCCGCATCCTCGCGCAGCAGAATCGGCGGCGAAGCGGAGGCTGCACGGGCGGCGGCGCTTTGTGCGTTCATGGCGGCGAGCCTTTGCGAAAAGCGCCGGCCATTGTATCCGATCCGCGGGCTCGGGCGAAATTCGAAGGCGGCAGGGCAGGGGCTTGATGACGCACGCGCCGAAACTCACCGCCGAGGAACTGGAGCGCCTGCTCTCGCCCGAGTTCCCGCGGCTGTTCCACCCCGAGACCGGGATCGCGATCCTCAAGGTCTGGGACCGCGGCTCGCTGGTGCGCCAGGGCTTTCATCCGCGCAGCTTGCGGCCGGGCGGCACCATCTCCGGCGCCAGCATGATGATGCTCGCGGACTTTACAATGTACGTCGCGGTGCTGGCCGCGATCGGCTGGGCGCCGCAGGCGGTGACTACGAACCTCAACATCAACTTTCTCAGCAAGCCGGCGCCGCGGGCGCTCGAGGCGGAATGCCGGCTGATCAAGCTCGGCCGGCGGCTGGCGGTCGGCGACATCGGCATTCGCTCGGAAGGCGCGAGCGATCTCGTCGCCCACGCCACCACGACCTATGCCATTCCAGCCAAGAGCTGAGGATATTATCTGATGGTAGTATGTAACCAATGATGTAAGCCATTGTTTCTATGAACGAGTTTTCCTTCGGAGGGCGTTGACCGACGCGTGCACCTCGTGTAGAAGCCGCGCCTCCAGAGCCAACGGACGCGGTTCCATGAAAACCTATTCGGCCAAGCCCGCCGAGGTAGAGAAGAAGTGGGTGCTGATCGACGGCAGTGGCCTCGTGGTGGGCCGGCTCGCCTCGATCGTGGCGCTGAGGCTGCGCGGCAAGCACAAGCCGACCTATACGCCCCACGTCGACTGCGGCGACAACGTCATCGTCGTCAACGCCGAGAAAGTGGTGCTGACCGGACGCAAGGTGCAGCAGAAGGTCTACCGGCATCACACCGGCCATATCGGCGGTATCAAGGAACGCACCGCCAGGTTCATCCTCGAGGGCAAGTTTCCCCAGCGCATCGTCGAGAAGGCGGTGGAGCGCATGCTTCCGCGCGGGCCGCTCGGACGACGCCAGTTTGGCAACCTGCGCGTCTACAAGGGTCCCGATCATCCCCACGCGGCGCAGCAGCCCGAGCCGCTCGATGTCGCCGCCTTGAACCGCAAGAACACGAGGAGCGCGTGACCATGGCCGAAACCATGCAATCGCTCGAGCAACTCGCTGCGCTCAAGCCCGCCACGCCGGAGACGCCGAGATACGTCCAGAAGCTCGACAAACAGGGACGCGCCTACGCGACCGGCAAGCGCAAGAACGCGGTGGCGCGGGTGTGGATCAAGCCGGGCGGCGGCAGCGTGACGGTCAACGAACGGCCGGTGGAGACGTTCTTCGCGCGGCCGGTGCTGCGCATGCTGATTCAACAGCCGCTCGTCGCCGCCAACCGCCAGGGCCAGTACGACGTGACGTGCACCGTGTCGGGCGGCGGACTGTCCGGCCAGGCCGGCGCGGTGCGCCACGGCATTTCCAAGGCGCTGACCTACTTCGAGCCGGATCTGCGTCCCGCGCTCAAGCGCGGCGGATTCCTCACCCGCGACCCGCGAGTGGTCGAGCGCAAGAAATACGGCCGGGCCAAGGCGCGCCGTTCGTTCCAGTTCTCCAAGCGCTGACGTCGTTTCGCCTCGCACGAAAGGGCGGCACGGTGGGCCGCCCTTTTGCTTTGCATTTCCGCTGCCAAAGGACCTGTTACGGCGGAAGTTGGCCGTACTTGACCAGTACACCGCGGCAGGGCGCGCTCAGGCGCGCCCGGTTTGCCTGCAGACAAGCGAGGATGCGGTTTTGGTCGGTCGTCTCGCCCAGCGCCTCCTTGCACATGTGCACGACGTCCGGTCGGCAGGCCCGCTGATCCTCGGGCGTGCCCTGGAACCCGGGAAACGGCAGCGGCAACGGCAACGGCGGGAACGGCAGCGGCGGGCCTTGGGGGAGCGCGGCGGTCGCGCTCAATAACGAACCGGCAAGAACCAAGGCCGCACTGCGAATCATGGGTGTCGCCTCCGCTGGATTGTCGCGCGGCGATGACGCACTGCCGCCCTCTCCGTGTCAATGCGGTTGTCCGGCAAGGGTTTGCCAGCCGGGCCCGCTTTTGGGAAAAGATCGTTCGCCGCCAATAGGCTGGAGCGGCCGGGCGATGCGGAGCTTCAATCGTCCGCTTCGGCGCAACGGGCCGTTTACCACCTCGGCGGTAGCATGGCGCCATGATGCGCTACCGCACGGTTGCCCAGGTCGAGGCGGACCTCATCGCGCTGCGCGCGACCGCCGAGCGCGCCGGCATGGCGCTTGCCTGCCTGTTCGCCTCCTCCGACGAATACGAGGCCGACATCATCCGCGAGCGGCGCGCCCAGGGCGCCTTCCGGCCGCCGCGGCCCGCGCGCCATCGCCTGCGCCTCGCGGCGCTGATCGGCGCTCTCGCCCTCGCGCTTCTCCTCGTCTGAACGTCACGCCGGCGCGGCGAAGAAAAAGGGCGCCCCGCGGAGCGCCCTGAAGGTCGTCGCGTCGCCGCGACTCGGGAGGAAGCCTACGCCGAATAGTACATCTCGAATTCGACCGGATGCGGGGTGTGCTCGAAGCGGATCACCTCTTCCATCTTCAGCCCCGCGTAGCTGTCGAGGAAGTCGTCGTCGAACACCCCGCCGGCCTTGAGGAAGTCGCGATCCTTGGCGAGATAGCCGAGCGCCTCGCGCAACGAGCCGCACACGGTCGGGATCTTCTTCAGCTCCTTCGGCGGCAGGTCGTAGAGGTCCTTGTCGGTCGCCGGGCCGGGATCGATCTTGTTCTTGATGCCGTCGAGGCCGGCCATCAGCATCGCGGCGAAGGCGAGATAGGGATTGGCGAGCGGATCCGGGTAGCGCACTTCCACCCGCTTGCCCTTGGGCGAGGAGGCGAGCGGAATGCGGCAGCCGGCCGAACGGTTGCGCACCGAATAGGCGAGCAGCACCGGCGCCTCGAAGCCCGGGACGAGGCGCTTGTAGGAATTCGTCGTCGGGTTGGTGAAGGCGTTGATCGTGCGCGCGTGCTTGAGGATGCCGCCGATATAGTGCAGCGCCGTGTCGGAGAGATCGGCGTACTTGTTGCCGGCAAAGGTCGGCTTGCCGCCCTTCCAGATCGACTGGTGGCAGTGCATGCCGGAGCCGTTGTCGCCGTAGATCGGCTTGGGCATGAAGGTCGCGGTCTTGCCGTAGACGTTGGCGACTTGCTGGATGCAGTATTTGTAGATCTGCAGGCGATCCGCCATCACCGTCAGCGGCGAGAATTTCAGG
>DASPVJ010000383.1:0-3446 GCA_035622435.1 Xanthobacteraceae bacterium | reverse complement strand
ACGTTGGCGATCGTGTTGTTGGAATGCTCCATGTTGATGCACAGATCGGCGGTGACGCCGCGGTCGAGCAGCGCCCGCGTGCCGGCGCCGCCGAGCTTGTGCGCGACCACCGGCGTGACGAGCACGTCGCCCCGCAGCCGCGTGCCCGAGCGCACGATCGCCTCGACCGCGGCGATGGCGGCAACGCACCCGCCCTTGTCGTCGTGGGCGCCGATCCCCCAGATCCATCCGTCGTCGAACTTGGCGCCCAAGGGATCGACGGTCCAGCCGCTCATCTCGGCGCCCGGGTCCATGTGGCCGTTGAGCAGGAGGGTCGGGCCGCCGCCGGTGCCGGCGAGCCGCCCGATCGGCTGCCGGCTCTTCTTCGCCGCGTCGTGCGGATGGACGACCTCCATCATTTCCACGGCAAGCCCGATGTCGGCCATCGCGTTGGCGTAGAGGTCGGCGATCGGTCCTTCCTCGAAGGTCGAGCTTGGAATCCTGATCGAGCGCTGCTCGAGGTCGAGAATGCGGCGCGCATCCACCGCCGCGACGGCGGGCCTGGAGTCAACGCGTTTTTGCATCAGGCGCCCCTCGCCGCGTGATTTTATTTGAATCCCGCCGCCAGCTCGCGCAGGCGGAATTTCTGGATCTTGCCGGACGGCGTGCGCGGCATTTCCGCGACCAGCTCCAGCCGCTCGGGCCAGTACGGCTTGGCCATGCCCTGCTCGCCGAGGAACTGCGCCAGTTCGCCGAGCTTGAGCGGCGCATTCGCCCTGGTGACGACGAAGGCGCAGGCGCGTTCGCCCAGCCGCGCGTCCGGCATGGCGACGACCGCGCATTCGGCCACCTGGGGATGGCGGTAGATGAGGTTCTCGACCTCGGCGACCGGGATGTTCTCGCCGCCGCGGATGATCACGTCCTTGGTACGGCCGACGATGCGGATGTAGCCGTCGCGGTCCATGCGCGCGAGGTCGCCGGTGTCGAACCAACCGTCCGCGTCGATGCCATTGAGCTGCGGCTTCTTGTGATAGCCGACGAAATGGGTGATGCCGCGCGCCTGCAGGTGGCCCGCGGTGTCGGCCGGCACCGGGCGTTTGCGGTCGTCGACCACGCGCACTTCGCATCCCGCGAGCGCGCGGCCGTCGGTCGAGAACACCTTCTCCTGCGGATCGGTCTTGCGGGTGATGGTGAGGCCGGCGTTCTCGGTCATGCCCCAGCAGGACAGCACGTCGAGGTCCATCTCGCGCTTCGCCCGCTGCACCAGCACCCGCGGGATCGGCGCGCCGGCGCACACCCAGGTGCGTAACGTCCGGCTTACCCGCGCCCGCGGCTCATGCGGCAGATTGACCACGTCGGCGACGAACGGCGTCGAGCCCATGCTGAAGGTCGCGCCCTCGCGCTCGATCAGCGGCGCGGCGTCTGCGGCCGACCACAGGTCGAGGGCTACCGTCTTGGTCGCCAGCATGACCGGCATCAGCATACCGTAGAGGAACCCGGTCTGGTGCGCGTAGGGCGAGCCCATGAAGACGACGTCGTCGGCGGTGACCGGGATGTCGTCGATGAAGCACTGCGCCGGCGCCAGCACCGTGTTGGCGGTGTGCATGACCGCCTTGGGCTCGCCGGAGGTGCCGGAGGTGTAGATCAGCTCGACCACCTCGTCGGGCTGCGGCCGCAGCGCCGCGAGCGTCTGTTTCTCGGCGGCGGACACGGGCGGGCGGTCGAGGAAGGCGCGCTCGAAGGATTCCTCGCCCGCGCCGCCGACCGCAAAGACGTGGCGCAGGCTCGGCAGGTCGGCGCGGATCTCCCGCAGCATCGCCAGGTGATCGAAGCCGCGCCACTGTGCGGGCACGACCATGACTTTGGCGTCGGCGAAGCCGAGCATGAAGGGCAGCTCGCGCTGGCGGAAGATCGGCATCAGCGGATTGGCCGCGGCGCCGATGCGGTTGCAGGCGAAGAACAGGGCGGTGAATTCCCACCAGTTGGGCAGCTGGAACGCGACCACGTCGCCTTTGCCGACGCCGACCCGGAGGAGGCCGGCAGCGATCTTGTCGACCCGTTCGCCGAGGTCGGCGTAGCTGAGACGGACTTCCCGGCGCAGCGCGCTGTTCCAGCCGACAAAGGCGGTGCGTTCGGGATGTTTGCTCACCGCCGCGTCGAGCGCGTCAATCGGCAGCCGATTGGGCCACAGGCCGCGCGACGCCTCTATCCGGCTTTGCGGGAGGAAAATCTCGAACGCCATGCCTACCCCGCCATCGTCAGGCCGCCGCTGACGCTGAGCACCTGGCCGGTGACGTAGTCGCTGGTAGGGCCGGCGAAGTAGAGCACCGCGCCGGCGATGTCCTCCGGCTTGGCGAGGCGGCGGAACGGGATGGCGCGCAGCAAGGCGTCGCGCATGCGCTCCGGGTTGGCGTGGAACAGCGGCGTGTCGGTCGGGCCGGGGCACACGCAGTTCACCGTGATCTTGTGGCGGGCGCCTTCGCGCGCCAGCGACTTGGTGAAGCCGATGATGCCGGCCTTGGCGGCCGAATAGGGCGTCTCGCCCAGGCTGCCGACGCGGCCGGCGTCGCTTGAAACGAACACGATCTTGCCGCCGCCGGCTGCGATCATGGCCGGGAAGATCGCGCGCGTGAGGCGCACGGGGCCGAGCAAATTGATCCCCATCACCTTGTCGATGAAGTCCTGGGTCGCCTCGACGAACGGCTGGGTGCGGTCCCAGCCGGCCACGTTGACCAGCACGTCGATCCTGCCCGCGCGCGCCAGCGCCTCCTTGGCGCAGGCGTCGACGCTGGGGCCGTCGGTCAGTTCCAGCGGGATGAACTCGACGCCGCCGCCGGCGGCGAGCGCGATCGTCTCTTCGGCGCCGGCTTCGTTCATGTCGCACAGGAGGATGCGGGCGCCTTCCTGAGCCAGCATGAGCGCGGTCGCCCGGCCGATGCCGGAGGCGCCGCCGGTCAGCAGCACGGTCTTGTATTTGAGCTGCATTCAGTCCTCCGCATTTTCCCGTCATGCCCTGGGGCGTCCATGTCTTACCCCCTCCCCATCCCTCCCCCGCAAGCGGGGGAGGGAGCAGCATATGGCACCGTCCGTTCCCTCACTTCGCAGAGCAAGCGGCGTTCGGCGCTAGCTGTTCCCTCCCCCGCAACGGGGTCCCCGCGACGCTTGCGTCGCGGGGTGCCCCGCCGGGGAGGGTTAGGGAGGGGGCGATGGCGTGGCGCTACCTTCTCGCGCCGGCCAAAAAATCAGCGACCCGGCGCTGGGTCTCCTCGGTGGCCAGCAGACGCCCGGTCCATTCGGTCTCGGCGGCAAAGCCGTTGCGCTGCGGATCGCGCGCAAGCCGCATGCACACCTTGCAGGCGGCGAGCGAGAGCGGATGCAGGCCGGCGACGCGACGGGCGATGTTGAGCGCCTGCGCCGCCAGCTCGGCGCGCGGCACCGCCCATTGCACCATGCCCAATTCGCGCGCG
>DASPVJ010000382.1:0-3081 GCA_035622435.1 Xanthobacteraceae bacterium | reverse complement strand
TTAACCCGAAGTTGCAGGGGAGTAAGGCGCCATGGAGGCAGGACAATGCGAACACGCATCCACGCTGCCGGGCGGCCTCGGCACGTTGATCGTTTCGGAAGTGCGGTTTCTACGCGAGAGCCTGGCCGAAATCCTGGCGCACGCTCCCGGAATCCAAATGCGCGGACAAAGCGCAACCCTTGACGATGCGCGCGAGGCGGTGCGGGCGCTGCGGCCTGCGGTCGTTCTTTTGGACGCGGCCTTCCCGGGCGGCATGGGCGCGGTGACCCAGCTGTCGGCAATCATCCCGCAAGCCAGCGTGGTCGTGTTCGCAATTGCCGAAACCGAGGAAAACGTGCTCGCCTGGGCCGAGGCCGGCGTCGCCGGGTACGTGCCGAATACGGCGTCGGTGAGCGACCTCATAGCGCTGATCGGGCAGATCAGCCGCGGCGAGCAGGCCTGCCCGTCGCGCATCGCCGGAAGCCTTCTGCGGCGGGTGGCGACGTCGGGGCGGGCAACCGCATCCGGCGCGTCGGCGCCGCCGCTCACCCGACGCGAGTTCGAAATCCTCCGGCTCATCTGCGACGGGCTCAGCAACAAGGACATCGCTCGGCGCCTGAGCATCAGCCTGGGGACGACGAAATCGCACGTGCACAACCTGCTTGGCAAACTCAGCGTGCAGCGTCGCGCCGAGGCGACGCGCTTCTATGCGGCGCACCACGCCGAATTGACGCCGATTTTTTCCGGCCACGCCTCGATCTTCTCCCCATCCTTCGATCGATAGCCGCGCGCATCCCGGACCCGCAAAATCGCCGCGGGTCATTCGGGAACACGAAGGTGCCGGAGCTCCGGGCCGTCCTGGTGACGGTGCCACCATTGCTCGCCGACCTCACCCGCCGCGTGCTGACCGGCCGGGTGGGATTGTCGATCGTCGCCGAAATCGCCGATCCGCGGATTGCGGCGCTAAGCCTGCGCGACCTCGCCCCTGACGTCGTGATTATCGGACCTGCCGCCGATCACGAGCCGCTGAGCGCCGCGCTGGTGCGGTCGATGCTGCCGCACGCGCGCGTGTTGGCGCTGTCGGCGGACCTCACCCAGTTGCTCGGCCCGGGCCAAGACGACGTCGACGAGTTCACGCCGGAGACGCTCGCCGACCGTCTGCGTCGATAGGATCGACCGGGTGGATATAGATCCCGGCATCCACACCGTCTCGATCCGAGGATGGATTGCGCCGCATCGCGCCCGCTCGATAACTTCCGGCTGCAAAACCGAAAAACGAAAGGCGCAACAAGCGCGTGATACGCGAGCGCATCGCCGACGCAAATACGAACGCCGAGGAGCCGAACGCCGCAATCTGCAAGCTTCTGCCGCAACTTGAACTGTCGCCAGAGGATGCGACGAGCGACGCCCGACGGGCTCGAGATCGCGCCGAGAGATTGATCGAATGGCTGACTACACGGCGATATATTCGGTGGGCAACTCCATCGCGCAGTACCTGCAGAACGCCTATCCGCCGGCGCTGGCGTCGAGCTTCCCCTGCCAGTTCAAGCTGGTTTCGAGCACGGAAATCGCGTTGGAGGGCCAAACGGCGCTCGACCAGGTCGTCTCCATTTTCCTGCATCGCGTCACCACCAACGAGAATTTCCGCAACGCCACCCTGCTGCCGGACGCGCCGACCAAGCAGCCCGCGGTTTTTCTCGATCTGCATTACCTGCTCACCTACTGGGGCACGAGCGCGCAGGCCGAGCAGACCATTCTCGGCTGGGCGGTCCAGCAGCTGCAATCATCGCCCATCCTCGACAATTCGATTCTGCTCAACGCGTCGATTCCGGCTTCCGACAAGACCTGGGGCGCGACCGAAAGCGTCCAATTGGTGATGGCCGATCTCAGCCTCGAAGACATCCTGCGCATCTGGGACGCGCTCGGGCCGAAGTACCGCTTGAGCGTCGCCTATCTCGCGCGCGTCGTGCGGATCGACCGCTCGTTCGCGCCCGCGGGCCCGGTGGTGGCGACGCGGTTCACCTTGGAGCAGGAGCCGGTGTCGTGACCGCGGCAGCTTTCAGCGAGTCGATCGACCGGCGGGTGCTGGGCGGCTTCGTCTTTGTCGACTCGATCACCGGCGAGCACGTTGCCGCCCCGCTGGCCGTGACCAGCAAGACGCTGCGGCTGCGCGCAAACGGCCGCGGCGTGTACGCGATCTTCGACGCGCCGGGGCTGAGCCAATACACGACGCAATTCGATCCCCCGGCGACGGGATGGCCGGCCGCGCAGAGATTCGAAGTGACGGTGCGGGATCCGAGCCTCAAGTATATCGCCCGCCGTGCCGAGGTGCAGGCGCCGCAAAGCCTGGCCGCCGTTTCCACGCCGCAGCCGGTCAACCTCTACGCCGGCCCGTCCGCAGCGCTCGGCCCCAATTGGGCGGTGGTCCGGGCGTCGGTGACGGGAAGCGCCGGCAACGGACTGCCGTGGGCGGTCCTGCAGGTGATCAGGAGCGACAACAGCGTGGCGGCCACCGGCATGACCGACGCGCGCGGCGAGGCCGTGCTGGCGGTGACCGGGCTCGGCGTTCAGGTGAGCGCCAGCGCGTCCGGAGCGGTGACCGAGACGACGATCCCGGTGACCGTCAAGGCGTGGTTCGACCCGAGCGTGCTGGCGCAGCCGGCCGGCTGGATTCCCAATCCGGACGACATCCTGGGAAACCTTTCGAACGCGTCGCTCAAATCGGGACAACAGACCGGCGCGCTCGGCGCCGGCCAGATTCTTTCCGCGGCAATCACGATCGCCGCCTAAGCGTGAGGAGCGCACATGCCCCAATATCTCACCCCCGGAGTGTACGTCGAGGAAGTCAGCTTTCGCGCCCCTTCGATCGAAGGCGTCGGCACCAGCACGGCCGCCTTCGCCGGCGTCACCCTGACCGGGCCGGTCAACCAGCATCCGGAATTGCTGACGAGCTTCGGCGACTTCCAGAACATCTACGGCGGGTTCGGCAACCTCGGCATCGCCAACACCAGCAACCCGCTGCAAGACACCAACTACATGGCGCTGAGCGTACAGGCGTTCTTTAACAACGGCGGGTCCGAGCTTTACGTGTCGCGCGTCTTC
>DASPVJ010000381.1:0-10454 GCA_035622435.1 Xanthobacteraceae bacterium | reverse complement strand
GGCCGGCCGCCGGGCAGTTGCACCTTGTTCGCGCGCGAGAGGTTGAACGCGTCGTAGCCGATGTCGAGGAACAGGCCGAACACCTCGGTGCCGCCGAGGATCGCCAAGGTGCCGGCATCGACCCCGAGCGCATGGCAGGCGGCGGCGAGCGAGGCGCCCGCCGGGTTCCACAGCCGTGCCAGCGGATTGTCCGGGTCCGCACCGATGCCGGGGATTTTTCGCGTCAGGATGAGCCGCCGGCGGCGCGGCGAGTTCGCCTGGTCTTCGCCGGAATGTCGCCCGTGCACGACGGCGTCGGCGGCGTTCAGGCCGGCTTCGAACAAGCGCTGATCCGCGTCGATTTTCAGCCCGTCGGGGATGTGCCCCGCCCGGTCGGCCAGCATCCCGTCGCTCGATACGATGGCATAGCCCACGATGCGCAGCGGCCTCGCCATGCCGCGCGTCAGTTGCCTTCGATGGTGCGCACCACGCTCTCGACCGGGCGACCGCTCACGTTCGGCGTCTTGATCTCTTTCATCACGATGGCGTCGTACTCCGGCAGGGACTTGAGCTGGTCGCGCGGGCGCATCTGCACGATCTTGTAGCCGCCGGCCTTCAAGTCATCGAGAATCTGCGCGATGGCGTCCGCCGTGGCGTGCTGGAAATCATGCATCAGAATGATGCCCTTGCCGTGTTTCTTCAGCTTCGCCGCCACCGATTGGCGCACCTGCTCCGGCCGGCGCATCTTGAAGTCGAAGGTGTCCATATCGGCGGAGAAGATGCCGATGTTGCGCTGGCCGAGATAGGTCAGCGCCTCCGGCGGCTGGCGCAGGGCGGGGAAGCGGAAGAACGGCGCGATCGGTCCGCCGAGCGCCCAGCTCACGGCGCTGATGCCTTTCTCGATCTCGTCCTTGTAGGTGTATTCGACGACCTGAACCTTGCCGTTTTCCTGGCACCGGCCCTTGGTCTTCGACAGATCCTGATGACACCAGGTGTGCGAGCCGACCGTGTGCCCGGCTGCGACCACCTGCTTGAGCAGGTCGGGCTCGTAGGTGGCATGCAGGCCGATCGGGAAGAAGATCGCCTTGACGCAGTGGTGCGCGAGCGCGGCCAGCACTTTCGGCGTGTTGTTCGGCCACGGCCCGTCGTCGAAGGTCAGCACCACCTCGCCGGGGCGCAGGAAGTCCATGCCCTTGAAGTGCTCGGAGCCGAAGCCGGGCCCGCCGGTGGTGTCCACTTCGACGACGCGGGAAACGCCGAGCGCGTTGGGATTGCCCGGGCAGGACACCTGCGCCGGAGCCGCGGCCGGGGCGGGCGCCGCCACCGGCGCGGGCGCTGCGGCCGGTGCCGGAGCCGGGGCTGCGGCCGGCGCTTGCGCCACGACCGGCGCTGCGGCCGGCTGAACCGCCGGCGTCGCGTCCGGCGCGGCCGGAGTCGCGTCGGCGACCTGCACCGGTTCCGGAACGATCTCGCGGATCGGATTGATCGGCCGGCGCACCTCGGCGACCGGCGTGGCTGCCGGGGCTGCGGACGGCGCAGCCACCTTCTGGCCCCGGGCAATGCCGTAGGCGACAAGGCCGCCCACGAGCACCAGCGCGAGGAACCCCGCCACGCGCATCAAGATCACACGCATCGCTGTCCTCCCCTCGGGGACAAGGTGGTCGGTTCGCCCCATAGAGCGGACAATCGGCCGTCGAGTCAACCAAGGCGGCTGCCCTCGCTGCAGGGTATCCAAGTAAAATTGACGCCTGTTCAATGTCTTGCGATGGCGAATTGACGCTCCACCCGCGGCCTGCGCCGGCGGCGATGGCCATGGCCTCAAGCCGTGGGCCGACACAATGCACGGTCGTTCGCGGGCGCCGCTTTCCCGCCCCGAACCACATTAAAACCACAAGGTCCGCTACTGTCGGTCAAAGTCGGCGGAATCGCGGCACGAGCTGGGAGCGGGAGATGATCAGGACGCTGGTCGCAGTTGCCCTCGCGATCGCATTTTGCGCCGGACCGCCGGCGCGCGCGCAGGCCCCCGCGCCGCGGGTTGCGCTCGTCATCGGCAACGCCGCCTACCAGGGCGCCAACGGGATTGCGACCGCGGACGCCGACGCGACGATCGTCGCGGAAACGATGCGGACCGCCGGCTACGACGTGACCGAACTGCACGACGTGGTGATCGGCGATTTCGGCAAGGCCATCCGCGCCTTCCTCGACAAGGTTTATTCCGCCGGACCCGATACGGTCGCATTCGTCTATTTCGGCGGCTACGGCGCACAGTTCGACGGCGAGAACTACCTCGTTCCGGTCGATGCGCGCATCGGACACTACGCCGACGTCCCGTCGCAGGCGTTCCGCTTCAACGACCTCGTGCGCGAACTGGCGGAACTGCCGGCCGCCGCCCGCCTGATCGTGCTCGATGCTTCGCGCGACCACGGCTTCGGCCGCGACACGCCCGAAGCCGTCCCGCCCGGCCTTGCCATGATGGATGCGCCGGCCGGCATGCTGATCGCCTATGCGGCGGCGCCGGGCGCGGTGTCAGGCGAGATCGAGGGTCCCTACAGCCTCTACTCCGGCACCCTCGTGAGCCTGATGCGCCAGCCCGGCCTCGACATCGAGCAAATCTTCAAGGCGACCCGCCTGCAGGTGAACAAGGTGTCGACCGGGGCGCAGACGCCTTGGTCGGCCTCCACGCTTGCCGTCGGGCTCACCCTGTTCGAAGCGCCTCAGGCGGCGCCGCCTGCGCCCTCGCGTCAGGCGGCGCCCGTGGCGCCGCCCGCAGCGGCTCCTGCCGCGCCGGCTCCCGAAGCCGCGCCCGCCGCGCCGGCGCCTGCGGCCCCCGCGCCCGAGGCTGCGGCTCCCGAGGCAACGCCGCCGCCGGTTCCCATTCCGCCGGTCGGTCGCACGATCGCGAGCCGCGACGAACTGCGGCAACTGCCACCCGACGACGCTTATGCGCGCATCATCGAGATGGACACGCTGCAGGGCTACGAATGGTTCGTGGACGTCTATCCGACCTACCGGCTGACGCCGCAGATCTGGGTCATCATCGAGACGCGCCGCGAAGCGATCCTGTGGCGGCGCGCCGTGACGCTCAACATCCCGCGCGCCTATTGGAACTATCTCAGGCGCTACCCGAACGGTCGGCACGCCGACGAGGCGCGCATCTGGCTCGGCTCGCTCTCGGCGGCGCTGGCGCCGCCGCCGGATTACGTGCCCCAGCCCGAGCCGATGCCGGCGGGCTGGTGGGACGAGGCGGTCGACGTGGTCGAGGTCGTGCCCCAGGGTTACGACCCGCCGCCGTTGGTGTTCGACGTGCTGCCGCCGGTGTTCGTCGTGGCGCCGCCGCCGCTGTTCCCGTACCCGGTCGGGTTCTATCCGCCGCCGCGCTATTGGCTGGTGCCGCGCCCGCCGCCGCCCGGCCTGGTCGTGGTGGTGCCGCCGCGGCTCGGCCCAGTGGTGGTGATCCGGGCGCCGCCGCTCGTGCGCGTTTTCCCGCCGCTGGTGGCTCGCCGGCCGCTCCTGATCGGCGGCCGCCCGCCGCCGCCTCCGCCGGTCTTGCGCCCGCTGCCCGCGTTTGCCCGCCCGCCGGTCGTCGGCGTGAGCCTGCCGGCGCCGCCGCCCGGCCGCCCGCGCCTTGCTCCGCTGAGCACGACGGCGCCGCCGATCGGGCCGCGACCGGGCGTCGCGCTGCCGCCGCCGACGCGGCCGCTGGGCGTGGCGAAGCCGACGCCACCGCCCGGTCCGGGCTTTGCAAAGACGCCGCCGCCCACCGTCCGGACCCCGCTGGAAAAGGAATTGACGACCAAGGGTCCGCCGCCACCGCCGCCTGGCCCGAGCGCGACCAAGTCGATCGAAAAGAAGGAACTCAGGACCAAGGGGCCGCCGCCATCGGCGGTAGCCTCGAAGCCGCCGCCGGCGGTCGCGACCAAAACCACCCCGCCGCCCCGTCCGCCCCCGCCGGTCGCCAAGCAGCCGCCCCGTCCGGCCACCGCGGCAGCCAAGCCGGCGCCGCGTGGACCGGTGTGCAGGACCGTCAACGGCAAGAAGGTTTGCTCGTAGAGGCAACGGCAACGGTTCCGGCGCGCGCGATCGCGCCGGAACTTTTGCGTCGGCCAAATCTTTTTCATTTGGTCGACCGCATCACGCACGGATGCCTGCGATGATCCGCAAGCTCAAGTCCGGCCAATTCCGGCTCTACTCGCGCAAGCGCAACCCGAAGACCGGCAAGCGCCGCAACCTCGGCACCTTCCCGACCCGCGAGGCCGCCGCGCGGCACGAACGCGCGGTGCAGTATTTCAAGCGTCACGGCTGACGGCGCCCGCGCCCGCGCTCAGTGCAGCTGCTTCGACAGGCCGGCGAAACGTTCGGCGGCGACCATCAGGACCATGGTCGCCACGATCAGCACGCCCGAGGCGGCGGCGGTGCGCACGTCGAGGTCGGTGTCGATGATCTGCCACAAATGGATCGGCAGGACCTCGGTGCGCGCATCGGTGAGGAACAGCGACACCGGCACGTTGTCGAACGAGGCCATGAAGGCGAGAAACGCGCCGGCAGCGATGCCGCGCCCGATCAGCGGCAGGGTGACGCGGCGGAAGGTGAAAAACCGCCCGGCGCCCAGGCTCAACGACGCGTCGAGCAAGGCGGGATCGAGCTGCGCCAGGCTCGCGATCGTCGTGCGCAGGACGAACGGCACGCACACGGCGACGTGGCCGAGGACGAGCGTGGCGAGCGAGAGAGGCACGCCGATCAGACTGAAATAGAGCAGCGCCGCGAGCCCGAACGCGAGCGCCGGCAGCAGCAGCGGCGACATGAAGACGGAATCGAGGATTTTCGCCCAGCCGGCGGTGCTGCGCGCGATCGCCAGCGCGCCCGACGTGCCGAGCAGCACGGACAGGATGGTCGCCGCCACGGCGACCTTGAAGCTGTTGAGCGCGGCCTGCTGCATCTGACGGGCGTCGAGCAGCGAGGCGTACCAGCGCAGCGAATAGCCGGGCGGCGGGAAGCGCAGCGACGGCGTGCTGGTGAACGAGGTCAACAGCACGATCACGGTGGGGAAGATCAGAAAGAAGAAGGCGATCGCGGCGAGCGCGCCGATGACGAGGCGAAAGCTTGCCCGGTCGATGTCGGCAAAGCCCGGCCTAGCCATGGCGTGCCGCCCATTGCGTCCGCCCGGCCAAGTTCAACAGATAGACCACGAGCAGGACGGAGACCATCAGCACGACCGACATCGCCGCGGCGAACGGCCAATTGTTGGCGCCGGCGGCCTGCTGGTAGATGTAGAGCGGCATGTAGACCAGGCGCGCGCCGCCGATCAGCGTCTGGGTGACGAAGGCGGTGGTGCAGGCGGCGAACACCAGGATCGATCCCGCCACCAGCCCGGGCCGCCACAGCGGCAGGATCACGCGGCGGAACGTGCGCCAGTGGCCGGCGCCGAGCGCCCGCGACGCGTCGGCGAGATTGGGGTCGATGCGCTGCAGCGTGGTCATGAGCGGCAACACCATCAGCGGCATCTGCACCTGGGCGAGCACCATCACCACGCCAACCTCGCTGAACAGCAGCCGCAACGGCCGGTCGATTAGGCCGAGCGCCAGGAACGCCTTGTTGAGGATGCCCTGCTGACCGAGGATCACGATCCAGGCGAACGTGCGCACCACGACGCTGGTGAGGATCGGCAGGATCACCAGAAACAAGAGCAGCGCGCGCAGCCGCGGGCCCGCGTGCACGCACACCCACGCGAGCGGCAAGCCGAAAACGAGGCAGACGGTGGTCGCCTTGACGCCGAGCGCGAGGGTGTCGAGCAGAATGCCGAGGCTGAAGGTGTCACCGAGGAATTTCGCGTACTGCGCCGGGCTGAACGCATTGAGCGAAAGTCCGTCGGAGAGGCTCACCATCAAAAGCACGACGAGCGGCGCCGCGAAGAACAGCACGAAGAACGCGCCGAGCGGCAGCAGCAGCCGCCACGCGGGCCCGTTGGCGGCGCCGCTCGCCGTCACAGCTTGATGTCGCGGTTGAACCGCTCGATCCACGCGGACCGGTGCTCGTTGATCTTCGGCCAGTCCTGGTAATGCAGCTTGGCGAGGTCGTCGTGGGTTTTCGCCACCTGCCTGACGATCTCGCCCTTGAGCGGGACCTTGCGGTTGGTCGGGATCACCCAATAGGGCGCCCGTTCCATGTCCTCCTGCACCTCGGGCGCGATGTGCGCGTCGATGTACCGGACCGCGAGGTCCGGCTGCACCGCGTTGTTGACGACGTGCAGGCTGGTGCGCCACGCCGGGATGCCGGTCTCCAAGGTGGCGAAGTCGATGTCAACGCCCTTCTCCTTCAAGGTCTGCACGAAATTGAAGTTGTAGGGCGCGATGTCGATCTGCTCCTGCTGGAACAGCGCCGCGTGCGCGCCGAGATTGGCCGAGATGGCGCCGACGCTCGGCAACAGCTCCTTGAGCGCCTTGAACGCCGGCTCGATGTCGCTCTCGCCGCCGCCGCGCGTCCTCGCCAGGTCGACCATGAAGGCCATGCCGAGCGTGCTGTTGAGCGCGGTGAGCCCGACGCGACCCTTGTAGGCGGGATTGAACAAGTCGTTCCACGATTTCGGCCGCTCCTTGATCTTCTTCGGATTAAAACCGATGCCGATCACTTGCAGCGATATCTTCGGTCCCCACGTATCCTGGAACGCGGGGACGAGGTCCTGGTAGTTGGGCGACTTGTCGACCGGATATTTCTCCAGCACCCCCGCCTTGACCGCGTCGAGCAAAGGCCCTTCGTCCATGATCGCCACGTCGAACGGCGGCTTGCCGCGCGCCGCCTCGAGCTTCGCCACCTGGTCGGTCGCGAGGAGGATGGTCTGGGTCACCTCGACGCCGGTCTTCTTGCGAAAGTAGGGCGCGAGCACGTCGCGATGCGCTTCGTTCCAGGTGCCCGGGAAGGTCGCGACCACCAGCGGATCGGCGGCGCGGGCGCGGCGCGGGAGCAGGGCGAGGGCGCCGGCGGCAAGCCCGGCTTCGAGAAATTGCCTGCGCAACATTCCGGTCATCGCTTCTCTCCTGCTTGTTGTGACGCCGGCTCCGGGAACAGGAGGCAGGCATCGACCGCCGTGGGTTCGACGAAGACGTCGCCGCTTGCCGGCGCCGCGCCGAGCTCGGGGCGGGGCGCCGCCACTCGCAACGCGGCGCCGCCCGCGAGCGTGAGGTCGTAGACGAGGGTGGGGCCGAGCGGCATGATGAGGCCGACCTTGGCGCTCAGCCGCCCAGGACCGGAGGTTGCCGCGAGCCGCAGCCGCTCGGGCCGCACCGACACGACGACGCGGGCGCCGGCGGCAAAGCCGTCGGCGCGGCAGACGAGGCTGTCGCCGGAAGCGAGGGCAACCTGGCATTCGCGCCCGTCGACGCGTTGGACCACGCCGGGCAAAAGGTTGGTGGTGCCGACGAATTGATTGACGAACAATGTCGCCGGCCGGTCGTAGATTTCGACCGGGCTGGCGAATTGCTCGATCGCTCCGCGATTGAGCACCGCGATCCGGTCCGCCATGCCGAGCGCCTCTTCCTGGTCATGGGTGACCATGATGGTGGTGACGCCGTAGCGCCGCTGCAGCCGTTTGACTTCGACTTGCATGTCGAGCCGCAGGTTCTTGTCGAGCGCGCCGAACGGCTCGTCGAGCAGCAGGATCTTCGGCTCGACCGCAAGGGCGCGGGCGAGGGCGATGCGCTGCTGCTGGCCGCCTGAAAGCTGGCCGGGGAAGCGGCCGGCGAGGTCGGCCATCTGCACCAGGGCGAGCATGTCGGCGACCCGCGCGCGGACGCGGGCGCGATCGTCGCCGCGCGCCTCGAGCCCATAGGCGACGTTCTGCGCCGCCGTCATGTGTGGGAACAGGGCGTAGTTCTGGAACACGATGCCGGCGCCGCGGCGGTTGGGCGGCAAATGATCGACGGCGTCGCCGTCGTAGCGTACGCGGCCTTCGCTCTGGCGGATGAAGCCGGCGATGATCCGCAGCAACGTCGACTTGCCGCATCCGCTCGGGCCGAGGAGCGCCACCAGCTCCCCCGCCGCCACGTCGAGCGAAATGTCGCGCACCGCGGTCGTCGATCCGAACCGATGGCTGATCGTTTCGAGGCGCAGCGAGTGACCGCGTCCCGGAACGGTCGTCACACCAACGGCATCGGCTGCGGAGTCGGGCGCTCGCATCAACGCTTGACCATTAGAGCATGATCCCGATCGGGAAACCGGCGGCGCGACCTTACGAACTTCGCTGCTGGAACGCTAGGCGCGCTTGCGGAACGACGACGGCGGGCGATTATAGGTCGCGCGGAACGCATCGTTGAAGCGCCGCACGCTGCCGAAGCCGGCCGCAAAGGCGATTTCGGCGAGCGGCATGGCGGTGCCGTCGATCAGCCGCTTGGCCGCCTGGATGCGGCGCGTCGCGGCCACTTCGATCGGCGTCGCCCCGGCGTGGCGCAGGAACAGCCGCAACAGGTGGCGCGGCCCGATGCCGAGCCGGTCGGCAAGGTCGGCGACCGATGCGCGGTCGAGGAAGCCGCCGTCGATCAGGCGCATGGCGCGCCCGACGGTAGTGCGGGTGCCGCTCCAGGCCGGGCTGCCGGGCGCCGTCTCCGGTCGGCAGCGCAGACAGGGACGAAAGCCCGCGCGCTCGGCCGCCGCCGCCGAGGGGAAGAACACGACGTTTTCCGAGCGCGCCGGCCGCACCGGGCAAATCGGCCGGCAATAGATGCGCGTCGTGCGCACGCCGGTGAAGAAAACCCCGTCGAAGGCGGGATCTCGGGCAAGCCGCGCGCGATCGCAGGTGGCCCAGTCCGGGATCGGCGCCGTCGCGGTCAACATGGCGCGAGCGTAGCGCTCGCGCCTCGGCCGCGGTAGCCGGAATCGGACCCGATGGGCGACCGCGTCCGAAAACGGCCAGCGGACGCGCTGCCGTGCCCGTAAGCCGGCGCGCATGGATGCGCGCGCTGCGACCAACCAAACATTGCCGCCCGCGACCGGCCTTTATCACGGCTGGCGCATCGTCGCGGCGGCCTTTCTGGTCGCCGTGTTCGGATGGGGGCTCGGGTTCTACGGCCTCGGCATTTATCTCGTCGCGCTGCGCGACCTTCATGGCTGGTCCACGGCGGATATCGCGGCGGCCATCACCGGCTATTACATTCTCAGCGCGACCCTGACCTTTTTCTTCCTCGGGACCGCCTTCGACCGCTACGGGACGCGGCGCGTGGTCGCGGTCGGGACGCTGGCGATGGGCCTGGGCGTCGCGGCGCTCACGTTCGTCACCCGACTGTGGCACGTCTATGCGGCTCTGGCGGTGATGTCGATCGGCTGCGCGACCATGACCGGGGCGTCGATCAGCATCATCGTCGCGCCGTGGTTCGACCGGCGCCGCGGCCTGGCGGCGAGCCTCGCGCTCAACGGCGCCAGCGCCGGCGGCCTCGTCATGGCGCCGCTGTTGATCTTCCTCATCGGCCGGCTGGGCTTCGCCGCCGCCCTGTGGTCGGCCGCCGCCCTGATGCTCGTCGTCCTGCTGCCGCTGTTGGCGCTCATCGCGCGGCCCAAGCGCCCCGACGAGCACCACTGGGCCGATCGGCCGCCGGCCGCCGCGCAACGTGCGGACCGATCCATGCCGAGTGACGAGCCGCCGTGGAATCCCGCGGCGGTTCTGCGCAACCCGAACTTCCTCACGATCGCGATCCCGTTTGCCCTGGGGCTCACCGCGCAAGTGGGCTTCCTCACCCATCAGGTCGCCTTCCTTGCGCCCCTGATCGGAACCGTCGCCGCCGGCTGGGCCGTGAGCCTCACCACTTTCGCGGCGGTCGCCGGCCGCCTCTTGACCGGCCTGTTCGTCGATCGCGTCGACCGCCGGGCGGTGTCGTGCGGAAACTTCCTCGTTCAAGTCCTCGCCATGGGCGTGCTGATGTCGACCACGTCCGCGCCCATGCTTTTTGCCGGCTGCTTTCTGTTCGGCCTCGCGCTCGGAAACCTGGTCTCGCTTCCCGGCCTGATCGTGCAGCAGGAGTTTCCCAAGCGCGACTTCGCCCGCATCGTCAGCATGGTCGTCGCGGTCAATCAGTACACCTTCGCGTTCGGGCCGGCGCTGCTCGGCCGGCTCGAGCAGGCGCAGGGCACCTACACGCGGGCGTTGCTCGCCTGCCTCCTGATGCAGCTCGCCGCCGCCGTCATCGTGCTGTTGCCGATCGCGGCGAGGATGAGGAGATCGCGCTAACCGGGCGCCGCCGTCCGCGACCCTCGCCGCCGGCCGTCGGCGAAAATCCCCAACCGGCCGCCGGCTTTACTTCTCTTGTTGATAACCCGCGCGAACCGCGCGCGGATAAAAATTTTGCCACAAAGGCTGCCGACGATCGCCGCGTCCCGGAGGGAATGCGTGTGAGTCCCGAGACGTTTCGCAGCCGCGCGCTCGAGTGCATGCTGTTGGCCCAGGCGCTCGGCACTTCCCGCCACCGCACTGTGCTTTTGGCGTTAGCCCGCTC
>DASPVJ010000380.1:0-6303 GCA_035622435.1 Xanthobacteraceae bacterium | reverse complement strand
GCCGGCGGTCAACCGCATCCTCGCCGAGCTGGAGCGCGACGGCCGTGCGCTGCTTGCCGAAGCGGGCGTCGCCGCGGCCGCCATGACCGTCGAGCGCTCAGCCGACATGCGGCTCGTCGGCCAGATGCACGAGATCGGCGTGCCGCTGCCGGCCGGCCCGATCGACGAGACTTCGCTCGATGCCATCCGGGCGGCGTTCGCCGCGGTCTATGCCGAGCGCTACACCGCCCTCTACGGCGCCGCGACCATCGAGGCGATCAGCTTCCGGGTGCGCGTCATCGGGCCTGCGCCGGCGCTCGATCTGCGCCAGGCCGACGGATCGGCGCCCGACGGGGCGAAGCGCAAGGGCGTCCGCCAGGGGTGGTTCGGCGCCGGCTTCGTCGAGGCGCCGGTCTACGACCGCTATGCGCTCGAGCCCAGCGACCGCATCGATGGGCCGGCGATCGTCGAGGAGCGCGAGGCGACCACGGTCGTGCCGCCCGGCGACCGCCTCGCCGTCGATGAGCACTTGAACCTGCGCATCGTGGTGGGCGTCGCCGCGCCGCCCCACGCGCTGGTCGCGGCCGGCACGCCGTTCGCCGACGCCATGGCCCGCATCGAGGCCGACCCGATTACGCTCGAAATCATGTGGAGCCGCCTCGTCACCGTGGTCGACGAAATGTGGCTCACGGTCATCCGCACCGCCTTTTCGCTGATCATTTCCGAGGCGCAGGACTTCGCCTGCGAGTTGCTCGACGCCAACGGCGAGACCTTGGCGCATTCGCCGCGCGCCATGCCGGTGTTCAACCTGTGCCTGCCGCGCACGGTCAAGGCGCTGCTCGCCAAATATCCGCCGCAGACGCTCGCGCCCGGCGACGTGCTCGTCACCAACGATCCGTGGCTGTGCGCCGGCCACCTGTTCGACATCGCCGTGCTCAGCCCGGTGTTCAAAGACGGCCGCCTGGTCGGATTGGTCGGCACGGTCGGGCACGTGAGCGACATCGGCGGCACCAGGGATTCGCTCAAGGCCCGCGAGATCTACGAAGAGGGCCTGCAGATCCCGCCGATGAAGCTCTACCGCGCCGGCGCGCCGAGCGAGGATTTGTTCGCGCTGATCGGCGACAACGTGCGCAATCCGGCGCAGGTGCTGGGCGACATCCACGCGTTCGTCGCCGCCAACGCGGTCGGGGCCGAGCGGCTCACGGCGTTCACGGACGAATACGGCATCCACGATCTCGAAGCGCTGGCGGCGGTGCTGCAGGGCCGCGCCGAGACCGCCATGCGCGAGGCGATCCGCGCGCTGCCGAGCGGCACTTATGCGAACGAAGTGTGGAACAATCCGCTGGGCGAGCCGCTGCGCTATCCGCTCAAGCTGACGATCGCGGGCGACGCGATCGAACTCGACTTCGCCGGCGCGCCGCCCCAGTTGCCCCAGGGCGGGCTCAACTGCACCCTCAACTACACGGCGGCGCACGCCACCTATCCGCTCAAGTGTTTGCTCACGCCGTCGGTGCGCGGCAACGCCGGCTGCTACCGGCCGTTCGTGGTCAAGGCGCCGGAAGCGAGCGCGCTCAACTGCGACAAGCCGATGGCGGTGAATCTGCGCACCCGCACCGGCTGGTACATCGCCCCCAACGTGTTCGGCGCGCTTGCCAAGGCGGCGCCCGAGCGGGTGCAGGCGGCAACCGGCCTGCCGGTCGCGATCAACATCTACGGGCGCGACGCCGACGGCGCCATCTATTCCGATCATCTGTTCATGGGCGGCGGCCAGGGCGGCTCGGCCGGCCGCGACGGCGTCTCGGCGCTGCTGTGGCCGACGTCGGCGGCCAACACCTCGATCGAGCTGTTCGAGCAGCGCGTGCCGGTGCTGGTGATCGAGAAGACCTACATCGCCGATTCCGGCGGGCCCGGCCGCAGCCGCGGCGGCCTCGGCCAGCGCGTGGCGTTGCGCAAGCGCGACGCCGACGGGCTGCCGACGCTCGCCTCGGTCTATCCGGAGGGCGTCGCCATCGAGACCCCCGGGCTGTTCGGCGGCGGCGCCGGCCGCTCCGCCCGCGGCCTGGTGCGCGACGCGAGCGGCGCGATCCTGCGCGATTGCGGCACCGGCGAACTGGTGACGCTCGCGTCCGACGAGTTCGTCGAGGTGTCGCTGTCGGGCGGCTCCGGCTTCGGCGATCCGCGCACCCGTCCGCTGGCGGCGGTCGCCCGCGATCTCGCCGAGGGGTTCATCACCCCGCAAGCGGCGGAACGCGACTACGGCGTCGTCGTCCGCCGCGACGGCACGCTCGACGCGGCGGCGAGCGCAAGGCGCCGCCAGCTCGGCACCGCCGCCGAGTGACGAAACAGGTCCGTCATGGTGAGAGCGCATGAAACAAACTCCACGTCATCCTGAGGTGCGACCCCGGCCTTGGCCGGGGGAGCCTCGAAGGATGATCCAGAGGGCGTGCGTCCTTCGAGGCGCGCCTACGGCGCGCACCTCAGGATGACGAGGTCTGTTTGCTATAATGCGCAGTGACAATCGACCGAGCATGACGCGCAGCGCGCACGGACGTCAAGCAATCTCACCCATCGCCTGGGCGATCGTGCCGGCGGCGCTGCTGTTCGTGCTGTTCTTCCTCTTGCCGTTCGCCGTGATGGCGGCCTTGAGCCTGCTCAGCGGCAATCCGGTGTCGAACCCCAACGTCGCCTTCACCGGACGCAACTATGCGCGGCTCGTCGACAGCGACCTCTACGTCGATGCGCTGGTCTCGACCTTGCGCATCGGCGGCGTCGTCACGGCGCTGGCGCTCGCGGTCGGCTATCCGCTTGCCCACTGCATGGCGCGCATGCGCTCGCGCCTCGGCCACGCGTTGCTGCTGATGGCGGTGATCGCCCCGATGCTCACCGGCATCGTGGTGCGCACCTTCGCCTGGATGACGTTGCTCGCCGATCGCGGCGTCATCAACACCACGCTCGCCTGGCTCGGCTGGGTCGAGAAACCGCTGCCGCTGATGTACAACGAGTTCGGCGTCGTCGCCGGCCTCGTCCACATCTACGTGCCGTTCATGGTGCTGACCCTGGTCGGCGTCATCGGCCGCATCGATCCGGCGCTCGAAGAAGCCGCGCGCAACCTCGGCGCCGGCCGGCTTCGCACGTTCCTCGAAGTGACCTTGCCGTTGAGCCTGCCGGGGATTCTCGCCGGCTCGCTCCTGGTGTTCGCGCTTGCGATCAGCGCCTACGTCACGCCGGTGCTGCTCGGCGGCGGCAACGTGCTGACCCTGCCGATGCTGATCTACCAGCAGGTGAGCGCGAGCTTCAATCTCGGCTTCGCCGGCGCGCTCGGCGTCGTGCTGCTCGCCGTCTCGCTTGTCGTGGCGGTCGCCTATAACGCCGTCATCGGCCGCGTCAGCGGCGAAAGGCGGATGGCATGACGGCGCCGATCGATGCGGGCCGCCTCGCCTATCGGGCGGTCAACGCCGGCGTCGTCGCCTTCCTGCTGCTGCCGATCGCCGTCGTCGCCGTGTTCGCGCTCAATCCCACGCCGTACATCGCCTTCCCGCCGGTCGGCGTGAGCCTGCGCTGGTTCGTCAAATTCTTCGCCAGCGCCGATTTCATGCACGCCCTGTGGCTCAGCCTGCGGGTCGCCGCCGTCGTGGTCGTGCTGGCGACCGTCGTCGGCGCGCTCGCGGCGCTGGCGATCGCCCGCGGCAACCTGCCGGGTGCGCGGTTTCTCACCGCGGCGTTCCTCTCGCCGCTGATGCTGCCGGCGATCCTCACCGGGCTGTCGCTGTTCCAGGTGTTCATGCTCGCCGGCATCGGCCGGCCGGTGTGGGGCCTCGTCGTCGGCCATACCCTCGTCGCCGTGCCCTACGTGCTGCGCACGACCTTGGCGGTGCTGCACGATTTCGACCGCCGCATCGAGGAGGCGGCGGCGGTGCTGGGCGCGCGGCCGGCGCGCGTGTTCTTCGAGGTGACCTTGCCGCTGATCCGCCCGGGCCTCATGGCCGGCGGCATTTTCGCCTTCATCGTCTCGTTCGATCAGTTCCCGATCTCGCTGTTCCTGGTGGTGCCGAACGGCGAGACCTTGCCGGTCGTCCTGTTCAACTACATCCGCTTCGATCTCGACGGCGCCATCGCGGCCGCCTCGATGGTGTCGATCGGGCTGGCGCTGGCGGTGGTGTTCGCGCTCGAGCGCCTGATCGGCCTGCGCGCCTACGTGAGGCTGTGACCATCCCCAATCAGGAGGACGACATGAAGAACCACCAGATGACGCGGCGCCGCTTCGTGGCCGCGGGCGCGGGCGCCGTTGCGGCGATCGGGGCGCCGGCGGTCCTGCGCGGCGAGAGCGCGACGCTCAAGACCACCGCCTGGGGCGGCAAGTGGGGCGAGGTGATGAAGGCCGAGGTCATCCCGGCCTTCGAGAAGGAGTTCAAATGCAAGGTCGAGACCGATTCGGCCTTTCCCTATTATCCCAAGCTGCAGGCGACGCCGACGAATGCGCCGCTCTACGACGTGCTCCACACCAACACCAGCGAGCAATGGCAGGCGGCGGTCGCGGGCCTGGTCGAGCCCAAGCTCGACGTGAAGCAGGTGCCCAATCTCGCCGACGTCTATCCCTACGCGGTGAGCGACAAGATGGTCGGCGTCTGCGCCTTTACCAGCGCCATCGGCTTCGGCTACCGCACCGACAAGGGCCTCGTGCCGCCGACGTCGTGGAAGGACCTCGCCGAGCCCAAGCTCGCCGGCCAACGCGGCGGCTATATGGTGCCGGTCAACAGCCTCGGCCAGATGCACCTGATGATGCTCGGCAAGGTCTACGGCGCGGGCCTGCAGGATCTCGACGCCGCCTACAAGGCGTTCGAAGCGCTCAAGCCGATCAAGCTCTACGACTTCACCGGCCAGATGGAGAAGGCGCTCTTGTCCGGCGAGGTGATCATGGGCGTGCTGCACGACAGCGGCGTGTTCCGCTACGACGGCCAGAACCAGCCGATCGAGTTCGCCGCGCCGCGCGAGGGCGTGCTCGCGCTCGAGCAGGTGTGGGCGGTCACGCCGGGCTCCAAGGTGAAGGAATTGGCCTACGCCTACGTCGACTTCATGCTGCGGCCCGACGTGCAGAAGCCGCTGTGCGAGGCGGTGTGGTATTCGCCGTCGAACCGCAAGGTGAAGCTCGCGCCCAAATACGACGCCAAGCTCTACAACACCGAGGCCAAGGTGGCGCAGCTCATCCAGGTGGACTGGAAATGGTACAACGAGCGCAAGGACGACATCGACGCGCGCGTCACCCGCCTGATGCGCGGATGAGCCGCCCGCCCGCCCCCCGTCTATGAGCGAGCCGTCCCGCGCCGCCGCGGTCCGTCTGGAGCGCCTGAGCAAAAGCTTCGACGGCGTAAGACGCGCCGTCGACGGCGTCGACCTCGCGATCGAAGCGGGCGAGTTCTTCGCCCTGCTCGGGCCGTCCGGCTGCGGCAAGACCACGACGTTGCGGATGATCGCCGGGTTCGAGACGCCGGACGAGGGCCGCGTCCGCGTCGGCGGCGCCGACGTCACCGCGGTGCCGGTGCATCGGCGCAACATGGGCATGATCTTCCAGTCCTATGCGTTGTTTCCCCATCGCACCGTCGCCGAGAACGTCGCCTTCGGGCTGCGCATGCGCGGGCTTGCCCGCGCCGATATCGCCGCGGCGGTCGCGCGGGCGCTGGCGCAGGTGGCGCTCGCCGGCTACGAGGCGCGGCGGCCGGCGCAACTCTCGGGCGGCGAGCAGCAGCGGGTGGCGCTCGCCCGCGCGCTGGTGGTGCGGCCGCCGGTGCTGTTGTGCGACGAGCCGCTCGGCGCGCTCGACCGCAAGCTGCGCCAGTCGATGCAGTTCGAACTCAAGCAATTGCAGAAGGAATTGGGCGTCACCCTGATCTTCGTCACCCACGACCAGGAAGAGGCGATGGCGATGGCCGACCGCATCGCCGTCATGAACGCCGGCCGCATCGAGCAGGCCGGCACGCCGGCCGACATCTACGGCCGCCCGCGCACCCGGTTCGTGGCCGACTTCATCGGCGAGATCAATTTGTTCGCGGGCGAATGGCGCGACGGCGCCTTCCTGACGGCCTCGGGCCGCGCGTTGCCGGCGACCGCGACCGGCCGCACCGGCCGCGGCACCATCGCGGTGCGGCCCGAGCGCATGCGCTTTGCGCCGGAAGGCGAAGCGGTGCTGTCGGGCGCGATCGAGAGCGCCGCTTATCTCGGCGGCCACGTGCTCTATCGGGTCGCGGCCGACGGCGCCAAGCTGCTGGTGCGGGAGACCGGCGCCGCCGCCCGGCCGGTCGGGTCCGCCGTCGGCGTCGCCTGGAGCGC
>DASPVJ010000379.1:0-2663 GCA_035622435.1 Xanthobacteraceae bacterium | reverse complement strand
GTTGAGCCCGAACTGCAGGCCGAGCACGCAGAAGCCGCCGAGCAGCAGCGCCAGCATCAGCAGCAGCGGCGAGACGCGGCCGAGGTAGCCGATCGAGGCGATCACCGGCACCGCGATCGCGAACAGGATCGTCACCGGCAGAAAGCCCTTGCGGTCGATCGGCCGGCTCAGGGTCAGTCCGCCGATGGTGCCGCCGACCTGGAACAGCGCGGCCGCGATCGCGGCCATCGCTTCGGACACGTTGGCGCCGGCGAGCAGGGTCGGGTTCCAGCTGCCGAGGAAATAGAACCCCATCAGGTTAAGGGCGAACAGCAGCCACAACAGCGGGGTGATCGCCGCGAGGCCGTCGCTGAACAGCAACCGCGGCGAGAAGCTCGTGGCGTGCCGCTCGTCGGCCAGCAGGAATCCCCCTCCCGCTTGCGGGGGAGGGAAGGGTGGGGGCCGCGCGGCGACGGGCTGCATGGCGGCGAGGATGCGCGCGATCTCCGGATCGCGGCGCTTCACCGTGAGATATTTGATCGATTCCGGCAGCGCGACGCCGGCGAAGAGCGCCATGACGATCGGCGCGACGCCGCCGATGACGAACAGGATCGGCCAGCCGTAGTCCGGCACCATTGACGCCGCGACGGCGCCCGGCACGCTGCCTCCGAAGGTGATGCCGGTGAACATCAGGATGATCATGGTGGCGCGCAGCCGCCGCGGCGCGAACTCGGCGTTGAGCGCGATCAGGTTCGGCAGCAGGCCGCCGATGCCGATGCCGGCGAGGAGCCGCAGATACCACATGGCGTCGAGCGAATCGGCCCAGGCGCCGGCCAAGGTGAAGCCGCCGAATATCAGGCAGGAGACGATGATCGCCTTCTTGCGGCCGAACATGTCGCCGACGAAGCCGAGGATCGGCGCGCCGAACAGGATGCCGATCAGGCTCGCGGCGAGCACCGGGGCGAGCGCGGCGCGGTTGGCGATGCCCCAGGCCTTGATCCACGACGGGGCCGCGAAGGCGACGGCGGCGATGTCGTAGCCGTCGAACAGCACGATGAAGAACGACAGCACCAGCAGCTTGACGTGGAACGCGCCGACCGTCTGCTCGTCGACGAAGCGCGCGACGTCGATCGCGTCCTCAGCCATCACGCTTGCTCCTTCCCTCCCCCCGCGCGAAGCGCGGTGGGGAGGGTGGCGAGCGAAGCGAGCCGGGTGGGGGGTCTTTGTTTATTTGATCGTTGGGCGCGTGCTGAGCGAAGTCCCCCCCACCCCTAACCCCTCCCCACCATTCGCTGCGCGAACGGGGGGAGGGGAACCCCGAGGTCTGTTCGTCCGCTGGTACGTTGCCGGCGCCGTCCGGCTCCGGCGCGTCGGCAACGAACGGCCGCGCCTTCGGCCGGGCCGGCAGTTCGAACTGCATCCACAGCGCTTCGCACAGCAGGCACATGCCGCAACAATAAGGAATCGGCACTGCGGCGCCTAGTCGTGTAATAAGGCCGGTACGGAGGAAACCCGCCATGTACAAAGCATCCGCCGGCGTCATGCTGCCCACGTCGATCATCGGCTCGCTGCCGCGGCCGGCCTGGTACAACGCCGTGCTCGGCTCGAAGAGCTTCCTCGAAGCCATGCTCAACGCCCGCTATCGCGAGCAATACGAGGACGCCGTCTCGGTGCACCTGCGCGCCCAGGAGACCGCCGGTCTCGACATTTGCACCGACGGCGACGCCCACTACGACGAGGAAGTCGGCGGCATGAGCTGGCAGAGCTACCCGCTCACGCACATGGCCGGCTTCAGCCAGGGGCCGGTGCCGGCGGTCTACAACGTCGGCGCGACCGCCTTTGCGCGCGGCCACATCCTGCACGACTATCTGGAAGCGCGCGTGTTCCCCAAGATCGTCGGGCCGATCGGCCGCGGCAATTTGCAATACGCGTCGATGTGGAAGGTGGCGCAGCGGCTCACCGGCAAGCCGGTCAAGTTCGGCACCATCCTCCCCGAGTTGCTCGCCGCGGCGGCCGCCGACGACTATTACAAAGACCCGGTCGAGCGCACCTGGGCGCTGAGCGAGGCGCTCAACGCGGAACTGCACGATCTCGCCGACGCCGGCTGCCCGGTCATCCAGATGGAGGAGCCGCAGATCCACATGGTGCCGGCGCGCGGCAAGGCGTTCGGCAAGCTCGACACCGGCGATCTCGTCAAGGTCTTCAACAACACCGTGAAGGGCCTGCGCGCCAAGACCGAGGTGTGGTGCCACACCTGCTGGGGCAATCCCTCCCAGCAGCGCATGTTCCGGGACATCCAGAGCTACCAGCCGACCTTAAGGGCGCTCGACCAGGTCGACGCCGACGCCATCACCTTCGAGACCTGCTCGTCCGGCCCCGGCGATCTCAACGCGATCGGCGAGACCATCAAGGACAAGAAGGTCGTCATCGGGGTGATCGACCACCACACCCTGCAGGTCGAGCGGCCGGACCAGGTGGCGGCGCTGATCCGCGAGGCGCTGAAGTCGATTCCGGCCGAGCGGCTGATGATTTCGTCCGACTGCGGCATGGGGCGCGAGGGCATGAGCCGGCGCCACGCGGTTTACAAGATGGTCGCCATGGTGCTGGGCACCAACGTCGTGCGCAAGGAATTGGGCCTGCCCGAGGCCCCGTGCCTCGCCGCCGACCCGCGCTACACCCTGACC
>DASPVJ010000378.1:0-15691 GCA_035622435.1 Xanthobacteraceae bacterium | reverse complement strand
TCGGAGTTATATTGAGAATCAGCGAAAACACGGTGAACTTTCACCTGAAGAAGGCCATGAAAAAGCTGAAAACAAGCAGCCGCGTCGTGGCCGTCCTGAAAGCCATTGATCTCGGTTACCTTGACCGCCCAGAATTTTGATTGAGCCTCCGGTTGTGCTGCGGGCGCCTAGGGTGCCCCTCCTTGCCGGACATGGGAAGCTACCAACATGGACAGCGGAGTGATCACGCTCGGACGCGGATCGGCGCCATCGAGCGGCCGAGCTTACTCAGCGAGCATGGCTGCCGCAGAAAGGGGAAGAAACGGGAAGTCGCAAGATCGCGCCCGAGAATCGCGCCGCGCTGCAAAGGTCGATGCCAGACGCGAGAAATATCACCCGGATCACGGCGCCGACCGCCTTCCAGCCGAAAAACGCGCATCGCACCGGCGGGCGCCGCTAGGTTTGCGAACTTTGCAATCCGGACACCCGGGACTGTCCCAGAACGCGCACTTCACTCCGCCGCTTCGCGCCGCGGGCGCGGATGGAACGTGTCGTAGAGTTCCGGCCGCTGCCATTGCGGGCCGAGCACGCCCTGCTTGGCGGCGAAGTCGTTCGACGCGTCGAGCGAGTCGCGGCCGGCGCGCATCGCCCGCACGCGCTCGAGGCTCACGTCGATGACGGCAAGGCCGGCGGCGGTGCTCTCGAACAATATTTCTTCCGGTGCCGCCACCATGGCGAGCCCGCGCTCGGAATGGTCGAACAGATTTTGCGTCGTCACGACGACGGCGAGGTTCTCGATCGCGCGCGCCCAGATGAGGGTGCGCCAGGTCGCCCACAGGCGCCGCTTGTCCTTGCCGGCCGGCATGAAGATCAGCTCGGCCCCGCGCAGCGCCAGCGCCCGCGCCACTTCCGGCACGTAGACCTCGCTGCACATGGCAAGGCCGACCTTGCCGTGCCTGGTGTCGAACACCGGGAACGCGTCGCCCGGCACGTATTGGAATTCCCAGGCGGTGCCGCCGGTGTAGATCCACGGGCCGTTGGGGTGGGTGCGGCGGTAGCGCGCCGGCGCGCGGCCGTCCGGGTAGGCCATCACGATCAGGTTGTAAGCGGTCGCCGCCTTGGGGTCGATCGGCTCGATGGTGCCGAACACCGCGTGCACGCCGTGCTTGACCGCCGCTTCGGCGAGCGCCGGGATCGGATCGAACGTTGCCGGCATGCGCCACGGGCCCGGATAGGTCTCCGGGAAGCAGACGAAGTCCGCCCCCTCCTCGGCCGCGCGCTCGATATAGGCGACCGCATCGGCAACGTTGGCTTCGTCTCCGTCGGGAGCGTGGCAGATCGGCTGGACGACGGCGATGCGGAAGGTCATGGCGCGCCTCTCGGTCGTGATTTTGCGCGAGATTGAGGCGGCGGGCTTCCGGGGTCAAGCCGGCGGTCGGCGACGGCGATTTGCCGGCCGGCGGCGGCGGTTCCATGAATAGGCGGCCCGCCTCGGCGCGGGAAATTTCGCGCGCAGCGTTTTATTTGTTAATTGTTGGTTAACGCACAGTCTTGAGGCAAAATAGTTTCAAGTATTGCGCCCGTCGCAACCGCGGCTTTTACCAAACGTTCGCCGCGCGATATTGGAGAAGCGGCACGATATCGTACCGGTTGGGCCTCATTCATGACACACTCACATTGCATAGAGGCGGCGTCTGCAAGATGCGCGACACTCTCCTTTAATCCGAGGTGAATCCAGTCCGACGAGGACGAAGGCAGGTGGACCGGTTGCGCAAGATGTGTGTGTGGCGGCGTTAACGACCGGTGCGGTTCAGGGGGAATGATGGCGGGAAGTCGGCGGCGACCCGCCCGCAAGGGCAGGCGTACGAGTAAAGTTGCTGCGGCTTTCATGACTGGACCTTCGACCGCCCCCGCTTCCGGGCCGGCGGTAGTTTGGACGCACCACATTATTCGTCATGCCCGGCCTTGTGCCGGGCATCCACGTCTTTGGACGGTTCGTCAGACCCTAGGCGGGAACGGCCGGCACACCCCGGAACGAAGGGCCCGGCAGCGGTCATGACGTTGCTCCAGTGATCAGTCAGTAGCGTTGAGTTCGAAGGAGGCGATCCATGAGTAGCCCAACGGATCGAGTCTATGAGCCGGGCGATCCCTCGCCCTACGCGCCGCGATGGGTGCGCAACGCCCCGCAGGGACCGCGCCGCATCCCCGCGGGCGGCCCGATGGAGGGGCAGATCGACGGCCTCGATGACGAGGCGGACGCCGCGCTCGTGCAGAGCGAGCACGCTCCGCCGCTCGCGGCCGCGCCGCCGGTCGCCGTCGGCGAACCGTTCGTGATCGACGACATCAGGGTGCCGCGCTCGCTCGATCCCGGGATCGTTCCGGATCCGTGGCCGGCGCGCCACGCGCGCCTGCGCCGGGCGCGCCTGTTCGGCATGTTCGGCCGCCTCGCGCTCGCCGGATCGGTGGCGGCGGTCGTCGCGCTCCTCGCCATGGGCAAGCTGTCGCTGCCGGGAGGCTCCGGCGCCACCGAGCCGGCCGACCCGTCGAGCGCGTTCGGCTCGCGCTTTGCCCCACCCGCGGCCGTGCCGCAGGAGCCGCCGGCGCTGGCGCAGTCGCCGAGCGAGCCGCCGGCGCAAGTGGCGTTGGCGCAGCCCGCCGCGCCGGCAGCCGCCGCCCCGCTCGCCGCGATCGTGCCGACGCCCGCCCCGGTCGCCCCCGAACCCGCATCCGCCGCACCGGCGCTCTATCCGGATTCTCCGCAGACGGCGGCGCTGCTCAAGCGCGGCCAGGAGCTGGCGGCGACCGGCGACATTGCCGCCGCGCGGCTGACCTTGCGACCGGCGGCGGAAGCGCGCAACGCGCAAGCCGCGCTCGCGCTGGGCGCGACCTACGATCCGGTCGTGCTGCAGACGCTCGGCATTTTCGGGGTCAGGCCGGACGTGGCGATGGCGCGCAGCTGGTACGAGAAGGCGAAGGAGTACGGCTCCGCCGAGGCGCCGCGCCGGCTCGAGCTGTTGGCGACGCGCGCGCCGTGAACCGTGTCCGGATCGATCAATCGCGCATGTGCCGCACGATCGCGCCGATGATGTTGGAATAATCGTCGGTCCAGATGCGCTGGCCGGGCGGCGCCTTCTCGACCGGCCAGGCGAAATCGTCGGTTCCCCCGAGCACGCCGAAATCCTCGTCGGCGCGCGCGACGATGACGATGGTCGAGGTGAACTTGTAGTCGGCGTCGTCCTCGTGCTCGTCGTCGGCGGTTCCCGGGTTGGTGCGGGCGACGAGCCCGTTCGCCTGCGCGATGCCGGCGACCACCGAGGCCAGCTCCAGGTGGCGGTTCGACACGTGCATCGCCACCACGCCGTGCGGCGCGAGCTTGGCGGCGTAGACCTGCATCGCCTCGCGCGTCAACAGATGCACCGGGATGGTGTCGGAGGAGAAGGCGTCGACCATGATGAAATCGTAGGCGCCGTCGGGCGCCTCGGCGAGCTTGAGCCGCGCGTCGCCCATGACGATCGGGGTCTGCGGCGCGCAGCGGGCGAGGAAGGTGAAGCGCTGCTGCTCGGCGGTGATGCGCACCACCGCCGGGTCGATCTCGTAGATGCGCCAGCTGTCTCCCGGCTCGGCCCAGCAGACGAAGGTTCCGGTGCCCAGCCCGACGACCGCGACCCGCATCGGCTCGCCCTTGCGCGCGCGGGCGGCCTCGAGCGCGCGGGTGAGCGCGGAATTGGCATGGTAATACGTGATCGGCTCGGGCTTGGGATCGTCCGGGCCCGCCATGATGTCGGCGACGCGCTCGGCGCCGTGAATGGTGGTGCCGTGCAGCAGCACGCGGTAGCCCGAGCCCTGCGTGATCTTGAGCACGCCGAAGAAGCTGCGCACGCTCTCGCGCCGTTCGTTGCCGGTCTCGTAGAGCCGCGACAGCATGAAGCTGATCGCGATCAGCGCGGCAAAGGCGAGGGGCGCCTGCCAGGCGAACAGCTCGATCGCGATCGCCAGCAGCAATAGGCCGCCGACCACGATCTGGAACGTGCGCTCCTCGACGTCGAAGCTGAAGCCGAGCGCCGGGGTCGCGAGATAGAGCGCCAGCGCCGCGGCGCACGCGATCAGCGTCCACTCGCGCCGTCCGAGCGGGAACGTCAGCCCGGGCCGGCACAGCGCCGCCAGCACCAGCAGCAGCGGATATTCGGCGATCCAGTTGAACACCAGCGGGGCGATGAGCGCCGCGCACAAGCCGCCGATCATGCCGCCCGCGGCCATCCACAGATAGAAGGCGGTCAGGTGTTCGGCCGGCGGCCGGCGTCGCGCCAGCTCGCCGTGACAGGTAAGCGCGATGACGAAGAACGCCGCGAGGTTGATCGCGATCAGCAGCAGGATGTTGCGCGCGACCGGCAGGATCAGCACGGCCACGAGCCCGACGAGGAAGAACGGCTCGACCAGCAGCACCAGCCAATGGGGGATGATCGGGCGGGACTGGAACACGATCACGAAGGTCGCGAGGTAGAGCGCGAGCGGCACGACCCACAGGAGCGGCACCGCGCCGATGTCGGTGGAAATGTGCGCGGTGACCGAGACGAGGAGCCCGGCCGGCACCGCCGCAAGGCCCATCCAGGCGATGGCGTTGCGCGCGGAGGGCGGCGCCGCCGGCGGCGCCGGCTCGGCCGGGCGCCGGCGCGCGGCGAGCACGAAGACGACGCCGCAGGCGGCGATGAGGACGATGAGGACGCCGAACACGACCGACCAGGCGCGGCTCTGGTCGCTCAGGCGCGTGAGCGGCTCGACCGCGAACGGATAGGCGATCAGCGCCAGGAAGCTGCCGACGTTGCTCGCCGCATAAAGGAAGTACGGATTGGCCGCCAGCGGGTGATCGGTGCGGGCGAACCAGGCCTGCAGCAGCGGACCGTTGGCGGCGAGCGCGAAGAACGGCAGCCCGATCGAGGCGGCGAACAGGCCGATGAGCCACACCGCCTCGCCCCGCTGCGGCGCCCCGCCCCACCCCGGCGCGATCGCGAGCGGCAAGGCGAACACGGCGGCGATCATCACCGCGAGGTGGATGGCGGCGCCGATGCGCGGCGTGGTCAGGCGCGTGAGCCCGTGCGCGTAGGCGTAGCCGGCGAGCAGCGCGGTCTGGAAGAACACCATCGCCACCGACCACACCGCTGGCGCGCCGCCCAGCCGCGGCAGCACCATCTTGGTGAACATCGGCTGCACCGCGAACAGCAGCGCCGCGCTGACGAACACGGTCGCGATGAAAAGCACGCGGACTAGCGCGTGACGGCTCGCCGCCTGCATGGCTCTTTTCTCTTCACCATTCGCCGACGCCGCGGCGGTCGATAAAAACGGTGCCCGGATCGCTCCGGGCACCGCCGCTGCGGCACTCTCCTGGCCGCGGCGTCATCTAAACGCGCGCCTTTGCGCTCACGTCAATGGCCCATCTTGTCCATCTTCATGTCGCGGCCCATCGCCGGCGCCTCGGCGCCCACGGCTTCAACCGGGTAGTCCACCGCGATGGAACCGGCCTTGGCGAACGTGAGCGTGACCTTGACGCGGTCACCCTGCTTGAGCGGCGCCTTGAGGTCGACGAACATCACGTGGTAGCCGCCCGGCTTGAGCTCCACCGTCTCGCCCGGCTTGATTTCGAGGCCGCCCGCGACCTCGCGCATTTTCATCACGCCCTGGTCCATGGTCATCGAGTGGACCTCGAGGCGGCTGGCGAAGGCGACCGAACCGCCGACCAGGCGGTCGGCTTCGGTTCCGGTGTTGACGATCTTCATGTAGCCGGCGCCGGTCGTCGCCCCTCGCGGCGTCGCGCGCGCCCACGGCTGGTCGATTTCGATCGCGCCGACCTTGAGGGGCTCGGCCGCTCCGGGGCCCGCCGCCAGCATGAGCGCGGCGGCAAGAATCAAGCCTTTGGGTTTCATCGGTTGCTCCGCAGGCCGCCCCATCGCCCGCAGCCTATCCGGCCCCCTCGCCTGCCGTCCATACCGCCCGCCCCTCCCGCCGCCGCAGCAATGCGCCGCAGCCGGGCGGAAAAAGACCGATCGAGACGTTGCCGCGCAGTGCTATGCTGGCGCGCATGGGAGGCTCGTTGCGACCCGATCTGCCGGGTACCGCCGAGGCTCGCGACCGGCCGGGGCCGGACGCCGAGACCGGGCGCGTGGTGCAGTTTCGCCCGCGGCCCCGCGACCCGCGCCCCCTCGCCCGCGCCGAGCGTCCGCCGGTCGAGGACATCGCCAAATACGAGCGCGCCGGCGGCGACGACGATTACCGCCACCGCATGATCATGAACCTCATCGGATTTTTCGCCTGCGTCCTCCTCGTTGCCGCCGGCATCTGGATCGCCACCGCCATCGCGGAGCTGCGCAAGACCCAGGACTGCATCCTGTCGGGCCGGCGCAATTGCGTGCCGCTCGACCTGCCGACCAAGCTGCGCTCGCAGAGCATGATGCCGAAAAGCGGGTACCGGTTTTCGGAAAACATCATGCTCGAGCAATAAGCTAAAGCGGGATGGCGATGCGAAGATAAGCCATCACGCTTAAGGCGGCAGCGAAGCGGTGAGGTGACCCTTCCGCCTCGCTGCCTCGCCGTCATGTCGGGATCCTCGCGGCAGCGGCCGCGGTCAGCTATGGCCGACGACCGCAATCGTCACCGGCGCCAGGCCGGAAAAGCCGATGGCGCGGGCGGCCGCCGGCGTAAGGTCGATGATGCGACCGCGCACGAACGGGCCGCGATCGTTGATCCGCACCACCACGGATTCTTGGGAGCGGTGGTTGGTGACCATCACCAACGTGCCGAACGGCAGCGACCGGTGCGCCGCGGTCAGGCCGCCGGCGCGCGCGTATTCGCCGTTGGCGGTGCGCTCGCCGGCGTATACCGAAGCGATGCCCGATTGGAGACCGGCATCGCGGGCGGCATGTGCGGCGCCGGTCAAGTCGACCATAAGAAAAAGCGCCGCGCTCAGGTTGATCAACACGCGTCTTTTCATTGTTAACCCCTTCTTTCGACTTCAGAAGGGGCGGCGAATTGCTGATGAAAACGTTCAGTTTTCTGTCGAGATTCGGGCGATCATGGGGAATATAGCTGACGCGGAGGACGATGATACCTCGCGCGCCACCCTGCCGCACCGCCGCCTGCGGCCGAACAGCGCAACTTGCCGCTACGCCGGATGCGCCGCCAAATGTGCCTATCAGCTGCCAAGGGGGGCTGAACGACCGGATCGCCGCGACCTTGCCGTGCGGTTTCGCCCGCCCGGCCGGCGATGCTATCGTCCGCCGCCTGGGCGAGGACGGAAGGATCGACGGTGACGGCTTCTGACGCGACGCAGACGCTCCCGGCCAAAAGCCGGGCCTGGCGCATCGGCCGCGAAATCCTCCTGCATCTGACGATCCTGGCCGCGGTGCTTGCCGCCGCCGAATTGATCCTGCGCGCAATCGACCTGCGCGAGCTGCGCGACAGCTACGAGCCCGGCCGCTCCCTCCTCTTCCGCTACGATTCCGAACTCGGCTGGGCGCCGATCCCGAACGCGGCCGCGACGTTCACGGGGACGCGCAGCGTCGCGGTGCGCAACAACAGCCTCGGCCTGCGCGACATCGAACCCGGTCCCGCGGCCAAGCCGACCGCGATGTTCGTCGGCGATTCCTTCCTCTGGGGCTACGATGCCGAGGCGAGCGAGCGCTTCACCGACCTTCTGCGCAGCGAGCTTCCCGCTGTGCGCATCGTCAACGCCGGCGTGCCGGGCTACGGCACCGACCAGGAATACCTGCTGCTGGAGCGCCTGTGGAGCGCCATCAAGCCCGACGTTGTGGTGCTCCTCTATTGCACCGGCAACGATCGCGAAGACAACAGCGCGAACCTGCGCAACGGCGGCTACTACAAGCCCTATCTCGCCCGCGCGCCGGACGGCGCCTGGCGCTTCGCCGGGCAGCCGGTGCCGTGGTCGCGCCACGCCTACTTCCGCGACAACGCGCTGGTGCGGCATCTGTGGCTGGCGCGCGCGGCGGTGACCGGCTTCGTTCAGCTGCGCCATCCGGAGATCGACGTGCCCGATCCGACCGAACGCCTGATCGGCATGATGCGCGAGCTGGTCGAAAGCCGCGGGGCGAAGTTCCTGGTTGGGCAGGTCTATCGGGATGCGCGACTGGACGCCTTTCTGCAGGCGCGCGGCATCCCCACCGCGAGCTTCGACGACGCGCCGACCTATCGGCAGGACGGCTTCCACTGGACCCCGCAAGGCCACGCCGTCGTGGCGCGTGAAATGATGCCGCTGTTGGCGGCGGCCGGCATTGCCGTGCCGGACCGCCCGGAGCAAGCAAAATAGGGAGGAAGCCTCGATGACCGTCGCCTCGAAATACATCTTCGTCGTCAGCATGGACGTCGACCCGGACAAGGAAGCGCTGTTCAACGAGGTCTACGACACCGAGCACGTGCCCGCTCTGCGCACGGTGCCCGGGGTGCACGCGGCCGCCCGCTTCAAGGGCGAGCCGTTCGCGATGACGCTGGGCGGCGAAAAGAGGAACGTCGAGCACCCGGGCCCGCGCTACACCGCCATCTACGAGATCGACGGCCCGCACGTCCTCGTCAGCCCGGAATGGGCCAAGGCCGGCGAAGTCGGACGGTGGGCGAAGGAAGTGCGCCCGTTCACGCGCAACCGCCGCCACGCCGTTTATAAGGTCTTGTGAACCGCCGACCGTACGTTATTCACAACAATGATGGATTCTTGCCGCGCGCGGCGCGCGCCCGCTAGAGTTCGCCTTAAGGGAATCAACCGACATGAATGCGACCTCGACCGCGCCCGGCCCCCTGCACGCGCGCTTCGACGGGCCGATCGTGATGGTGGGCTTCGGCTCGATCGGCAAGGGCACCCTGCCCCTGATCGAGCGGCACATCGCCTGCGACCGTGCGAAGTTCGTCGTCATCGCGCCGGACGACGACGATCGGCATTTGCTGGACGATCGCCAGATCAGGTTCATCCACGCGGCGGTGACCAGGGAGAACTACCGCGACCTGCTCGCCCCGCTGCTCACCACCGGCCCCGGGCGCGGCATGATGGTGAACCTCTCGGTCGACACCTCCTCGGTCGACCTGATGGCGTTCTGCAAGGACATCGACGCCTTCTATATCGACACCGTGGTCGAGCCGTGGCCGGGCCTCTACACCGACCGCACGCGCTCGGTCGCGGCGCGCTCGAACTACGCGCTGCGCGAAAGCCTGCTCGACCTGCGGCGGCGCCGGCCCGGCGGCATCACCGCGGTGAGCTGCTGCGGCGCCAATCCCGGCATGGTCTCGTGGATGGTCAAGCAGGCGCTCGTCGACGTGGCGCGCGACCTCGGCATCGCCTACGAGGAGCCGCGCACCCGCGACGACTGGGCGCGGCTGATGCAGCGGGTCGGCGTCAAGGGCGTCCACATCGCCGAGCGCGACACCCAGCGCGCGCGCGACCCCAAGCCGTTCGGCGTGTTCGTCAACACCTGGTCGGTCGAGGGCTTCGTCTCGGAAGGCCTGCAACCGTCCGAACTCGGCTGGGGCACCCACGAGAAGACGATGCCGCCCGACAGCCGGCAGCACGACTTCGGCTGCGGCGCGGCGATCTATTTGCTGCGGCCCGGCGCCGGCACCCGCGTGCGCTCGTGGACGCCGACCGCACGCGCCCAACACGGCTTTCTGGTCACGCACAACGAATCGATCTCGATCGCCGACTATTTCACCCTGCGCGAGAACGGCGCCGTGGCCTACCGGCCGACCTGCCACTACGCCTACCACCCGTGCGACGACGCGGTGCTCTCGCTCCACGAGATGGCCGGCGCCCAATGGAAGCGCCAGGAGACGTGGGAGATCCTCGACGAGCACGAGATCGTCGACGGGGTCGACGAACTCGGCGTGCTGCTCTACGGCCACGCCAAGAACGCCTATTGGTACGGCTCGCAGCTCTCGATCGAAGAGACCCGCAGGTGCGCCCCCTATCAGAACGCGACCGGCCTGCAAGTGACCTCGGCGGTGCTCGCCGGCATCGTCTGGATGCTGGAGAACCCGCAGGCCGGCATCGTCGAAGCGGACGAGATGGACTTCCGCCGCTGTCTGGAGATTCAGCGGCCCTATCTGGGCGAGGTGTTCGGCGCCTACACCAACTGGACGCCGCTTCACGACCGCGGGGTGCTGTTCCCGGAGACGGTCGACGAGAGCGATCCCTGGCAGTTCTCGAACGTGCTGGTGACGTGACCGCGCTTGCGTCATTGCGAGGAGCCCGCACGGGCGACGAAGCAATCCAGGAGCCGGAGCCGCCGCGCGGGTTGCCCTGGATTGCTTCGCTTCGCTCGCAATGACGAGCAAACGGATAGCCCGAGCCAGTCATTCGAGAACTGTATGGTATGACGCGCGCCATGATGCTCGAATCCGTCATCACCTGCCCGCACTGCGGCACCGCGAAGACGGAGACCATGCCGACCGACGCCTGCCGGTTCTTCTACCGATGCGGCGGCTGCGGCGCACAGTTGCGGCCGAAGCCGGGCGATTGCTGCGTGTTCTGTTCCTACGGTTCGGCGCCCTGCCCGCCGGTTCAGACGGCGCGCGCTGGGACCTCGGCCTCGCCGTGATATCGCGCTACGCCCGCACCTTGTACACGACATCGTGCTCGCGCGCGTGCTCGGTCACCTTGAGGCCGAAGTCGTCGTTCGGCCCGACCTCGGTCGCCGGCGCGTGATCGATCTCGAGCGACTCGACCTTCTGGCGGAAATCGGTGGTGTGTCCGTGCACGTGGATCGTGTCGCCCACGCGCAACGACGCGCCGGGCTCGAGCTTCAGGATCGCGACCGACAGGTGGCTGAAATAATGGGTCACGACGCCGATGCGCTGCTCCGCCGCCGCCGGCTGCGCGGGCGGCCGCGGCAGCGGGCTGGCGGCGGGCCGGGCCGGCGGACGCGCGGGCACCGGCGCCGCGGCCCTCGCCGCCGGCTTCGCCTTTGGCGGTGAGGTTCGCACCGGCGCCCGCTTCGCCGGCTTCTTTCTGATCGCCCTGGTTTTTGCGGCCGCGGTCTTTTTGCGCTTGGCCGCCTTGGCGGCGGGAGCCTTCTTGCGCTTCGCCGCTGCCTTGGTCTTGCCTTTGGCTTTCTTTCTTGTCGCCATGCGAGCCTCCCAATTAAAGTCGCGTTCGCGCAAGCTTACACCGGTTTCCCCGCGGTTGCGCCGGCAAAGAGGTCGTCATGGCCACCATCGATGCCCAGGTCCACGCCTACGAACGCGACCACCCGGCCCGTCCCTGGGCCGCCGTCCTGCACGGCCCGCCGGAGGTCACCGGCGATGAGATGGTGGCCGCCATGGACGCGGTCGGGGTCGACGGGGCGCTCCTGGTGTCTCCGTTCACCTTGTACCGCTACGACGCGAGCTACGCGCTTGAGGTTCACGCCGCCCATCCCGGCCGGTTCGCCCTGATCAAGCCGGTCGATCCGACCGATCCCGCGGTCGCGGATACGATCGCCGACTGGGCGGCGACCGACGGCACGGTCGCGGTGCGCATCATGATGACCCGCGGGGTGTCGACCGACCCCGCCGACCCGGGCGTCAACCGGGTTCTCGCCGCCGCCGCCCGCCACGCCATGCCGGTCAACCTGTTGTGCTGGGGGCGGCTCGAGCAGGTCGGCGAACTCGCCGCCCGCAATCCGGAAACGATGCTGGTGATCGACCACCTCGGCCTGCAGCAGCCGTTCGAGCCGCCGCCGCCGGCGCAACCCTTTGCCGACCTGCCCAAGCTGCTGGCGCTCGCGGCAAACGACAACGTCACGGTCAAGATCACCGGCGCCTGCACGCTGTCGCATAAGCCCTTCCCCTATGACGACCTGTGGGATCCGCTCGGGCGCATCTTCGACGCCTTCGGGCTCGACCGCTGCATGTGGGGCACCGACTGGACCCGGGCGGTCGCGTTGCTGACCTACGCCCAGGGGGTCGAGGCTTTTCGCGTCACCGACCGCCTGTCCGACGGCGACCGGGCCGTGCTCATGGGCGGGACGTTGGAGCGCGTCTACGGCTGGTCGCCCCAGAAGGCTTGACCTCGCGCGCCGGGGCTCCCGCGCGCCTTGCCGGGGGCGGATAAAAGCGTGAGTATCGAAGCCGTCTGTACGCGGCCGCTGCCGAACGAAAACAAGCGCGGCCCCGGGGAGGAACGATGGCCTTTGCCCGCGCGCTCGCGGCATCGATCTTCGCCGCCTGGCTCGTGGCCGGCGGCGCCGCTTCGGGGGAGACCTACCCCAATCGTCCGGTCACCATGCTGGTGGCGTTCCCGCCCGGCGGCGCCGACGACGCCACCGCGCGCATCATCCAGGACGCCATGCAGACGGCGCTCGGCCAGCCGATCGTGATCGAAAACCTCGGCGGCGCAGGGGGCATGCTCGCCGCCGCCAAGGCGTCGCGCGCCGCGCCCGACGGCTACACCATTTTGCAGCACCAGAACGCGCTCGCGGCCGGCATGGCGCTTTATCCCAACCGCACGTTCGAGGCGGAAAAGGATTTCGTCGCCATCGGCCTGATCAATACCGCCGCCGGCACCTGGGCGGGCCGCCCGACCCTGCCGCCGAACAATTTCGAGGAAATGCTGCGCTGGATGAAAGCGACCGGAGCGAACGTCAAGGTCGGCCATCCCGGCGTCGGCTCGTACGGGCACTTGGCCGACATGCTGATCGTGCAGGAACTCGGCGTCACCGCCACCCAGGTTCCCTATCGCGGCGCCGGCCCGGCCTTGGTCGATCTCTTGGGCGGCCAGGTCGACTTGAGCCCGATCTCGGCGATCGTCGCCGGGCCGCTCGTCAACGCCGGCAAGCTCAAGGGCTATGCCACCATCGGCCAGAAGCGGTTTGCCGGCCTGCCACAGCTGAAAACCTTCGGCGAACTCGGCTACCACAAGCTCGACTTCGATTTCTGGCACATGCTGCTCGCCCCCGCCGGCACGCCGCGGCCGATCGTCGACAAGCTCAACGCGGCGCTGCGCGCGGCGCTCGCCGACGCCAAGGTGCAAAGGACCTTTGCCGAGGGCGGCATGGAGGCTTACCCGGCCGGGGAGGGAACGCCCGAGGCGGCGGCCGCGCTGCTCAAGCGCGAGGTCGCGTTCTGGGGCGACGTGGTGCGCGACAACAACATCAAGGGGCAGTAGGGCGCCCGGCAGTCGTCGCATTACCATCGTGGCGTTCCTCAACGCTCGTCAGCTAGAGGAAGGTCGACGCTGCCTGAACCACGATTGCCTGTAGAAGGGCACGCCGTACATCTCCTCTTCGAGCTTTTGAAATTTCACGCCCGCGAATTGGTCGCGTTGTACAAGGCCGCGGAGCTCCAACCTTTTTCTTATGAACGTGTAGCTCACTTTTCCGCGGCAATGGAATTTCTTAAACCGAACAATGTCTTGGGGCTTCCATTCAGGGGAATTACATGCCCCAACATCTTCAAAGAACTCCTCTTCAGGATAAATGAATTCTGCAGCGAATACCTCCGCTCCTTTTTCCTCTAACTCATTGGCGTTGTAGTCACCACATCTAAAGAGACCAGCTTGGATAAGCTCCTGATCGGCCCAATGATGCTTCAATTCATGAGCAAGTGCGAAGAGCTTCGGTTCACCTGGCAAATCCTTTCGAATCGCCACACAAACGTCTCCCTCCTGAGCCAAATAGATTGCCTTAAGGCAAGATGGCAAAGTTCGAATGTCGATCGTAATGTGCTCCCTTCTGTAAATTGCTCTTATTTCTCTAATCCCGAATGCATTCGTTTGTATTGAATATTCAGCACGCTTTTTTCGCGCCAATTCTCGAATAGAAGCATAGTAAGCTGTTTTGTTAATCATTTTCGCCCTCTTGAGCGTTTGCCAGCAGCCATTTTTAGAATTGAACGGGCTCGCGTAAACTCAGCATACTCGATTACCGCCTTCAACTCGGCAGGCTTTAACCCGCGGGTAGCAGATAAGAGCGCGGAAGGGACGGCAGTCTGTTGCTCCATACCGGGGAAAAAGATCGTGATCGATTGACTGAATAATCTTGCAAGCTTTTCCAGTTGTTCCGCCGAAGGCTTGTACGTCACCGTTTCCCAGCGTGAAACTGTATTTGCCGGCTCCCCAATTTGCTGAGCAAGTTTTTCCTGGCTCCAGCCCTTCTCCGTACGAAGCCGCCTGATCGTTGCCGCTATATGCTCGTACAGCACCATCGGCTCCTCCTGTTACGGGATATCGTCATCCTAAAAAGGATTGACTTCATCTCGAATCGTGGTATGGTCCTGAATTAGGATAGCGGGCTCCTAAATCGGGAGCAAGCCCATTGTCCACGGGAATTGCTGCGAAAAAACAAAGGGATAGACCAAACGTTAAGAAGGAGGATGTCATGATTCGTAGATCAGCTTTAGCCCTTTACCTCGCGGCGAGCCTTGGCTTCGCTGGTATTTCAGCCAGCTCAGCTCTGAGCAAAACGCCCGATCAGGCGAAGCTGACAATCGGGAGCATCGGTCTGAACCCGACGGGTGATGGATACTACAATGCGAATGTAAATCTCACGCTCCAGCGCGCCAATAATCCCCAGGTCAACTTCAATATTTTCTTCCAGCATGTAAAATCTCTTGATGAGCTTTACGTCAAACTGCGTCCTGCCGTTGATGATCTGGCCGACGAACTAAAACACGCCGAGATTATCATACCCCACTAGGGTCGGTACACACTCCGACGCGGAACGCATCAAAGGAGGTTGACGTGGCTATTTACAAGCGCGACTCAGACTTGGTGAAGAGTTCGGATTCCGCCTTCGACAAGGAATATAAACCCGGCGAATCGCCTGACCACTCCGGCATCTATCGCTGTAAGGGATGTGCGCGCGAGGTAGTGGGAGAAGAGGCAAGGAAATTACCGCCCCAAAACCATCACGAGCATAGCACTTCACAAGGTGACATTCGGTGGCGGCTAACTGTCTACGCTGACCATCGAGCAAAATAGGCCATTAGAGATCGACATTTTTCGCCGTCCAAATCGGAAGGGCTTCCAATGAGCGGAGAGCACAAGGCCTATTTGCTTATGACGCTTCTCATTCTAGCGATACTGGTCGCTGCGCGTTACCCGACTATCCTATTCGCCTTTGCCGGCAAAGCTACCGCGCGCTGCCGCGACGGATCACTATCTAACAGCATGCGCCGGCGCGGCACCTGTTCTCACCACGGCGGCGTTGCGGAATTTTTAGCAATCTAGACTCCCAAAAGCACGTAGGCGGGATTGGCGCAGCGAAATCCGGAGTAGGTATTCCGGGTTGAAATGCTGCCCCCGGGTTTCCCCCTCGCTTGCGCGAGGGCCAACCCGGGCTACGCCCGAAAGCTACCGCACGAATTTATATCGAAACCGCTCGCCGTCCGGCTCGATGCGGCCGGTGGTGGGATGGGGGAAGTGGATCGGCAGCACGAAGCGGCCGGTGCCGGCGGTGTCGCTTAAGAACCGCCGGCGCGAGCGCGCGGCCTCCGCCGCGTCCCAGTCGAAGATGGTCGACCAGCCCGGCTCGCGGCACTGCAGCGCGTGATGCATCAAGTCGCCGATGACGACCGCCTGCTGCCCGCGCGAGCGGATGTTGACGCAGCAATGGTGCGGCGAGTGGCCGGGCGTCGGGGTGAGCGAGAACGTGTCGTCGAGCTGATAGTCGTCCTCGACCAGGAGCGCCTGGCCGGCCTTGACCACCGGCTCGCAATTGTAGCCCCACACGTTGCCGCCGCCGCCCGG
>DASPVJ010000377.1:0-5689 GCA_035622435.1 Xanthobacteraceae bacterium | reverse complement strand
AGCCATTGTTTCACAGGCTTAGCCGGGTTTTTTCTTCGGTCTCCTCGGGCCTTTCCCGCGCGTCCGCCGCTGCCGCACGGCCTTTGTCCTGTTGGCAACCACGCGGCTGTTGCTCGACGGATCGAACGCCGGTTTGGTTTTGGCCGTCTTCGGCTTTTGCACCGTCGTCCGCCCCGGCCGGGCCGATCGGCGAGGCCGTGCCGCGGCGGGGGCGGCAATTGTCGAGCCGACGGTCTCCGTCATCTCCAATCCGAACAAGGCGGCAACGTCGTCGTCGGCCAGCACCTTGGCGCTGGCGGGTGCCGCATTGAGCCGGCCGGCCGCTTGACCGGCACCGGCGACCAATTCGCTCTCGTCGACCCCGCGCAGTTCGAACAGCAATCGCGGCTCGGCGTCGAGGCGGGCCCCTATTCCATAGAGCGCGCCGGCGACGTGCTTGCACATGTCGGCCCAATCCGGGCAGCTGCACGACAGCCGGATTTCGCTTGGTTGGGGAAACAGTCCGTCGCCCTCCCGGCAAACCCGATCCATGACCCCCTTGGCGAGGCGGCCCTGCAGCAGCTCGACCAGGGAATCGATGGAACCCGAGCACTCCCGGCAGATATTTTTCCACCGCTTGGCGGTGACGGGGGCGATGGCGATTTCGACGTCGTAGAGGTCGGATCCGCTGACCATCGCCGTGACCTTGCCCTTGCCGATCTGCAGGTCGATGACGAGGCCGTTGCGGACGTAGCTTCGGCCGCGCGGCAGGCGGCTGGCGTAATCGCTGTAGCGCTCGAGGTTGGCGCACCACGACTGGCCCCAAAAGGTCGTGGCGATCTTGCGGCCTTCGATTTTCACCGGCGCGATCGACCGCCCTTTTTTGCGCAAGCCCGCGATCTTGGCCTCGGCCCGCCGCCGCCTCTCCGCGACGGAGACGTAATCTCCCCAGGGAAAGAAGCTCATCGCTAGCCTTCCTTCATCGCCGCGGCCAAATCGAGCGTCACGAGTTTGATCAATTCGTCGTCGGCCATTTCGGTCAGGACGATGTCAGCTCCGCCGCTCAAGAAATCTCCGGCCAGTTCCCGCTTCGCCTCGATCAGGGCGTCGATCTTGTCCTCGACCGTGCCGCGGCATACGAACTTGTGCACCAGGACATTCTTGCTCTGTCCGATGCGAAACGCACGGTCGGTCGCCTGGTTTTCAACAGCGGGATTCCACCAGCGATCGAAATGTACGACGTGCGAGGCCGCGGTCAGGTTGAGCCCGGCGCCTCCGGCTTTGAGCGAAAGCACGAAGAACGGCACGTCCTCGTCTTCCTGAAACCGGCGTACCAGGTCCTTGCGTTTGCGCACCTCGGTCTCGCCGTGCAGGACGAGGCCGGAGCGGCCGAATATGCCGGCGAGAAACGTGGCCAGCGGCGAGGTGATCTCCCTGAACTGGGTGAAGACGAGGGCCTTCTCCTGGCGGGCGGCGATCTCCTCGGTGATCTCGCGCAGGCGCGCGAACTTCCCGCTGTCTTCGTCGGCCCAGGCGTTGTCGCCGAGCCACTGCGAAGGATGATTGCAGATCTGCTTCAACCGCATCAGCAGGGCGAGGACGATGCCGCGGCGCTTCATGCCGTCGGCTTCCTCGAGCTGGCGCGCCATATCGCCGACCGCCTGCTGATAGAGCGCGGCCTGTTTGCGGCTCAAAGAGCAAAATACCTTCATCTCGGTCTTGTCGGGCAAGTCGGCGATGATGCTTTTGTCGGTCTTCAGGCGGCGCAGAATGTACGGCCGGACCAGTTCGCGCAGCGGCCCATAGGGATTGTGTTCCCGCTCCGCGAGCTGCTTGGCGAAGCTTGAGAACTGCCGTGCCGATCCCAACAGCCCGGGATTGATGAAGTCGAAGATCGACCAGAGATCGCCGAGCCGGTTCTCGATCGGCGTCCCGGTCAGCGCGATGCGGGCCTCGGCCTTGAGCTCTTTGACCGCCCGGGTCTGCTTGGCGCCCGGGTTCTTGATCGCCTGGGCTTCGTCGATCACCGCCAGGCGCCATGCGATTTCGCCGAGCCAGGCCGCGCGCGAGAGAAACCCGTAGCTGGTGATGACGAGGTCGACGCCGGCCAAAGCGGCGGCGCCGTCCGCCGGCGGCCGTTCCGCGCTCGCGGCCGACGGGTGCACCACGATCGTCTTCAGGCTCGGCGCAAACCGGCCGATCTCCCCGACCCAGTTCGCCAGCAGCGAGGCCGGGGCCACCAGCAGCGACGGCTTGGCGGCGTTCGCCGCTTGTTCCTTGAGCGCGAGCAGCAGCGAGAGCACCTGGATGGTCTTGCCCAGCCCCATGTCGTCCGCCAGGCACGCGCCGAGCTTCAGGCGGGCGAGCAGATTGAGCCATTGCAAGCCGTCGCGCTGATAAGGCCGCAGGGTTCCGCGCAGCAGCCGGCTCGGACCGGCATCCCCTGCGCCGTCGGGACGGCGCAGCGCCGCCAACGTCTGCGCCAGCCAGGGACCCGCGACCGTTTGGCTCCAGGCGGCGCCGGCCTCAACCTCGGCGGCATCGGGGGAAATTGCGGCGCCGGCCAGCAGGCGCATGGCTTCGCCGAACGACAGGCCCTCCCCCGCGGCGCGCCGCTCGATCGCCTCGAATTGATCGAACGTGCGGCGCAGCCGCTCGGTATCGATTTCGACCCATCGGCCGCGGATGAAAGCCAGCCCGTCCGTGTGCGCCAGCAAGCGCTTGATCTCGGCGGGCGAGAGCTTCTCGCCTTCGAGCGTCACCTCCATCCGGAAGTCGAGAAGCGCGTCGAGGCCCAGTTGCGAGGGCGGGTTCCCGCCGACGGTCGCCGTGACCTGCGGGCGCGCCGGCCGGTTCATCCGCCAATTCGCCGGCATGCGTATGACGACGCCGGCACTTTCCATCGCCGGGGCGTCCTTGAGGAATTGCAGCGCCTGTTGCGCGGTCCAGCGCAGGGGATGAAAGATTTCGCCCGCGTCGGCCATGCTCTTGAGCCAACCGCAATGCTCCGCAGCTCGTTGCACCGGGGTGAGCAGGGCGAGCAGGCGCTCTCGGTTTTTGGCGCCGGCGTATTCCTGCAATGCCTTGCCGAGCGGCAGATGCTGTGCCTTGCCTTGCGCCGACAACCGCGTCGTGTAGGTGGCGATGAAGGCGAACGGTGCGTCTTCGTCCTTCCGATTCTCGGCGAGATTGAAATGAACGCGTCCGACCAGATTCCAGGCCGGGTGCCGCGATTTGAGGAACCCCTGCACCGGGAGGCCGGATTCGTTCAGCTCGGTGTCGAACGCCGCGTCGATGCCGCGCCAAAGCTCGCCCAGGAGTGCGGGCGTCAGGTATTCCGCCCCGACCATGGGAGGAACGGCGGCCGCCACGCCGCTCAAATCAGCATCGCCGGGCGTCGGCACGGCCGGCTTCCCTCGAGCCTCGGCGATGCCGGGAAGCGAACACAGGGCGGTGACGTAGCGGGCGGCGAACTCGCGCCAGTACGAGAGCGCCGGCGGCAGGGCGATGCCGACCGCCTCGGCACCCAGATGCAACAGCCCGTGACCGGCGCCGCGCGCAAACGCGCGCTCGATCCGCGCGTCAGCCGTACTGTCCGGAGCCGGCGCGTCGTCCGCAGGCCTGAGCCGCAAAACGCCGTGCGGGGACAGAGCAGGCGCGAGTGCCGTCATGCAGGTATTGCGCCGGTTCGAATCAGAATCGTGAAATTATAGCGGTTGAGCTTTCCCCCGGAGCGCGGCGTCCTGGTGCGGGGAGAAGACCGGCAAGAGACCGCCTCCGCCGCGCGCTTCACGCCTCGACGTATTCGGCGATGCTGGTCGGCGCCGGCACCGGCAGGCCGTCCGCCTTGAGGCCGTCGATGTGGAACCGGATCGCCTCGCGAATCTCGTTCTCGGTGGCCTCAACGGTGGGTCCGGTGGCGACGCATCCCGGCAGGTCCGGCACATAGGCGGAATAATTGTCGTTGGCCTTCTCGATGACGACGGCGTAGCGCATCAGACTTCTCTCCGCTTGGGCGGCCTTATCGCACTGCCGCCGCCACCTTGGCGATGGTCTGCGCCGGGATGCCTTTCTGGCCGTAGCGCTCCTTGAACGGCTCGGTGTCGATCTCCTCGAGCTCGATCTCGCGGTTGAGCACCTTCGCCTTCCACGCCTCGTGCGCCGGCACGTTGGCATGGAACTCGGGCATCACTTCGTTGGCGAACAGCTCGAGCGCCTCGCAGATGTGCTCGTGGGTGTTCCGGCCCGCCTGGTTGAGGAAGATCACCTGGTCGATGTGCGAGGTCTCGAACCTGCGCAGCTTGGCGCGCAGGGTTTCCGGCGAGCCGACGAGCCCGCCGTGCAGCGCCTGGTCGGCGGCCTCGGGATTGGCGCGCTTCCACGCCTGGTATTCCTCCCACATGTTGACGGTGCCGGGAGCGGGCCGCTCGCGCGACTGCGAGGCGCCGTAGTAGCGCAGCGCGAACTGGAAGAACGTCGCTCCGTCGGCGCGTCGGCGCGCCTCCTCGTCGGTCTTCGCGCACATGAACATGCTCACCAGCGCGATGTTGGGGTTGAGGCGGTAGTCGGCGAGCTTGGAAAGCCGCTTGGTGATGCCGTTGTAATAGGAATGCACCCAGGCGTGGGCGGCGTCGGCGCTGACGAACTGGAAGCCGAGCGCGCCGACGCCGAAGCGGCCGGCGCGGCCGATGGTGTCGAGCTGCGAGCACGCCATCCACAGCGGCGGGTGCGGCTTCTGCAGCGGCTTCGGCACCACGTTGCGCAGCGGGAAATGGAAGTAGCGGCCGTCGTATTCGCAGCCGCCGTCCTTGAACATCTGCAGCACCGCCGGGACCGCGTCCTCCCACACGTCGCGCTTGTCGCCCATGGTGCGGCCGAACGGCTCGAGCTCGGTGATGCTGGCGCTCTCGCCCATGCCGAACTCGACGCGGCCGTTGCTCAGGAGGTCGAGCGCCGCCACCCGCTCGGCCACCCGCGCCGGATGGCTGGTGGTGAGCTGGATGATGCCGTGGCCCAGCCGAATGCGCTGGGTGCGCTGGCTGGCGGCGCCGAGGAACACCTCGGGGGCGGGCGAATGGGAATATTCCTCGAGGAAATGATGCTCGACCACCCAGGCGTAGTCGTAGCCGTGGCGGTCGGCGAGTTCGAGCTGGGTGAGCGCATTCTGGTAAAGCTTCAGCTCGCTGTCCGCCTGCCATGGCCGCGGCAGCTGCAGCTCGTAGAAAATGCCGAATTTCATGGGGTCACCTGGGCTCCGTCGCTCGCGTCGCCGGCCAGCATAGGGCGGTGCCGTGCCAATTCCAATCCGATGGAGTTTCATCCCTCCCCTGCAAGGGGCCTCTTCACCTCTCCCCAGTCGAAGTCGGGTTTACCCGACTTCGACCGCTAAAATGCCGAACTCGGGTAAACCCGAGTTCGGTGGGAGAGGTCGGATCGCGAAGCGACCCGGGTGAGGGGGTTCCCACGCCAATTCGTCAGGTCGTAACCCCCTCACCCCATGCCTCTCCCCTCCGGGGAGAGGGAGTCGCGAAACGGGATAAACTACACCCCGCGGAACTTGGCCGGGCGCTTGGCGTGGAACGCCTCGACGCCCTCGCGGAAATCCTCCGAGGTGCGCAGGCGGCTGTAGCAATGGCCTTCCAGCTCGATCGCGATCGAGAGGGAGGCGTCCTCGGTGTCGTTGAGGAGCTTCTTGGCCGTGCGCTGGGCG
>DASPVJ010000376.1:0-2158 GCA_035622435.1 Xanthobacteraceae bacterium | reverse complement strand
CAACCCATAGGCGGCGGCAAGGCTCGCGTCGGACGGGTCGGCGCGCAGCGCGAGCGCGACGCCGTACGCCGCCGCGGCGCCGATCAGCGGCGCGCCGCGCACCTGCATGGTGGCGATGGCGCGGGCCGCGTCGGCGACCTGAGTCAGGCGGATCGTTTCGAAGCGATGGGGCAGGCGGGTCTGGTCGATCGCGCCGACCGACCAGCCGTCCGGCTCGAGCCAAATGGTGCGCGTGTGCCTGCCGTCGACCTTCATGGCAGCCGATAGATAGCGCGCTTCGCTTCCGCGACAAAGCGCGCGCCTTGCCGCGGGTCGATCGATGCAGCAATCTCCCGCCGCCGGGAGCGCGTGATGGCGATCGACTACGAGGCCGAATACAACAACCGGGCGCGGGTGCCGGAGCATCCGCAGATTTTCGCCCGTTGGGCGCGCGATGCCGCCGCCTTCCGCGACGAGGCGGCGGCCGAGCGCCGCGCCGAACTCGGCATCCTCTACGGCGCCACCGCGCGCCAGACCATCGACCTGTTCGCGCCGGCGGGCGGCGGCGCCGCGCCGCTCGCGCTGTTCATCCACGGCGGCTACTGGCGCTCGCTCGAGCCCGCCATGTTCAGCCACCTGGCGCGCGGCCTCAACGAACGCGGCGTCGCCGTGGCGGTTGCCGGCTACGATCTCGCCCCGCAGGTGCGGATCGCCGACATCATTACCGAGATGCGCCAGGCCTGCCTCTACCTGTGGCGCCGCTTCGGCCAACGCATCCTGGCGTTCGGGCATTCCGCCGGCGGGCACCTCGCCGCCTGCCTGCTGGCGACCGACTGGAAGGCGGTGGCGCCCGACCTGCCCGTCGATCTCGTCCCCGCCGCCTATTCGATCTCGGGATTGTTCGACCTCGCGCCGCTCATCGGCGTCACGATGAACCAGGATTTGCGCCTCGATGCCGAGGACGCGCGCCGCGTCTCGCCGCTCTATTGGCCGGCGCCCGCGGGCCGCACGTTCGACGCGGTCGTGGGCGCGCTCGAATCCTCCGAGTTCCTGCGCCAGAGCCGCAGCATTGCCGACGCCTGGGGCAAGAGCGGCGTCTTGACCCGCTACGAAGCGGTGGCGCAGGCGAACCACTTCACCATCCTCGACGCCCTGACCGACGGGCAAAGCGCGATGGTCGTGCGGCTCGCGAAGCTCGCAGCCGGATGACGGATGACAGAGATCAGATGACGGAGATCAGATGTCGGACTTCTTTATCTCTGACATCTGTCATCTGTCATCTGTCATCTGATCAAAAGAACGCCTGGATCCCCGTCTGCGCGCGGCCGAGGATGAGGGCGTGGATGTCGTGGGTGCCCTCGTAGGTGTTGACGGTCTCCAGATTCGACAGCACCCGCATCACGTGGAACTCGTCGGATATGCCGTTGCCGCCGTGCATGTCGCGCGCCTGGCGCGCGACATCGAGCGCCTTGCCGCAGTTGTTGCGCTTGAGGAGCGAGATGGCGGCGGGCGCCGCGGTGCCGGCCTCCATCATGCGGCCGAGGCGCAGCGCGCCGTGCAGGCCGAGCGCGATCTCGGTCTGCATGTCGGCGAGCTTCTTCTGGATCAGCTGGTTGGCGGCGAGCGGACGGCCGAACTGCTTGCGGTCGAGCACGTATTGGCGCGCCCGGTGCCAGCAGAACTCGGCGGCGCCCATCGACCCCCAGGCGATGCCGTAGCGCGCGCGGTTGAGGCAGCCGAACGGGCCGGCGAGCCCCTTGGCGTTCGGCAACAGGTTGTCCTCCGGCACGAACGCGTTGTCGAGCACCACTTCGCCGGTGACCGAGGCGCGCAGCGACAGCTTGCCCTCGATCTTCGGCGTGGAGAATCCCTTGGTCCCGCGCTCGACGATGAAGCCGCGGATGACGTTGTCGAGCTTCGCCCAGACGACCGCGACGTCGGCGATGGGCGAATTGCTGATCCACGTCTTGGCGCCGTTAAGGGTGAAGCCGCCCGGCGCCTTCTCGGCGCGCGTCGCCATCGAGCCCGGGTCGGAGCCGTGGTCGGGCTCGGTGAGCCCGAAGCAGCCGACGATGTCGCCGCGGGCGAGCCCGGGCAGGTATTTGCGCCGCTGCGCCGGGGTGCCGTAGGCGAGGATCGGATGCATCACCAGGGAGGACTGCACCGACATGGCCGAGCG
>DASPVJ010000375.1:0-7754 GCA_035622435.1 Xanthobacteraceae bacterium | reverse complement strand
TGCCCGCGCGTTCGGCGATGAGCGCATTGCGATAGGAAATTCCCGCCGTTTCGCTGCTCACTCTGTTCCGGCCGATCTGCCACGGGTCGCCGCCGGGCCCCGCCAGCTGAGTCCATAGGCAAAGCGCAAGACCTTCGCTGGCGAACTCCACCAGTTCCGCCAGCGCGGCCACGTCATCCAAGGTTGCACGACGAAACGTGCCATCAAAGTTTGTCATCGCGCCGAACAGTTTTCGCGTTGCGCGCTACGGCGCCTTCGTCCGGTCGTCGCGGTGCAGCAGGATCAGGGTGACGAGGCCGATCGCTGTAAGGATGCGGAAGGCCGCCTGCCGTCCGTCCCATTTGGGCGACTGCCACATGACGAACCACTCGGCGCCGACGACCATGAACCCGATCAGATAGAGCGCCAGCGCGACGGTGAGCCCCCACAGCGCGATCGTCTTGCTCCGGTGGAAATCCTCCGCGCCGTCGTTTCGATGCCGCAACAAGTTAACGGCGCCTACGAGGCACAGGGCTGCGGCCAGCCCTTCCGCCGCGATGATCAGCCAATAGGCCAGATGATGCAGCGCCGGCGCCTCGATGGCGCGCCAGCGCAAGGAATTGTCGGGAAACGTGGTGTCCATCGACAGCACGTGCTGGACGAATGCGAAGTTCGAGCCGTAATCGGTCAGATTGTTGATGCAGGCCATCGCGGTCAACAACCCGACGCCGAGGACGCCGACGATCTGGATCGCGCGGATCGATGTCATGACACCGTGCCCCTGGCTGCGTACGAAATTCTTTCCCGATCCTACGGGGAATCGAGCGCAACCGAAAGGACGAGCGCCGTCACGCCGCGCCGCGCCGCCCGTTCGCCGGATTCCTGCGCGCATTTCTCGGCATGCGCCGAGCGGTTGACGATCTGCAGATTCGGCACGCCCCAGAACGCCAGCAGCCGCGGCCACGGCGCGCCGCGGTGGTCGCGCCACACCTGGAATAGCGGCACGCGGTGGTCGACCTCGGCGTCTTTCGACAGGCGTTCGCCGGTGAGGCGACAGCGGCGGCCCTGCAGCGCCTTGAGGTGGCGTCCGTAGTCGCTCGGCGCCGTCCACAGGTTCCAGGCGGCGACGCAGCAACTGTGCCAGCGCGCGTTTTTGTTGCGGCCGTCGCCCCATAGATCCCGATGCCAACCGAGGCGAAACACCGGCTGGCCGCAGATGCAGCAATGGCCCGGCCCCTTGGCGTGCGTCTTCTCGCGATAGGGCGCGGGCGGCGCGCGGAAGCTTGCCGGCAGGCCCGCCTTCGCGTTGCCGAGGCGCCAGCTCCAGCCGGCGGGCGCGCCGCTTTTGGCCGCGAGCGCGCGGGCGAGCTTGTCGGCGCGCAGCGGGTGATGGCGCCAGTAGGATTCGATCGCCCGCCGCGGGGTCGGCGGCACGAACGGCTTGACCAGCGCATGCGCCAGCACGGCAGCGGGGAAAACCTCCGGCAGATGGCGCAGCAGTCGCGCCCGCGCCTTGGCGTTGCGCTCGGCGCGCCAGGCGGATGTGGCCAGGACCATGGGGTTCCCCCGGGCGCAAGCCCGCGCTTGCGCCAACGGCCCGATTGTCCCGGCAATGTCTTGCCAATCCGTAGCCGGCCGGGGAAGCATGGGCGGCCAAAGCGGTGGGAGAAGCCCGATGAATCTGTCGAACGCGACCGGCCCGGTGCTATGGGCGCTCGATGCGCGCGGCGTTGCGACCGTCACGCTCAACCGGCCCGAGGTGAACAACGCCTATAACGGCGAACTCATCGAGGGGCTGCTCGCCGCCATGGACGCGCTTGCGGGCGCGGCCGGCCTGCGCGCCGTCGTGATCAAGGGCGCCGGGCGGCATTTCCAGGCGGGCGCCGACCTCAAATGGGTCAACGCGGTGCGCACGGCGTCGCCGGAGGAAAACATCCGTGTGTCGCGCGCCACTGCCGATGCGGTGCAGCGGCTCAACCGGACGCCGGTGCCCACCATAGCGCTGGTGCAGGGCGGCTGCTTCGGCGGCGGCACCGGCATCGTCGCGGCTTGCGACGTGGTGGTGGCGGCCGACAACGCGATCTTCTCGATCGCCGAGGCGCGCTGGGGGCTCACCGCCGCGATCATCATCCCGCAGCTCAACGACGCCATGGGGATGCGCCAGGTGCGCCGCTACGCCCTCACCGGCGAGCGGTTCGGAGCCGCGGAGGCGCGCCGCATCGGCCTCGTCCACGAGGTGGTGCCGCTGGCGGAGCTGGAGGCCGCCGGCGCGCGCATCGTCGGCCACGTGCTCGAGAACGCGCCCGATGCGCTGGCGCAAACCTAGGCGCACGTGCTCGCCGCGACCTTCGCCGATCTCGACGAGCAGGCGTTCGCCGCATTGGTCGCGGCGCATGCCGCCAAGCGCCAGACGGCCGAAGCGGCCGAGGGGCTCACGTCGTTCGCCGAGAAACGCGCCGGCCGCTGGGCCTAGAGCATGATCCCGAAAAGTGGGTACCGGTTTTCGGAAAAGATCATGCTCAAATGAGAAAGAGGCAAACATGCTCAATCGCACATTGCTCGCGGCCGCCTTCATGGCGGTGGCCTCGGCATCGGCGGCGCCGGGGGAGCCCGACGAAAAGAAGGCGCTCGCCTACGCGGCGATCGACCGCAACGCCGAGCAAATCTTTCTGCTCGGCGATTCCGTCTATTACTTTGCCGAACTGGGCATGCAGGAGTTCGAGAGCGCCAAGCTCGTCAAGGAGACGCTGGAGGCGGCCGGCTTCACGGTGGAGACCGGCGGCGCCGGCATGCCGACCAACATCTGGGCCACGTGGGGCAAGGGCCGGCCGCGGATCGTCGTCGTGTCGGAGATGGACGCCCTGCCGAACGGCTCGCAGACGCCGGGCAGCATCGAGCGCAAGCCGCTGATCCCCGGCGCGCCCGGCCACATGGAGGGCCACAACACCCATCCGGCGATCGCGGTCGGCGCCGCCTTCGCGGTCAAGCAGGCGATGGAGCGCTACAACATCCCCGGCTCGGTCGCGATCTCGCTGGGGCCGGCCGAGGAGCAGATCATCAGCCGGCCGTATCTGGTGCGCGCCGGCCAGTTCAAGGATTCCGACATCGCCATCCTGCTGCACATCGCCGACAACTTCAGCGCCGGCGTCGGCTTCCAGAACTACGCGGCGATCAGCGCCCGCTTCACCTTCCACGGCAAGCAGGCGCATGCCGCCATCAATCCGTGGGAAGGCAGGGATGCGGTCGACGCGGTCGAATTGATGGACATCGGCTTCGACAAGCTGCGCGAGCACCTGCACCCGACCTACCGGGCGCACCGCGCCATCACCTTCGGGGGCTTGCAGCCCAACATCATTCCGGAGACCGGGCAGATCTGGTGGTTCGTGCGCGACGCCGACATGCCGTCCGCCAAGGAGACGTTCGACAAGCTGGTGAAGATCGCCGACGGCGCCGCGCTGATGACCGGCACCACCTACGACATGCGCATCGACGCCGCCGCCTGGCCGCAGCTGGCGCTGCGCACGGTCGGCGAGACGATCCAGGCCAATATCGACGCGGTCGGCATGCCGCAATGGAGCGAAGACGAGCAGGCGTTCGCGCGCAAATTCCAGGCGTCGCTCGGGCTGCCGGTCGTCGGCCTCAACACCAAACAATATGGGTTCGCGCAACGCCCGCAGACCGCGGCTTCGAACGACAGCGGCGACATAACCTGGGTGGTGCCGAGCGCGGTGCTTTACTACCCCGGCAGCGTGCCGGGCGTGTTCTATCACAACTGGCCGGCCGGCGTGACGCCGACCAGCGGCATGACCCACAAGGGCATGATCGCCGCCGCCAAGGTGTTGGCCGGCGCGATCCTCGACTTCCTCACCACGCCGGGGCTCATCGAGAAGGCCAAGGCCGAGCACGCCGAGGCGACGGCGAAGACGAAATATTTCGAGCTGCTGCCGGCCGACGCCAAGCCGCCGCTCGATCTCAACAAGGAGACGATGGACCGCTACCGGCCGGCGATGCGGGAGTTCTATTTGAACAAGCCGGTGCGGCTGAACTGACCCCGGCCACGCGGGAAGTCATTGCGAGGAGCCCCGCCAGGGGTGACGAAGCAATCCAGAGCTGACCGGTGCTCGTCCCCTGGATTGCGTCGCTTCGCTCGCAATGACGGAACTCATTACGGCTGCTCGTCGCTTTTGTCCGGCTTGCCGCCGATCTGCTTGAGCTTGGCGAACACCGCGTCGACGTCGAGTTCCTCCGACGGCGGCTTGCCGGCCGGGGCCGCGGCCTCGGCGCGCGCCTCCGCGGTCGTCACCTCGGCGGGCAGCAGCGTGGCGCCGCGCTCCTCGGGCTCGACCGGCTTCTCCTTGGCGGCGCGCTGGACCTCGAAGTCGAGATCGAGCTGGGTGGCGAGGCCGAGCGTCACCGGGTCCATGGGCTGCAGGTTGGGCGCGTTCCAGTGGGTGCGGTCGCGGATCGCCTGGATGGTCGACTTGGTGGTGCCGACGAGGCGCATGATCTGCGCGTCCTTGAGTTCCGGATGGTTGCGCAGCAGCCACAGGATGGCGTTCGGCCGATCCTGCCGGCGCGACACCGGGGTGTAGCGCGGCCCCTTCTTGGACTTGGGCTGGGGCAGGCGCACCTTGGGGTCGGCGAGCTTGAGGTGGCGCTCCGGATTGGCCTCGGCCTCTTCGATGTCTTCGCGGGTCAATTGGCCGGTGAGCACCGGATCGAGGCCCTTGATGCCCTGGGCGGCGTCGCCGTCGGCGATCGCCTTGACCTCGAGCGGATGCAATTTGCAGAACTCGGCAATCTGGTCGAACGTGAGCGAGGTGTTCTCCACCAGCCAAACGGCCGTGGCCTTCGGCATCAGCGGCGAATCGGACATGGCAATCTCCTCGGCCAAAGCTCCCTTGTGCTCCGCCCGCCCGAGAGCGAAGCCCGTGTCATCAGGGATGACAGGAAAGTGGCCGCAATATAGGCAGCCGCGGCCGTCCTGTCCAATGCCCCGTGCGCTCCCGCGTCGCGCCCGGCCGCGCTTGACAGGGCAGGGACCCCGGCCCATGTCGAGCGCGGGATTGCGCCGATTCCGGTGCCCGCATGACCGTCCAGGCCGTCGCCCGCCCATTCAAGACGAAGCCCAAGCTGCGCGTGCTCCTGTGTGCGCCGCGCAGCTTCTGCGCCGGGGTGGTGCGCGCCATCGAGACGGTCGAGCGGGCCCTCGACATGTACGGCCCGCCGGTCTACGTGCGCCATGAAATCGTCCATAACCGCTACGTGGTCGATATTTTGCGGGCCAAGGGGGCGGTGTTCGTCGAGGATCTGGCGGAAATCCCCGACACCCACGCGCCGGTGGTGTTTTCCGCCCACGGCGTGCCCAAGTCGGTCCCCGACGAGGCGCGGCGCCGCGGCCTGTTCGCCCTCGATGCCACCTGCCCGCTCGTCACCAAGGTCCATCGCGAGGCGGAAATTCATCACCGCCGCGGGCTCGAAATCGCCCTGATCGGCCATGCCGGCCACCCGGAGGTGATCGGCACCATCGGCCAGCTTCCCGCCGGCGCCGTCACCCTGATCGAGACGCTCGCCGACGCCGCCGCGTTCGCGCCGCGCGATCCGCAGCGGCTTGCCTACATCACCCAGACGACGCTTTCGGTCGACGACACGGCGGAAATCGTCGCGCTCCTCAAGCGGCGCTTTCCGGCGATCGTCGGGCCGCACAAGGAGGACATCTGCTACGCCACCACCAACCGCCAGGAAGCGGTCAAGCGGGTGGCCGCCGGCGTCGACGCCCTGATCGTCGTGGGTTCGCCGAACTCGTCGAACTCGAAGCGCCTCAAGGAGGTGGCCGAACGGGCCGGCTGTCCCTACGCGGTGCTGGTGCAATGCGCCGCCGAGGTCGATTGGCCGCGCCTTGACGCCGCCCGCAGCATCGGCATCACGGCCGGCGCGTCGGCTCCGGAAGTACTGGTCGAGGAACTCATCGACGCGCTCGCCGAGCGCTACGACGTGAGCATCGATACGCTGGCGGCCGCCGACGAGGACGTGTTCTTTCCGCTGCCGCGCCCGCTGCGGGACCCTCAGCCGGCATAGCGAGGACGGGGGAAGCAGGGGCGGCATGGCGGTCTACACCGACGTCGCGGCGGAGGACCTCGCCGCGTTCCTGGCGGACTACGCCATCGGCGAACTGCTCGCCTACAAGGGCATCGCCGAAGGCGTCGAAAACTCGAACTTCCTGGTCCACGCCAGCCGCGGCTATTTCATCCTTACGCTTTACGAAAAGCGGGTGGCGCCGCAGGATCTGCCGTTCTTTCTCGGCCTGATGGAGCATCTTTCGGCGCGCGGCCTCACCTGCCCGCAACCGGTCAAGAACCGGCGCGGCACGGTGCTCGGCAGCCTCGCCGGCCGTCCCGCCGCGGTCGTCACCTTCCTCGACGGCATGTGGATCCGGCGGCCCAATGCCGGCCATTGCGCCGCCCTCGGCGAGGCGCTGGCGCGGCTCCATCTTGCCGGCGCCGACTTTCCGCTCGAGCGCGCGAACGCTCTTTCGGTCGACGGGTGGCGGCCGCTGCTCAGGGCCGCGGCCAGCCGCGCCGACCGGCTGCAGCCGGGGCTCGAGCAGGCGATCACCACCGAACTCGATCATCTCGAACAGAACTGGCCGCGCGACCTGCCGCACGGCGTGATCCACGCCGACCTCTTTCCCGACAACGTGTTTTTCCTCGGCAACAAGCTGTCGGGCCTGATCGACTTCTACTTCGCCTGCACCGATACGCTCGCCTACGACGTCGCCATTTGTCTCAACGCCTGGTGCTTCGAACCCGATCATTCCTACAACGTCACCAAGGGGCGCGCGTTGCTGCAGGCCTACGCCAAGGCGCGCCCGCTCTCGGGAGCCGAGCGCGGACGATTGCCGCTGCTCGCCCGCGGCGCCGCGCTGCGCTTCCTCTTGACCCGGCTGGTCGACTGGCTCGACGTGCCGCCCGGCGCCCTCGTCAAGCCGAAGGACCCGCTCGAATATTTCCGCAAGCTGCGGTTCCACCAGGCCGCCCGCAGCGTGCGCGACTACGGGATCGCCGAATGACGCGGCCTCACTCAACCGAATCACGAGTAGCAATCCATACAGATGGCGGTTGTTCCCCAAACCCCGGCCCCGGCGGCTGGGGCGCGATTCTCACATTTGGGGATCACGAAAAGGAGATCAAAGGCGGGGAGCCATACACCACCAACAACCGCATGGAGCTCATGGCGGCGATCGCCGCGCTGGAGGCGCTCAAGCGGCCGTGCCGCGTCGATCTCTACACCGACAGCCAATACTTGCGCGGCGGCGTCACCGAGTGGATCGATCAGTGGAAGCGCAACGGCTGGCGCACCGCCGACCGCAAGCCGGTAAAGAATATCGATCTGTGGCAGCGGCTCGAGGCCGCGCTGGCGCGCCACCAGGTGCGTTGGCACTGGGTACGCGGGCACTCCGGCCACGATCTCAACGAGCGGGCGGACCGCTTGGCGCGCGAGGGGCTGAAGGAGGCCAGGAATCAGTGATCAGTAATCAGGAATCAGGCCCGATTCCTGATCCCCGATCCCTGACTGCTGGTCCTCACATCTGCTTGAGCAGGTTGTCGGCGCCGGAGATTTCCGCCTTGCCGGGCGCGTCCTCGATGTTGATGCTCTTCACCACCCCGTCGTCGATGACCATCGAATAGCGTTTGGAACGCAGGCCGAGGCCGTTCGCCGAGGCGTCGAGGCTAAGGCCGAGCGCCTTGGCGAAGTCGCCGTTGCCGTCGGCCAGG
>DASPVJ010000374.1:0-6435 GCA_035622435.1 Xanthobacteraceae bacterium | reverse complement strand
GAAGGTCGAGCAGGCCGTCATCACCGTTCCCGCCTACTTCAACGACGCCCAGCGCCAGGCCACCAAGGACGCCGGCAAGATCGCCGGCCTCGACGTGCTGCGCATCATCAACGAGCCGACCGCGGCCGCGCTCGCCTACGGGCTCGACAAGAAGAAGACCGGCACCATCGCGGTCTACGACCTCGGCGGCGGCACCTTCGACATTTCGGTGCTGGAGATCGGCGACGGCGTGTTCGAGGTGAAGTCGACCAACGGCGACACCTTCCTGGGCGGCGAAGACTTCGACATGCGGCTCGTCAATTATCTCGCCGACGAGTTCCAGAAGGAGCAGGGCATCGATCTGCGCCGCGACAAGCTCGCCTTGCAGCGCCTCAAGGAGGCGGCCGAGAAGGCCAAGATCGAATTGTCCTCGACCACCCAGACCGAGATCAACCTGCCGTTCATCACCGCGGATGCGTCGGGCCCGAAGCACCTGACCATGAAGCTCACCCGCGCCAAGTTCGAGGCGCTGGTGGACGATCTGGTGCAGAAGACCGTCGAGCCGTGCCGGCAGGCGCTCAAGGACGCCGGCGTCTCGGCCGGCGAGATCAACGAGGTGGTGCTGGTCGGCGGCATGACCCGCATGCCCAAGGTCCAGGACGTGGTGAAGCAATTGTTCGGCAAGGAGCCGCACAAGGGCGTCAACCCGGACGAGGTCGTGGCGGTCGGCGCGGCCATCCAGGCCGGCGTGCTGCAGGGCGACGTCAAGGACGTGCTGCTGCTCGACGTGACGCCGCTCTCGCTCGGCATCGAGACGCTCGGCGGGGTGTTCACGCGGATCATCGACCGCAACACCACCATCCCGACCAAGAAGAGCCAGGTGTTCTCCACCGCCGAGGACAATCAGACCGCGGTCACCATCCGCGTGTTCCAGGGCGAGCGCGAGATGGCGAGCGACAACAAGATGCTCGGCCAGTTCGACCTGGTCGGCATCCCGACCGCGCCGCGCGGCGTGCCGCAGATCGAGGTCACCTTCGACATCGACGCCAACGGCATCGTCAACGTGTCGGCGCGCGACAAGGCGACCGGCAAGGAGCAGCAGATCCGCATCCAGGCCTCGGGCGGCTTAAGCGAAGCCGACATCGAGCGCATGGTGAAGGACGCCGAGGCGCACGCCGAGGAGGACAAGAAGCGCCGGGCCCAGGTCGAGGCGAAGAACCAGGCCGAGGCGCTGGTCCACAGCACCGAGAAGGCGCTCGCCGAGCATGGATCGAAGGTCGGCGAGACCGAGCGTCGCGCCATCGAGAACGCCATGGCCGACCTCAAGGAAGCGCTCAAGGGCGACGACGCCGAGGCGATCAAGGCCAAGACCAACGCGCTCGCCCAGGCTTCGATGAAGCTCGGCGAGGCGATGTATGCCCAGGCCCAGGGCGGCGGTCCGGGTGGCGGTGACGGCGGCGGGGCTGCCGGCGCCGGCCCGGGCGGTGCCAAGGAGGACGTGGTCGACGCGGAGTTCACCGAGGTCGACGACGACAAGAAGAACAAGAAGTCGGCTTGAGCCTAGCGCAAGCGGCGGAGGCGGCGGTGGCACCGAAGGTCGATTCCATCGACGGCCTCCCCCGCCCCCGCGCGCGCCCCGCGCGCGCAATCCAGCTGTCGCGAATGCGGGATCGTCCGCGGGCAGGATCGGCCGGCGGCTGAGAGCGGATCGCGATGGCCAAGCGCGATTATTACGAGGTTCTGGGCGTTGCACGCGGTGCCAGCGAGGCGGACCTCAAGTCCGCCTTCCGCAAGCTCGCCATGAAGTATCATCCCGACCGCAATCCCGGCAGCAAGGATTGCGAGCACCACTTCAAGGAAGTCAACGAGGCCTACGACGTCCTCAAGGACGCCAACAAGCGCGCCGCCTATGACCGCTTCGGCCACGCCGCCTTCGAGCACGGCGTGGGCGGCGCAGGCGCCGGCTTCGGCGCCGACTTCGCCTCGAGCTTCGCCGATATTTTCGAGGACCTGTTCGGCATGGGCGGCGGCCGGCGCGGCCGCGCCTCCGGGCGCGAGCGCGGCGCCGACCTGCGCTACAACATGGAGATCACGCTCACCGAGGCGTTCGCCGGCAAGGCCGCGCAGATCCGCATTCCGACCGCGGTCACCTGCGAGGTGTGCTCGGGCAGCGGCGCCAAGGCGGGCTCCCGCCCCAAGGCCTGCCCGACCTGCGGCGGCTACGGCAAAATCCGCCAGGCCCAGGGCTTTTTCACCATGGAGCGCACCTGTCCGGCCTGCCACGGCCGCGGCCAGGTGATCGAGGACCCGTGCGCGGCCTGCGCCGGTTCCGGCCGGGTGACGCGGGAACGCACGCTTGCGGTCAACATTCCGCCCGGGGTCGAGGACGGCACCAGGATCAGGCTCGCCGGCGAAGGCGAAGCCGGCGCCCGCGGCGGGCCCTCCGGCGACCTCTACATTTTCGTCTCGCTCGCCCAGCACGCCTTCTTCCAGCGCGACGGCGCCGACCTGCATTGCCGGGTGCCGATTTCGATGGTGACGGCGGCGCTCGGCGGCGGCTTCGACGTGCCCACCATCGACGGCGGCAAGACCCGGGTGAAGGTGCCGGAAGGGACCCACTCGGGAAAGGTGTTCCGCCTGCAGGGCAAGGGCATGCCGGTGCTGCGCGCGCGCGGCACCGGCGACATGTACGTCCAGGTCATGGTCGAGACGCCGCAGAAGCTGAGCAAGCGCCAGAAGGAGCTGCTGGCCGAGTTCGAGCGGCAATCGTCCCGGGAGACCCACCCGGAATCCGCGGGGTTCTTCGCCAAAGTCAAGGAGTTTCTCGACGGACTGGGGAACCACCCGGACCCGGCGTGAGGAACCTGAGGGGCGGGTAGGTGCTTGACCCCCGCGGCCTAGCCCTTTACCGGTGAACATTACAAATTTGTCATCTGCGTCCCCCACGATGCCGTCGCAATCCCTCAGGCTGGTCCACAAGAAGCCGCTTCGTTTCGACGACGAGGTCCGCTTCATCCGCTCCTGGCTGGAAAAGCCGCTGTCGACCGGCGCGGTGGCGCCGTCCGGCCGGGTGCTGGCGCGCACCATGGCGCGCTACGTGGAGCCGAAGGTTCCCGGACCGGTGGTCGAGCTTGGGCCGGGTACCGGCCCGGTGACCGAGGCGCTGGTCGCCCATGGGGTCGATCCCGGGCGCCTGGTGCTGGTCGAGTTCAATCCGGCGTTCTGCCAGCTGCTGCGGGCGCGCTATCCGGCCGCGACCGTGGTCCAGGCCGACGCCTACCGGCTCAACGGCGCGCTCGCGAGCCTGCTGCGCCAGCCGGCGGCCGCGATCGTGTCGGGGCTGCCCATGTTCACCAAGCCGGTGCGCACCCGGGTGCACCTGCTGCGCGACGCGCTGTCGCTGCTGCGGCCCGGGGCGCCGTTCGTGCAATTCACCTACGCGGTGGTGCCGCCCATCCCGAAAATATTCGCCAGCGTCGAGGCCGAAGCCTCCGAGCGCATCTGGATGAACCTGCCGCCCGCGCGCGTCTGGGTCTACCGCAGGGGCTGAGCTGCCGGCAGGTCTGCGGACGCGACCGATCGCCGGAAAAGCCGCCGATGCCGATTCCGAAGGTTCTGGTCTTCGCGGGCTCGATCCGCACCGGCTCGTTCAACGGGCGGCTCGCCGCGCTCGCCGCCAAGGAAATCGCGCGCGCGGAGGCGGAGGTCACGCGGATTTCGCTTCTCGACTATCCGCTGCCGCTGTATGACGGCGACGTCGAAGCCCGTTCCGGACCGCCCGAGAACGCCGTCAACCTCAAGCGGACGTTCTGCGCCCACGACGGCGTGTTCATCGCCAGCCCGGAGTACAACGCCTCGCTCACGCCCTTGCTCAAGAACGCCCTCGATTGGATCTCGCGCGTGCGCGAGCACCGGGAGCCGCCGCTCGCCGCCTACCGCAGCCGCGTGTTTGCGCTCGGCGCCGCGTCCAACGGCACCCACGGCGGCATGCGCTCGCTCATGGCGCTGCGCCAGGTGCTCGAGCTTGGCTGCGGCGCCTTGGTGATCCCGGAGCAGATCGCGGTGCGCGAGGCGAGCCAGGCGTTCGACGAGAACGACGACCTCAGGGACGAGCGCAGCGTCGTTTTGCTGCGCACGGTGGCACGGCGCCTGGTAGAAGTGGCCCGGCAGTTCGGATGAGCGTGATCCCGAAAAAGCCTGCCCCGGACGCGATCCGGGTCGCGATCCGGGGTGGGTACCGGTTTTCGGACAAGATCATGCTCCATGAATAAGGACCATGCATGATCCCGACCCCGCGCGAGCGCCTGATCGTCGCCCTCGACCTGCCGTCGGTCGAGGCCGCCGAGGCCATGGTCGATCGCCTCGGCGACACGGTCGCGTTCTACAAGATCGGCTATCAGCTGGCGTACGCCGGCGGCCTGCCGCTGGCGCGCGCCTTGGCGCAAGCCGGCAAGCAGGTCTTCCTCGACCTCAAGCTGCACGACATCGCCAACACCGTCGCCCGCGGCGTCGAGAGCATCGCCCGCCTGGGCGCGACGTTCCTCACCATCCTCACCTATCCGCAAACCATGAAAGCCGCGGTCGAAGCCAACGCGGGGACCGGCCTGAAGCTTCTCGGCATCACCGTGCTTACGTCCTATAACGACGTCGACCTGCGCGAGGCGGGCTATGCGCTCGGCGTCAAGGCGCTCGTCGCCGACCGCGCGCGGCGGGCGCGCGATCTCGGCGTCGACGGCGTCGTCTGCTCGGCCGCGGAAACCTCCGCGCTGCGCGGGGTCGTTGGCGACGCGATGGTGCTGGTCACCCCCGGCATCCGGCCGGCCGGCAGCGGCGCCGACGACCAGAAACGGGTGACGACGCCGGCGCGCGCCATTGCGGCCGGGGCCGACTATCTGGTGATCGGCCGCCCCATCATCGCGGCGCCGGATCCGCAAGCGGCTGCTGCGGCGATCGTCGCCGAGATCGCCGAATCCGCCGCCCTCGTTTCACACGGCTGACGAGGACGATGATGGCCAAGAAGGGATATTGGGTGGGGCACGTCGACGTGAGCGACCCGGAGGCCTACAAGGCCTACGTCGCCGCCAACGCCGCGGCGTTGCGCAAATACGGCGCGAAATTCCTGGTGCGCGGCGGACCGTTCGAGGCGGTCGAAGGCAGGACCCGCAGCCGCAACGTGGTGCTCGAGTTCAAGGATTACGCCACCGCGCTCGCCTGCTACCGCTCGCCCGAATACGTGAAGGCGATCGCGCTGCGCCAAGGCAACGCGGTCGCCGACATCATCGTGATCGAGGGCTACGACGGCCCGCAGCCGACCGATTAGCACGATCCGAAAAAAGCCAAGTTTATCTTGTGGGTTCACTCGCCTGAGTAACTATAGGATGTAGCGTCGGTGAAACAGTTTCGAATGCAAACCTTGACTAAGGCGCTTTTGCGGTCTTCTCTTATTCGCCGTGACGCGAGTCGTCTCGCCTGCGCTGGCGGAAGGTCAGGAAGCATTGGAAGACTCCCCGGTGAAGACGCACGAGTGGGGGATATCCGTGGCTGCAAATAGGCTTGTTCTGGGACTGGTGCTCAGCCTTTTTACGATCTCTGTCGTCTCAGCGCAAATCAATGTGGCACAATCTGTGCCGTGTGACGCCTTTCGGAAAAATCCGAATGGTACGTGGTCGCCAACCCGCCCAGTAAAGATCAGCTCTCCCGAGGGAGCAACAGTGTCGATTGGTCCTGGAGTTAGCTTCGGCCCGGGCGTCCAGTTTGCGGGTATCGATCTTTATGCGTTGCTGAACCAAAACTGCCGCTAGTTCGGACGCCTGATGCAATTGAAAACGAACGGCGGCGTTGATGCTTCATCATAAGTAATTGAAAGCGCGTGAGCGTCGTCACATACGACCCTTCCAGGCCAGAGGACCATTATTGGCTTTTCTTTCGATTCTTGCCCGAGTGGGACCACTCCCGAAACAAGGGGCACTTTAAGCCAGCTCTGCAAGATCATGCCGCCCACGAATAAAAGAATGAATACCAACCATTTGCCGTATCGCGACACGCGGCGGTCGATAGCGTGAGCGCCGAGCCATCGGGCGGCTCTCTTGAGGCCAAAAAAATCCGCCCATTCCGAAAGCTTTGATCGCGCCTCGTCGGGACTGGTGCGGGCAAACGCCATTACCAGCCCTAGCGTGCCGAGAAGTGCACCCCAGATCGCAAAGATAAGCATGTCTGTCATAATTGAGGTATGGTTGCTGAAAGTCGAGCTATAATTGAGCAGCGTCCTTTCATCTGCTGTCTTTCCTTAACCGGCTTGGATCGCTATATCCGCTCGCAACGCGGGAGACCCGCCATGGCCGACATGCGGCTGGTGATCCTGGGCGCCGGCGGGCGCATGGGACGCACCCTGGTCAAGACCATCGCCGATACCCCCGGCGCCACGGTGGTGGGCGCCGTCGAGCAGGCGGGCTCGCC
>DASPVJ010000373.1:0-9037 GCA_035622435.1 Xanthobacteraceae bacterium | reverse complement strand
GCCGGGCAAGGCGTCCTTGATCTGCGCCGCGGGCATTGTCGGCACCTCCGCTTATTCAGGCGATCTGCGACGCTTCGGCCGCGCTTGTCGGCTCGCGCGTCATGTGGGTCATGAGCGAATCGGTCACGTCACCCTCCGCGTCGTCGTCGGCCTCGGCGTCGTCGTCGTCGGCCTCGCCGTAGTCGCGGCCGACCTTGCCGTGGTCGTCGCCGGCCTCGGCGTGGTTGCGGCTGGCCTCGGCGTGGTCGCGGCCGGCCTCGGCGTGGTTGCGGCCGGCCTCGGCGTGGTGGTCGCCGGCCTCGCCGTGGTGGTCGCCGGCCGCGCCGTCGTCGTCGCCGGCCTCGGTGTGGTCGTCGCCGGCCGCGCCGTGGTTGTCGTCGGCCGCTCCGTGGTTGTCGCCGGTCGCTCCGTGGTCGTGGTCGGCCTCTCCGTCGGCCTCGCCGTGGTCGTCGTCGGCCGCTCCGTCGGCCTCGCCGTCGTGGTCGGCCGCTCCGTGGTCGTAGTCGGCCTCTCCGTCGGCCGCGCCGTCGTCGTCGTCGGCCGCTCCGTCACGGTCGTCGGCCTCGCCGTGGCCGGCGCCGCGGTCGTGGCCGGCGGCCGCTCCGTGGTCGTCGGCGGCCTCGCCGTCGTTGTAGTGGTCGTGGTCGGCGTCGTTGGCGCCCGCGTCGTCGAAGTGGTCGGCGGGGCGGTCGTGGTCGGCGGCGGTCGCGACGCGAAGGCGACGACGGACGCGGAGCTGCGGCGCCGCGTGTAGTATCCGTAGGTCTGCTTGCCGATCGTCGCCTGCCAACTGCTGTTGTCGACGCCGGAAACCGGAACGATGCCGGTGTCGCCCTGATAGAACCGCAGCAGCTCGATCGGCTGCCGATTGCCGAGCACCTGTGGAAGGACGCTTGTGAGCGGCACGGCCGGCAGCCCCGCCTCGAGTGCCGCGAAGCCCTGGCGCGGCACCGGAATGAGCGTGAACACCGTGATGTCGGCAAAGGCGCTGGCCGGCAGCGTCAGGTCGATGGGCGGCAGGGACATGCCGTCCGCTATCAGCGCCGCAAGCTCATCCTCGGGAAGGATGCTGAGCCGCACGTCCATCTGCGGCGGGAAGAACGTTTGCGTGAACGCGTTGGCGTCGATGCTCGCGAGCGGAAACCGTCCGACCGGCGGCAAGGCCTGAAAGTAATTGGTTGCCGGGAACCGGGCGGGCTGGTTTCGCCCAACGAACGCATTGACCGCCTGCTGAAGCTGCGAATCGTACTGCAGCAGGTAAGCCTGCTGGGTCGGCGGATCGGTCAATCCGAAGTGCAGCCCGGTGAATTGCGAGCCGGTCTCCCGCCGCACCAGCCAGGGATCGAGCCATTGGATCGCGCCGCCGCTCAAGTTGACCATGGCAAGCGGCAGCAACGTCTGCACAAGCTGTCCCGGGGCGCCGGTGACGAATATTTGTCGGGCGAGAGCCGCGTTGAGCATCGCCGCGCTGTAATTGCCCGCCGGCCCCGGCCAGGGAACGAGCAAGACAACCGTCGCCTCGACGATGTCGCCGTCGTGCTGCGTGATCGCTCCGGCGACCGTCGTGGGATAGGCGGTGATCGGATTGGCCGTGAACTCGACCGGCTGCAGCGCGATCACGTACAGTCCGGTGCGGGTGGACGCAGGCGCGGCGGGCGGCGGGGAGATGCCGAATTGCACGTCCAGGCTCTGCTGCTCGGCCAGATCCGAGAGGCGCAACGTCAGATCGTTGGGGATGGCGACGAGTTCGCCCGCCGGGGTGACCCCGCGCCCGGCGCGAATCACGATCGTGTCCGCCTTCGCCGCGACCGTGTCCACCAACAATCCATCGATCACGCCGAAGCCGGGCGCTCTGCCCAGGTCGGCCTCGCGCTGCAGAAAGTAGTTCTGCTCGCGCTCGAGATCGCGGGCGGCGAGAAAGCGGCCGTCGAACCACAGCGGACGCGTGCGGCGGCTGTCCAGCACCGCCGAACCGTTGCCTTGATAGGTGTCGAGGTTGGTGCCCGGCTGGGTGGCCAGGTCGGTGGGCTGCAACAGCACCCGCGTGTCGCCCTGTGTGTAGTTCGCCATGACTGGTTCCTAGCTTGCGCCCATGGCTCCCTTGTCCTCAGACGGTCTGGCTCACGCTCGCCGAAGCGCTGGCGGCAAAGGCCGCGGAGCCGTTGTAGACGGCGGTCAGCGCGTGGGTACCGGTTGCAAGCGTCGATGCGAGGGTGGCCGCTCCCGCCGCGACGGCGGCGGTGCCCAGCACGCTTGCGCCGTCCATGAAGGTCACGGTGCCGGTCGCGGTCGACGGGGATACGGTTGCGGTCAGCGTGAACGCGCCCGTCCCGGAGGCCGGCGCGACTGAGAGGCTCGTGGCGGTCGCGGCCAGGATAGCCGTCGCCGAAATGCTGGGAGCGAAGTTCGCGTCGCCGCTGTAGACCGCGGTCAGCGCGTGGGCGCCGGCGGCAAACGGCGGCACCGCGAGCGTCGCGGCTCCCGCCGCGAGATTGACGGTGCCGAGCGCGCGCGTGCCGTCCATGAAGGTCACCCTCCCGCTCGCCGTCGCAGGCGCCACGGTTGCCGTCAGCGTGAACGCGCGCGGGGAGCCCGCGGTCGGCGCCACCGTCAGGTTCGTGGCGGCGACGTTGAGGGTGAGCGTCGCCGTGCTGGCGGCGAAGTTCGCATCGCTGTTGTAGACCGCGGTCAGGGCGTGGGCGCCGGCGGCAAACGGCGGCACCGCGAGCGTGGCCGTTCCCGCGGTCAGATCGACGGTGCCCAACGTGCGCGCGCCGTCCTTGAAGGTCACGGTGCCCACCGCCGTGGAGGGCGACACGGTTGCACTCAGTTGGAACGCGGTCGGCGAGGTCGCGATCGGGGAGGTCGCAATCGGCGCCGCCGTCAGGCTGGTGGCCGAGGGTACGGTCGCCGCGGCCGCGCTGACATAGATGGGTACGCTGCGGCGGCGGATGTAATATCCGTAGGTCGTGCTGCCGATTGCCTGCTGCCAGGTGTTGCCGCTCGTCGCAGCGCCGAGCTTGGGCGGGTAGAACCGGAGCAGGTCGATCGTCGCCCGATAGTTCACGGCCTGCGGGACCGCGCCGCTCAGCGCCACCGGCTGCAGGCTGGCGGCCAGCGTTGCGTAGCTCGCGCGCGACACCGGCACGAGCGCGAACACGGCGAGGTCGGCGTAGGCGCTTGCCGCCAGCGTCAGGTCGATCGGCGGCAGCGACAGGCTGTCTTCGATCAGCGCCGGGATTTCGTCTTCGGCGACGAGGCTTAGGCGCACGTCCGTCTGCTGCGGAAAGAACAGCTGGGTCAGGTTCCGGACATCGATGCTCGCGAGCGGGAAGCAGCCGGCGGGCGGCAGCGCCTGAAAATAATCGGTCGCCGCGAACGACGCGGGCGCGGTCTTGAACGCGGCGACGGCCTGTCGCAGCTGCGCGTCGTACTGGAGCAGAAACGCCTGCTGGGCGGGCGGATCCGCCAATCCGAAGCGCAGGCCGCCGAATTCCGGACCGGAGTCGCGGCGCACCAGGTAGCAATCGAGCCACTCGATCGCTCCGTCCTGCAGGCTGATCATGGCCACCGGCAAGAGCGAAGCGGACTGCGGACCCGCCTCGCCGGCGACGAATATCTGCCGTGCCACGGCGGCGTTCCGGGTGGCCGCCGCGTAATTGCTCGCAGGAACCGGATAGGGCACGAGCGAAACCGCGGTCGCTTCCACGATGTCGCCGTCATGCAGCGCCGGGGCGGACTGCAGGCTCGACGGGTAGGAGGCGATGGGGTTGGCGGTGAACTGAACCGGGCGGAGCGCGACCACGTAAAGCCCGGTGCGCGTGCGGGCCACCGTGGCCGGCTGGCGCGAAATCCCGAACTGCACCTCGAGGCTTTCCTCCTCCGCCAGATCCGATATCCGCACGGTCAGGTCGGTCGAGATCATCACCAGCCCGCCGTCCGGGGTGATGCCCTGCCCGGCGTGGATGACGATCGTTTCCGCGTCCGGCTCGCCGCCGACGGAGACGCGGTCGACCAGCAATCCGTGAATCACGCCGAAGCCGGCGGCCCTGCCGAGCGCGGCCTGGCGCTGAAGGAAACGCGACTGGTCGCGCTCGAGATCGCGCGCGGCGAGGAAGCGGCCATCGAACCACAGCGGCCGCGCCTGGCGGCCGGCCAGCGCGAGCGCTTGCGTATCGACCTGTGTGGAGCTCGCCATGATCGACGCTCCTTATGACTCCGTGCCCGAACCGAGGCCGTTCCAGCGCGACACCACCGACGCCGGGATGACGAACAGCCGCGACAGGTTGTCGATGTTGGCGCTGCCCTTGTTGGCGGCGAGGCCGATCAGATTCCAGGTCGGCGGGTTGCCCGTGGTCCCCGCCGTCGCCGGAACCAGGATGCGGGCGAGAAACACCGCGGTCTGGTCGAAATTCGGCGGATATTCCGTTGGCGTTCCCGACGGACCCAGCGGTCCGGCCAGCAGCGACTGGCGCAACGCGGCGAGCGCCGGCTGCTGCGCGCCGAGGCCGGCCCAGGGATCGAGCGGCGTCTTCGGGGCGGCGTCGGTCCTCAGCACGAGCTGCATGGCGAACGAATCGAGCAGACGGTTGGGCGCGAACGCGTCGGTCGCGTCGTAATCGTCCTGCGCGGCGAAGCAGGGAGTGAGCCCGCGCGTGCAGGGAACGAACGTGGCGAACACGTCGACCGTCAGATTCTGGCCATCGTGAATGGCCTGGTTCGGATCCTGGACGAGCGGGGTGCCGGGGGCGTTTCCGCGCTGCTGGCTTTGCCAGGCCTGGACGTACTGGGTCAGCCAGTCGTTGAGCACGATGCAGACCATCCGCGGCACTTCGATGACGCGGCCGACGCGGTCGATCGCCATGCCGGGCGTGACTTGAATCTCCAACTTGGTGGCGTCGGTATTGCCGTCGGTCTGCACCAGCAGTCCGGTCACGGTGCCGGTGCCGTAGAGCTGGAGCAGCGTTCGCGCGAGGCGGCCGCGGTGGTAGTCCTGCTCCGCCTGGAAGTCCTCGACGCCGAGCATGCGCCCGGTCGCGTAGGCGACCCGCGTGGGCGACGGCGGAGGGTTCAGGGTGTCGTTCATCGTCGGCTTCCTGGTCTGTGCTCGATCGAGCGGGTGGGCTCAGACGACATTGGCGGCTCCGTTGTCCCAGCGCGGATCGAGGCTGGGCAGGTGCTGGACCAGGCCGTAGCGGCCGACCTGGCTGACATCGACCACGATCGGATCCGGCGGCGGTTCCGGCGCGAGATAGGTGTCGACGCCGAGCAACGAGGCGAGGCCGATCATGAACGGCTGCGCCGCAAGCTGGAACGTGGCGGCGACGTGGGCGGGCTTTTCGTATTCGACAATCCGCTGCACCAGGCTCACGTCGACCGCTTCGACCTGGTTGTGGATGAAGACCGTGATCCGGTAGGCGAGCGTGTCGAGGAACTGCTGCACCTCCGCCTGCTCGCCGGGCAGTTCCATGGCGGTGGCGAACAGCGCGAGGACATCCGGGTTGCGCGGATCGCCGAGGAACAAAGTGTCGCCGACGAACGAATTCGAGCTGCCGGAATAGCCGGGCAGCAGGGGATCATTGGCGATCGCCAGATCCGCGCCCAGGATGGTCGCGAAGATGTGGCGCAGGCGGAAGTTTTCCACCACCAGCACCGCGCCGCGCGCGCACAGCCCGTCGGTCGCGATGTCGAGCGCCTTGACGATGCCGTCGACCGTCCCGCGCCGGCGATGCAGCTCGGGCGCAGCCTGCAGGCGCGCCCGTCGACGGTCGGGCGGATATCCGGCCGCGTCGATCCCGATCCAACTCCCGAGCCAGTCGAGCGCGTCGTCCGGCGCCGATTCCGGCCGGGTCAGCAAATAGGCGTTGGCGACGCCGTCCTCGATGCGGGTCATCTGCGCTTCAAACAAATTGACGAAGCGCTCGAAGAAATCGCGGTGCGTGCTGGGGCCGGCCCGGTCGGCGTCCGACCCGAATCTGTTCTCGCGATAGAGCTCCGGCAGATAATGGCCGACGTACGAGAAGCGCGAGGCGTAGACGCGCAACGCGGCGATCTCCGGCGTGTTGCGGCGGTCGCCGTCGAGCCGGACCTGAATTCCCAGGTAGCGGCCGGTGAGATTGCGCACCGCCACGTCGGCCCGCTGCACCAGCGCCATGAACAGGCCTTGGCGATCCGCGATCGGCGCATCGTCGAGGAGCGGTCGCGCGAAGGGAACTTCCGATGGAGTCGACAGCCACACGCCGGCGGGCGTTCCGGCGGGCAGCGCATCGGCAGCGACGGCGCCGAACGCGTGCGGGTACCACGTGACGGGACTAGTCGCCCCGGCGGCGAAATCCGCGGCGTCGTCGGATACCGCGAGCGAGACCAGGATGCCGCAACGCGGCGGCAGAATCGCTTCCAGGAACAGGCGGTGCCAGGTGGTCTGCGCCGAACCGCTGTCGATCAGGTTCGGCGCCGTGGTCGTTCCCGACGGCGCAAAGGAGTTGAGCGACAAGGGCAGCAGCGGGAAGATGGAGCTGCCGCGGGAATAATAAGGCGTCGCATCGACGCCGTGCACGAACGGCCCCGCATTCGTGCCGGCGAGAACGTAGGTGTCGCCGGCCGGCACCACGGTCGCCGGGGCGCCTTCGAGGTCGTAGATCAATGCTTCCTTGAGGCCGGTTGCGAGGATCGCGAAGCGCCGCTCGCCCAGCCAGGCGATGGCGTAGGGAAACGCCGTTTCGGTCAGCGTCCAGGGGTTGCTCAAGCCCGTCGTCTGATCAAAAACCCGCACGAACGCCGACTTGTTGGTCGCCGCCGCCGCGCCCCAGGAGAGCAGACAAATCCGGCCGGCCGCCATCGCCGTGAAGGCGATGAACGCCTCCGTCGCCGCCAGCGCATGGCGCCGGACGATTTGCGGCGGATCGGGGTTTGCCTGGCAGGAGCGGAGGATGCCGGAAGCGAGCGCCTCGGCCGGCTCGACCTGCAACGGCAGACCCGCCACGATGCCGATTTGCGGCGTGGTCCGGTCGAGCGCCAGCACGCCGCCCGCAGGCAGCGCCAGTAGCCGCCAGAAGCTGAAGTCGGCGGCCGCCAGGGTGAAATTGGGCCAGCGGTTGCGCCGATCGACCAGCACCAGCGTCCCGCCGACCGCGAGATAGAGCACGCCGTCGTAGCCCATGGCGAGATCGCTGACCGTCTGGCCCGCGGGCGGCGCGTAGATGACCGCCTCGCCGGGGATGCTGCCGCCGGCGACGACGTTGTGCGCGGCCGCATCCCAGCGCGCGTAGTTGCCGAACGCGTCGCGCGTCATGGGCGCGGTCTCGACCAGCGCCGAGGCCGCGGCGAAGTCCTCGACCGGCGCCTTGCCCAATCGCACGCTGCGCAATTGCAGGCGTCCGTTCTGCGCGCAGTGGTACAGCACGTCGGAGCCGCCCGCCGGCAGCCAATCCGCCGCGGTGTTGAGCATCCAGAAATTGAGACCGTTCGCATCCATGACGATATCGCTCAGCACACCTGCGGCACGATCGGCACCGCCACCGTGTTCGGGCCCGTGACCGGAGCGGCCGTCAGGGCCGCCGGTTCGGCTCCCATCGTCACCAGAACCTGCAGCAGTTCCGGCAGCTGCCAGTTCGCAAGCATCAGCTCCACCTGATTGTTCGCGTCGGCCGCCACCGCCTGGTAGGCGCCCGAAGGCAGCTTCTGGAACAGCAGCAGGCCGTTCACCTCGTCGACGCCCGGCACCTGGCTAACGATCACTTCGAGCTCGAGGCTGCGGACCGTGCGCCCCAGCGGCCAGCCGGTTTTTGCCGCGCCGCCGGGAGCAAGCGGCCACAGATAACCGCGCAGCGCCTGCTCGACTTGCGCGCACACCGTCGACACGCCGAACCCGCTGCTCACTTCCACCGCGACGCTGATGCCCAACCCGACGTACTCGGTGCCGATCACGTACATTTCGGCGGTCGCCGGAGAGCGGGGATTGAGGTAGGCGTAAACGCTTTCGAGCAGCGTGCGGTCGGCGCGCGGACACGGCGGTTGCACGCCGTCGACGTCCGGCAGCACCATGACGGAGACGACGCCCGGGGCGTTAGGATCGCGCGTCTGCGGCTTGAACAGCGGCAGCACTTCCGCCCGGGCGACCGTCGCGCCGGGAACCTCCAGCGCCAGGTCCTTGTAATCCCCGGCGGTGACCGCGCGGTTCTGGTGGCGCAAGATCGCCGGCAGGCGTTGCTCGGCCTGATCGAGCGTCTCCGCATCGCCGCCGCCGGCCGTCGCGATCGGCTGCACCGCCTTGAATGTCACCGGGTTGTTCAAGGGGTCGGTTCCCTGCACCGCCGAGAGCGACCCGGCCGGAATATTTCCCGTCGACCCGCCGCCGATCCGCATCCGTCGCACCCGCACGCGCCGCCCCAGCGGCGGAATCATCCCCTGCATCTGATTGCCGAACGTGACCGTGCCCGCCTCGGGATCGAGCACGTAGGCCGGCACCGGCCCCCGCAGCACCGCGAGATCGTCGACCGCCTGCCACAGCTGATAGCCGAGGCCGGGCATGTCGACGTCGAGTTCGAAAGTGCTCGGGTCGATCTGCGTCTGCGTGGTGGAGAAGACTTGCCCGGGCGCGCCGCTGCTCACGCCGATCGCGAGCGGGCCTTGGGTCGTTCGCTGATCGATCTCGACCGCGTTCACGCCGCCCCAGCTCAAGGTCAATGCGCTCTGCACGTTGACGCGCACCCAGCAGGCCAGAATGGCGTCGATATTTGGATCGTCGATGCGCGGCGGCTTGGTGCCGACGCCGGCCTGGACGTCGGTCAGGACGTCGTTGGGCGGAGCGCCGATAGCCGAGCCCGGCGGCATCGCCAGGCGCACCACGCCCGGCTGGGTGAGCCCGTTGGTGGTGTCGTCGACGACCGAGACGGTTATGAAATTCTGCGCCGTTCCGCTGATTTGCCAGGTCGCCGGCACCGGGGCGAGCGTGCCCGCGCCGGCGAGCGGATTGGCCGCCGGCAGCGACGGGACAAAGCCGAGATTGAGGATCATCGGCGTGCTTCCGGTTCCCAGC
>DASPVJ010000372.1:0-27428 GCA_035622435.1 Xanthobacteraceae bacterium | reverse complement strand
CGCGCGCGATCCGATAGCGCACTGCGACATCGGTCGGCCCGCAAAAATTGGCGGGGCGCCCGACGGTTCGCGTCGGACGCCCCTCGTTATCGCGTCAGCCGGCCTGTAAGCCGGGTTCTGTGCGGCGCCGGCGCGAGCCGGCGCGTGACGGCCATTCCTCTGGGACGCCGGTTGCCCGGCGTCTCGAGCAACCTACCCGGGCGGCCGATCCGGACATCGATCCGGAGGATTTCTCCTCCGCGCCGCCCCTATTCGGTCTTGCTCCCGGTGGGGTTTGCCGTGCCGTGGCCGTTGCCGGACACGCGGTGCGCTCTTACCGCACCGTTTCACCCTTGCCCGTCGAAGCCTTGGGCGTTTGACGGGCGGTCTGTTCTCTGTGGCACTGTCCCTGGGGTTGCCCCCGCCGGACATTATCCGGCACCGCATGTCCATGGAGCCCGGACTTTCCTCCCCGGCGGCCTTTCGGCGATTGCGCGGGGCGGCCGTCCGGCCGACTGACCGGTTAGGGATGGGCACGGGGGCGCCCGCCGTCAAGTGGCGCAGCGGCGTCAGTGTAAATAAAGCTTCGCCGCACCGGCGTAACCGGCCCGCCGCTCCGGCGGCACCGGATGGCGAGCGGCGACGCGCGCCAGCAGGAGGCGGACGTCGTCGGCGCGATCGGCTTTTAGCGCGGCGTCGAGGAAGAGCTGCTCCAGCACGTCCTGCTGAGCGTGGCTGCCGCCGAGGCGGTACATCGCGTCGAGCACCGGGCGCATCAGCGCGACCGCCCGCGCCGGCTCGCCGCGCCGATGGGCGAGCACCGCCGCGCAGATCGGCACGGCGATGTCGCCGACGATCGCCGCGGCGGGTTCCCGGCCGGCGGCAAACGCGCGCATGGCCTCGAGCATGCGCGCGGCTGCCTCCTCGCGGCCGGTCGCGGCGAGCGCCATCATCCAATGCGGCAAGGTGAACGCGGACAGGCAATCGCCGATGCGTTCTTCGGCCTTGTCGGCGATTTCGGTCCACCGGTCGCCCACGTCGACGCCGCGCCGTTCCAGGCGGAACAACATCGAGGCGGCGTTCTGCACGTCGATGTAGAGATCGGGCTGCGCCTGGGTGAGCGGGGAGGTGAGGTCGCGGAAGCGCCGGTCGTAGAGCGCGAGCACTTGCGCGGTTTCGTCCCGCTCGAGATGGAAGAGGGCGCGGTGCCACCACAGATGATGCAGCAGGTTGTTGCGGCCGACCCAATGGGGCTCCAGTCGGTCGAGCCAGGCGATGCCTTCATCATGCCGGCCCTGCATCTCCATGATGTGGGCGACCGCGTGGGTGCCCCACACGTCGCCCGGGTCGATCTCGACCGCCTTACGCCCGGCGGGCTCGGCGCCGGCGTAGTCGCCGCATTCCTCGAGGGCGAACGCGCGACACGACAGAAGCGTGCCGTAGCCGGGAAGCTCGCTTCCCCACTTGGGCAGCACGCGTTCGACCGACGCCGCCATGGCGCGCGGGCGGCCGAGCCAGAAATTGTTGAAGTGGGCAAGCCGCAGCGCCAGCACGTCGGTCGGATGATCGGCGAGGATCGTCTCCCAAACGTCGAGGGTGCGATCGAGGTCGCCGCCGATCCAGGCGTCGAGCGCCATCACGTGCGCCCGTTCGCGCGCGGTGGCCTTGGCGGTGCGCGCACGCGCAACGCGGGCGGCCTCGACGGCGACGGGCACGTTCGCCTGCTTGTAGGAGAGCATGGCGAAGTGGCCCTTGAGGCAGTGGGCGAGGCCGAAGTCCGGGTCGGCGCCGAGCGTGGCCTTGAGCTGCTCGGGCGCATCGACCTGGTATTTGAGGTAGGACAAGACCGTGCGGCCGAATGCTTCGCCCGCTGCGGCGGAGGTCGTGATCGGCAGGCCGTGAATATCGCGCGTCATGGGTTCGCTCGCCGCGCAGCAAAGGGCGCGACGGCCGGCGCCGTCAAGCGCTGCGCGCCGCCAGCAGCCGGCGCAGGGTCTCGGTCGCCGAGCGGTCGGCGATGCCGTCGACGCGGGCCGGGCGGAAATGGCGCTGGAACGCGACGACGACGTCGCTCGTCGTCTGGTCGAACGCGCCGCTCGCCGCAATGCCGTAGCCGTAGGCGGCGAGCGCCGACTGCAGCCCGGCGACCGCGAGCCCGCGGTCCCCGCGGGCGAGGCCCCGGTCATCGCCGAGCGGCGACGGCTCGACCCAGTGGCCGATGCCGGCGGCATGAAGGCGCGTCCACGGAAACTTCTCGCCCGGGTCCTGCTTGCGGCTCGGCGCGACGTCGGAATGGGCGACCACCCGGTCCGGGCGCATGGGCCGGCGGGCGAGGACGTCGCGGCAAAGGGCGATCACCGCTTCGATCTGGGCGTCGGGAAAGTCCGGGTAGCCGTAATCATGCCCCGGGTTGGCGATTTCGATGCCGATCGAACGGGAATTGATGTCGGTCTCGCCCTCCCAGGACGACACGCCGGCGTGGGAGGCGCGGCGGGCCTCCGGCACCATTTGGACGATGCCCCCGTCTTCGAACACCAGATAGTGGCTGGAGACCTTCGCCTCGCGCGAGCACAGCCGCGCGAGCGCGTCGTCGGCGCTGGTCATGCCGGTGTAGTGCAGCACGATCATGTCCGGCCGCCCGCGCCCGGCCCGGTCGGTCTGGTTGGGCGAGGGAACGACCTTGGCGATGAGCGGCGAATCGGGGGGAAACCCGGTCACTCCGTCTTTCCCCTGAACGTCGGCTGGCGCGGGTGAATGTAATCCTTGAAGTCTGAGAATTGCTTCCATTTCGGCTCGGGGAAATCGCAGCCCGGCCGCGGCGCGTAGATCGACGGCTCGGCCAGGGTGAGCTGCGGGATGTAGCGTGGGCAGTTGGGAAAGATCGCGCGCGCCGTGACGCGCACGATCATCTGGGCGCCGACCGTCTCGGCCATGAGCGGGTCGTCGCGGCGCGCCGCGGCGGTGCCGTTGACCCGCAGCCGCCGTGGGCGCTGCATGTCGATGAACAGCAGGCCGACGTTCGGATTGACCAGGAGATTGCCCAGACTCTTGAACATGCCGTTGCCGTCATAGTCGGGAAACGCGAGTTCGGACGGCCCGGTAACCCGCACGAAGCCGGGGCTGCCGCCCTTGAACGAGCAGTCGGGACGTCCCTCGGCATCGGCGGTGGCAAGGAAGAAGAAGATCGCGCTTTCGATATGCGCCTTATCGTCCTCGGTGAACGCGGTTCGGGTGAGCTTTTCTTCGAGCCGATCGGAAATCCGCCGGCTGTCGAACGCATCCTGCAGGCGGCGGTTGCCTTCGTGGTACATGATGCTCATGGCGACCTCGGATGACGGAAGTCCGATGACGGAGGTCGGGATATGGCCTCCTCCCGTCGGTCGTCCTTTCCGGCCTCTGTCATCCGACCTCCGTGCTCCGGTTTCCGCAACCGTTTCTTAAGTTTAACCCGCGTTTAATCGGCCCGGGCGGACGCACGCTGCGAGGCGTGCGGCCGAGCGGTTCCATTGACGACCACAGTATCCCATGTTATCCCATGTTCTCCCACCCAGTGTAGCGTCCCGCGGCTGCTGCAGGCGGGTTGCTCGTGCCGGTGAGCAAGGGCGACATGGACCGCTTCGTGTCCAACTACACGTTGCGTCTCGATGCCAAGGGGCGGGTATCGATCCCGGCGCCCTACCGCGCGGTGCTCGCCCGCGACGGGTTCGATGGCCTCTACTGCTATCCGACCCTCGACCGGCCGGCGCTCGACGCCGGCGGCAACGCCCTTCTCGCCGAGATCGAGAGCCTGATCGGCCGCTTTGCCCCCTTTTCGGACGAGCGGGAGGATTTTTCGGTGGCGCTCTATGGCACGAGCGAGACGCTGAAGATCGACGGCGAGGGGCGGGTGATCCTGTCCGATGCGCTGAAGACCCATGCGGGGATCGCCGAGGCGGTCGCCTTCGTCGGCCTCGGCCACAAGTTTCAGATCTGGGAGCCCGACCGCTTCCGCGCGCAGCTCGCGGAGGCCACCGGGAAGGTGCGCGCGCTCAAGCAGCAACTGGGCTCCCGGAGGGCGGCGGACGATCCGCACGGAGCACGGGGATGATGACGGGCCGCGACACCGGGCAACCGGGTGTCGCTGGCGGACCGGCCCGTCACATTCCCGTGCTCGCTTCCCAGGCGATCGCATTCCTCAACGTCCGTGCCGGCGGAGTCTATATCGACGGCACCTTCGGGGCCGGCGGCCATACGCGTACGATCCTGGCAACGCCCGGCGCCCGGGTCATCGGCATCGACCGCGACCGCAACGCGGTTGCGGGCGGCTTCGCTCTGGTCGACGCGTCGGACGGCCGGCTCACTCTCGTCGAGGATCGCTTTTCCCGCCTCGACAAGGTCGTGCGCGATCTCGGCCATCAGTCGATCGACGGCGTGCTGCTCGATCTCGGCGTCTCCTCCATGCAACTCGACGAACCGGCGCGCGGCTTCTCGTTCCGTCACGATGGGCCGCTCGACATGCGCATGGGCGCGGTGGGACCGAGCGCCGCCGACGTCATCGCCCATGGGTCGCAGCGCGACCTTGCGGCCATCATCGCCACCCTGGGCGAGGAGCGCCATGCCGGCGCGGTGGCGCGGGCGATCGTCACGCTGCGTCACGCGGTGCCGATCCGCACCACGGGGGAGCTCGCCGATATCGTCGCCAAGGTGGTGCGCGGCCCGCGCGACATCCATCCGGCGACCCGCACGTTCCAGGCGCTGCGCATGTTCGTCAACGAAGAACTCACCGAGCTCGGCAACGCGCTGACGGCCGCCGAACGCGCGCTGAGCCCACACGGGCGCCTCGTCGTCATCGCGTTCCACTCGCTCGAGGATCGCGTCGTCAAAACGTTCCTCGCCGCGCGCAGCCGGCCGCCGCGCGCCTCGCGTCATCGGCCGGACCTGGCGCCGGCCGCGCCGAGCTTTCGCGTCCTCACGCCGCGGCCGGTGGTCCCCGACGCCGCCGAAATCGCCGTCAACCCGCGCGCCCGCTCCGCTAAACTGCGCGCCGGGGAGCGCACCGACGCGCCGCCGCTCACAGCCTCCGCGTCGTTGCCGCGCCTGCCGCCGCTCGAAGCCGTGCTGCGGGAGCGGCCATGATGCTGCGCCTCGTCCATGTGCTCGTCGTGGCGGCGCTCGTGTTCGCGGCCGCCGACGTTTACAAGATCAAATTCGATTCGACCTTGCAGGCCGAGCGAGTCGCCAAGCTGCGCGCGGAAATCCAGCGCGAGCGCGACGCCATCGCGGCGTTGCGCGCCACCTGGAGCGAACTGGCCAATCCGGAGCGGGTGCAGGGGTTGGCGCAGCGCCATCTCGCGCTCAAGCCCATCGACATCAGCCAGTACGATAATCTCGATCGGCTGCCCGACCGCCGCCCGCAGGTGGTGCCGCCCATCAACGACGATCCGATCGCCGGGATCATCGATCATGACGGCGACGCCGCGGTGACCGGCAGCGTTCCGGCCGGGGCGCAGCCCAGGTGATCGCGATGCAACCGCCGACACCGCCGCAAGCAACGCCGGCGCCGCGCCGACCGCGCCTGCTGCACCGGCTGCTCTACGGCCGCAACATCGATCGCGGCGCCAAGGCCAGGGCGCGCGTCGGGCTCGCCATCGTCGCTTTCGCGGCGGTCTACGCGGTGATCGCGGTGCGGCTCGTCGCCTTGGCGGTGATCCCCGATCCGCACGGCGCCCGGCGCGGCGTCACCCAAGATGCGGTCGCCACCGCCCGGCCGGACATCCTCGATCGCCACGGCGAAATCCTCGCGACCGACGTCAAGGCGCCGTCCCTGTTCGCTGACGCGCGCAAGATCGTCGACGTGGACGAAGCGGTCGAATTGCTCAGCGCGACTTTGCCCGATCTCGACGCGGCCGAGGCGCGCGAGCGGCTCGCCTCCAAACGCGGCTTCGTCTGGCTCAAGCGCGAGATCACGCCCAAGCAGCAACTCGAGGTGCACCGGCTGGGCATCCCCAGCCTCGGCTTTCTCGACGAGAACAAGCGCGTCTATCCCAACGGGCGCGAAGTCTCGCACGTGATCGGCCACGTCAATATCGACAACCAGGGCATTGCCGGCATCGAGCGCTGGCTCGACAACCACGGGCTCGCCGCCCTGCACATGGCCGGCCTCGCCTCCGACCGGCTGCAGCAGCCGGTCGAACTCGCGCTCGATTTGCGCGTTCAGCACGCGTTGCGCGACGAGCTTCTGCAGGCTCTCGACAAGTACAAGGCCAAGGCGACCGCCGGCGTCGTCACCGACGTGCGCACCGGCGAGATCGTCGCCATGGTGTCGGTGCCGGATTACGACCCCAACAATCCGCGCGAGGCGCTCGACCCGACCCGCATCAACCGGCTCACCACCGGCGTCTACGAGATGGGCTCGACCTTCAAGGCGCTCACCCTCGCCATGGCGCTCGATTCCGGCAAGGTGACGCTCGCCTCCTCGTTCGACGCGCGCATGCCGCTGCGCTTCGGCAAGTTCGACATCCACGATTTCCATGCGCAAAACCGCGTCCTCACGGTCCCGGAAATCTTCACCTATTCGTCGAACATCGGCGCCGCCCGCATGGCGCTGGCGATCGGCGTCGAGCAGCACAAGGCGTTCCTCAAGAAGCTCGGCCAGCTCGACCGGCTGCGCACCGAACTGCCGGAGAGTGCCGAGCCGCTCGTGCCCAGGCGCTGGCGCGAACTTAACACCATCACGATCGCGTTCGGTCACGGCCTCTCGGTCGCACCGCTGCAGTCGGTGATGGCGGTCGGCGCGCTGGTCAACGGCGGCCGTCTGATCCCGCCGACGTTCCTCAAGCGCGGCGAGGAGGAAGCGCGCGCGCTCGCCGTGCAGGTGATCAAGTCGGAGACGAGCGACAAGATGCGCTACCTGATGCGGCTCAACGCCGAGAAGGGGACCGCCACCAAGGCGGACGTCAAAGGCTATTACGTGGGCGGCAAGACCGGCACCTCCGACAAGATCGTCGGCGGGCACTATTCCAAGACCAAGGTGCTGACCACCTTCATGGCCGTCATGCCGGCGGACCGGCCGCGCTACCTGCTGCTCATCATGCTGGACGAGCCGCAGGCGACGCCGGAAACCCACGGCTTTACCACGTCGGGCTGGAACGCGGTCCCGACCGCCGGCAAGGTGATCGCCCGGATCGCCCCCATCCTCGGGCTCGAGCCGCGCTTCGATCTGCCGCCCGCCGACAAGCTGATCCTTGCGGCCAACAAGGACGCCCGCTAATCCGGCGCGGACCGGCCCGGCCCGGTCGACACAACCGCGATGCCGCCCATGAAGCTGCGCGATCTTTTCGCCGATGCCGCGTTCGAGGAGCGCCACGGCGACGTCGCGATCGGCGGCATCGCCGCGGACAGCCGCAAAGTGAAGCCGGGCGACGCGTTCGTCGCCGTGCCGGGCACCAAGGCCGACGGGCTGCAATTCGTTCCGGCGGCGCTGGCGGCGGGCGCGGTCGCGGTCGTCGCCGAGACGGCGCCAGCGCCGCCGCTGCCCGACCGCGTCGCGTTCGTGCGCGTCGGCGATGCGCGGCGGGCGCTCGCGCTCGCCGCGGCCAAGGTCCATTCGCGCCAGCCCGACGTCGTCGCGGCGGTCACCGGCACCAGCGGCAAGACCTCGGTCACCGTGTTCGCGCGGCAAATCTGGACCGCGCTCGGCTTTGAGGCCGCGAGCATCGGCACCATCGGGATCGTGTCGCCGCGCGGCGAAGCTTACGGCGCGCTGACCACGCCCGACCCGATCGAGCTTCACCGCACCCTCGATCGGTTGGCGGGCGAGGGGGTGACCCACCTCGCCATCGAGGCGTCCTCGCACGGGCTCGACCAGCGCCGGCTCGACGGGCTGCGCTTGGCGGCAGGTGCGTTCACCAACATTTCGCGCGATCACCTCGACTACCACCGCACGCCGGAGGCCTACTTCGCCGCCAAGCTGCGCCTGTTCTCGACGCTGATGCCTCCGGGCGGCGCGGCCGTGATCGACGTCGATCACGACGGCGCCGCGGACGTCGTCGCCGCCGCCAAGGCGCGCGGGCTCGACATCCTGACGGTCGGGCGCAACGGCCGCGGTATCCGGCTGATCGACGCGGCAATCGACGGTTTGGCGCAAACGATCGACCTCGAGCACGGCGGGCGCAGCTATCATTTGCGCCTGCCCCTCGTCGGCGCTTTCCAGGTGGAGAATGCGCTCGTGGCCGCGGGTCTCGCGATTGCGACCGGCGCCGAGGCCGCCGCGACCTTCGCGGCGATCGAGCATCTCGTCGGCGCCAAGGGCCGGCTGGAACTGGTCGGCCAGAAGAACGGCGCGCCCATCTTCGTCGACTACGCCCACAAGCCCGACGCGCTGGCCAAAGCGCTCGAAGCGCTGCGGCCCTACGCAAAGAACCGCCTGGTGGTGGTGTTCGGCTGCGGCGGCGACCGCGACCGCGGCAAGCGGCCGATCATGGGCGCCATCGCGATTGCCAAGGCCGATCGCGTGATCGTCACCGACGACAACCCGCGCACCGAAGTCCCGGCGGCGATCCGCGCCGAGATCCTCGCCGACGCGCCGGGCGCCGTCGAAATCCCCGATCGCGGCGAGGCGATCCGGCGCGCGGTCGCGGCGCTCGAAGGAGGCGACGCGCTGCTCATCGCCGGCAAGGGCCATGAAAGCGGCCAAATCGTCGGCGACCGGGTATTGCCGTTCACCGATCATGCGGCGGTCGCCGCCGCCCTCGAGGAGAAGGTCGCATGAGCGAGGTGCTGTGGACCCTCGATGCGATGGCGGCCGCGATGGGGGCGACCCGCGCCGGTGCGCTGCCGGCGAGCGTTTTCGGCCTCTCGATCGACAGCCGCACGGTCGCGCGCGGCGAGGCGTTCTTCGCCATTGCCGGGGAAAGCCGCGACGGCCACGATTTCGTCCAAGCGGCGCTGGCGGCCGGCGCCGCGCTTGCGGTCGTCGCCGCCGACAAGCGCGTGGCCATGCCGCCGGATGCGCCGCTGCTCGTCGTTCCCGACGTGCTCGCAGCGCTCGTCGATCTCGCCCGCGCGGCGCGGGCGCGCTCGCCAGCGCGCGTCATCGCTGTCACCGGATCGGTCGGCAAGACCGGCACCAAGGATGCGTTGCAGCTCGTGCTCGCGCGCGAAGGCGAGACCCATTCCTCGGCCGCGTCCTACAACAACCAATGGGGCGTGCCGCTGTCGCTCGCGCGCATGCCCGAGAGCGCGCGCTTCGGCGTGTTCGAGATCGGCATGAACCACGCGGGCGAGATCACGCCGCTCGCGCGCTTGGTGCGCCCGCACGTCGCCATCGTCACGACGATCGAGCCCGCCCATCTCGAATATTTCGGCTCGGTCGAGGCGATCGCCGACGCCAAGGCCGAGATTTTTATCGGGCTGGAGCCCGGCGGCGTCGCGGTGATCAACCGCGACAGCCCGCATTACGACCGGCTCAAAGCGCACGCCAAAGCGGCCGGCGCCAGGGTCGTCGGCTTCGGGGCGCACACCGACGCCGACGCCCGGCTGATCGAAGCGGCGTTCAAGGCGGATTGCTCGACCGTGCGCGCGGACATTCTCGGCGCCGACGTGAGCTACAAGCTCGGCGCCCCGGGCCGGCACGTTGTGCTCAATTCGCTCGCGGTGCTGGCGGCCGCCGCCCTGGTGGGAGCGGACCTCGCGCTCAGCGCGCTCGCGCTCGTGGCCCTCGCCGCGCCGGTCGGCCGCGGCCGGCGCGCGACCTTGGCCGTGCCCGGCGGCACCGCCGTGCTGATCGACGAAAGCTACAACGCCAATCCGGCCTCCATGCGGGCGGCACTGGCGCTCCTCGCCCAGACGCCGGTCGCGCGGCGCGGCCGGCGCATCGCGGTCTTGGGCGACATGCTGGAACTGGGGCCGCGCGCCGCCGAGTTGCATCGCGAACTCGTCGAACCGGTCCTCGCCAATGCGGTCGACCTCGTGTTCTGCTCCGGTCCGCTGATGCAGGCGCTGTGGCAGGCCCTTCCCTCCGAGCGTCGGGGCGACTACGCGGAAACGGCGGCGGCGCTCGAGCCGCGGGTGATCGCGGCGGTCCGCGCGGACGACGCCGTCATGGTCAAGGGGTCGCTGGGCTCGCGCATGGGGCCGATCGTCAACGCGCTGGAGCGCCGCTACGCCCGGCACGAGGCCGGCGAAACGGCGCCGGCGCAAGGTTGAACCCATGCTGTATTGGCTGACCGAACTCTCCGACCGGCTCTCCGTCCTCAACGTCTTCCGCTACCTCACGTTCCGGGCGGCGGGCTCGGTCGTGACCGCGCTCATCTTCGTGTTCCTGTTCGGGCCGACCATCATCAACCTGTTGCGCATCAAACAGGGCAAGGGCCAGCCGATCCGCGAGGACGGACCGGAATCGCACCTGATCACCAAGAAGGGGACGCCCACCATGGGCGGCCTGATGATCCTGTCCGGCCTCCTGGTCTCGACCCTCCTGTGGGCCAATCTGAGCAACGCCTATGTGTGGGTCGTGCTGGCGGTCACCCTGAGCTTCGGCCTCGTCGGCTTCTACGACGATTATCTGAAGGTGACCAAACAGAGCCACGAGGGGTTCTCCGGGCGCACGCGGCTCGCCGCCGAGGCGCTGATCGCCGCGACCGCCTGCTACGCGCTGGCGCATCTCGGGCGCGTGCCGTTTGCGACCTCGCTGACCTTCCCGTTCTTCAAGGAGATGGTGTTCGATCTCGGCTGGTTCTTCATCGCGTTCGGCGCCTTCATCATCGTCGGCGCGGGCAATGCGGTGAACCTCACCGACGGCCTCGACGGCCTCGCCATCGTTCCCGTGATGGTGGCGGCGGGCACGTTCGGGATGATCTCCTACCTGGTCGGCAACGCGGTGTTTGCCGATTACCTGCAGATCCACTTCGTGCCCGGCACCGGCGAGCTGGCGGTGGTGTGCGGGGCGGTGATCGGCGCCGGCGTCGGCTTCCTGTGGTTCAATGCGCCGCCCGCCTCGATCTTCATGGGCGACACCGGCTCGCTCGCCCTCGGCGGCCTGCTCGGCGTGGTCGCGGTCGCCACCAAGCATGAGATCGTGCTGGCGATCGTCGGCGGCCTGTTCGTGCTCGAGGCGGTGTCGGTGATCGTCCAGGTGGCGTCGTACCGGCTGACCGGCCGGCGCGTGTTCCGCATGGCGCCGATCCACCATCATTTCGAAAAGCTCGGTTGGACCGAGCCGCAGATCGTCATCCGCTTCTGGATCGTCGCCTTCGTGCTGGCGCTCGCCGGCCTCTCCACCCTTAAGTTGCGATGATCCCGCTCACGGCCTTTGCCGGACGCACCCTTGCGGTGTTCGGCCTCGGTGCGTCGGGGCTGGCGGCCTGCCGGTCGCTCAAGGCTGGCGGCGCCGCGGTCATCGCCTGCGACGACGACGCCCGCAAGGCGGCGGAAGCGGCCGGCGAGGGGTTTGCCGTCGCCGACCTGCGGCACATCGACTGGTCGCGCATTGCCGCGCTCGTGCTCTCGCCCGGAGTGCCGCTCACCCATCCGGCGCCGCACTGGTCGGTCGGACTCGCGCGCAACGCGGCCGTCGAGGTGATCGGCGACATCGAGCTTTATTGCCGCCAGCGCCGCGCCGTCGCGCCCGCCGCGCCGTTCATCGCCATCACCGGCACCAACGGCAAGTCGACCACCACCGCGCTCATCGCCCACGTGCTCAATGCGGCCGGCTTCGCGGCGGAGCGCGGGGGCAACATCGGCACCGCGATCCTCTCGCTCGAGCCGCCGCGCCGCGGCCATGCCCACGTGATCGAGTGCTCGTCCTACCAGATCGATCTTGCGCCGAGCCTCGATCCGTCGGTCGGCATTCTGCTCAACGTCAGCGAGGACCACCTCGACCGCCACGGCACGTTGCGCGACTACGCCGCCATCAAGGAGCGGCTGGTTGCCGGCGTCCAGGCGGGCGGCACGGCGATCGTCGGCGTCGACGACAAATGGGGCCAGGCGGCCGCCGACCGGATCGAGCGCGCCGGCCGCGCGGTCGTGCGCGTGTCGGTGCGCCGGCCGCTCCCGGACGGGCTTTACGTCGAGGCCGAGCAAGTGATGCAGGCTGCGGGCGCCACCGCGCGGCCCGTCGCCCACATCGGCGGGATCGGCTCGCTGCGCGGCTTGCACAATGCCCAGAACGCCGCCTGCGCGGTCGGCGCCGCGCTCGCGCTCGGGCTTTCCGCCCCGGCGATCCAGCAGGGGCTCGTGTCGTTTCCCGGCCTCGCTCACCGCATGGAGCAGGTCGGCCGCAAGGGCAACGTCCTCTTCGTCAACGACTCCAAGGCGACCAACGCCGATGCGGCCGCACGCGCGCTCGCGAGTTTCGCGGATATTTTCTGGATCGCCGGCGGCAGGGCGAAGTCGGGCGGCATCGCCAGCCTTGCGGGCTTTTTCCCGCGCATCCGCAAGGCCTATTTGATCGGCGAGGCGGCGGACGAGTTCGCCGCGACGCTTAACGGTCGGGTTCCCAACGTGGTCGTCGGCACGCTCGATCGCGCGGTCATGCTCGCTTCCGCGGACGCCGCAGCCGCCGGGCTCGCCGAGCCGGTCGTGCTGCTCTCACCCGCTTGTGCCTCGTTCGACCAGTACCCCAACTTCGAAGTCCGCGGCACCGCGTTCCGCGACTTGGTGCTGGCGCTGCCCGGGATCGTGCCGATGCCGGCCGGGTGAGCCGCCGTCCGCGGATGAGCGGAGCCCCGGCTTAACCCCGTGGAAACCATGGCCGGGTCAGGACTATCGGGGCAGTTCGAGGGCACAGCATGGTCTCGCGCACGGAACGCACGACCTTCGCGGCGTGGTGGTGGACGGTCGACAAGCTGATGCTGGCCGCGCTCGCCACCCTGATGCTCGCCGGCATCGTACTCTCGCTCGCCGCCAGCCCGCCGGTCGCGGCGCGGCTCGGCCTCGACCCGTTCTATTTCGTCAACCGCCACGTGATGTTCCTGGCACCGTCCTTTCTCGTCCTGATCGCGACCTCGTTCCTGCCGCCGCGCCACATCCGGCGCCTTGCGCTTGTGATGTTCGCCGTCAGCCTGGTGCTCGTCGCCGCAACCCTGTGGTACGGCGCCGAGGTCAAAGGTGCGCGCCGTTGGATCACCCTCGTGGGCGTGAGCATCCAGCCCTCGGAGTTCCTCAAGCCCTCCTTCGTCATCCTGATCGCCTGGCTGTTCGGCGAATCCGTGCGGCGGCCGGAAATGCCCGCCAACACCGTTTCCCTCGCGCTGCTGCTGGGGGTGCTCGCCTTGCTGGTGCAGCAGCCCGATTTCGGCCAGGCTATGCTGATCGCGCTCGTCTGGGGTGCGCTGTTCTTCATGGCCGGCATGCGCATCGTCTGGGTGGCCGGACTCGGCGGCGCGGCGGTGGTCGGGCTTCTCGGCGCGTATGCGACGGTTCCGCACGTGGCGAGCCGCATCAAGCGCTTCCTCGACAAGGGCTCGGGCGACACCTTCCAGGTCGACACTGCGGTCGAATCCTTCGTGCGCGGCGGCTGGTTCGGCCGCGGGCCCGGCGAGGGGACGGTCAAGCGCATCCTGCCCGACAGCCATGCGGACTATCCGTTCGCGGTGGCGGCCGAGGAGTTCGGCATCGTGCTGTGCCTGGTGCTGGTCGCGCTGTTCGCCTTCATCGTCATCCGCGCGCTGCGCCACGCGCTGCGCGACGAAGACCCGTTCACCCGTTTTGCCATGGCCGGATTGGCCATGCTGTTCGGCCTGCAGTCCGCCATCAACATGGCGGTCAACCTGCATCTCATTCCGGCCAAGGGCATGACCTTGCCGTTCATCTCCTACGGCGGTTCGTCGATGATCTCGCTCGCTTACGGCATGGGGATGCTGCTGGCGCTGTCGCGCGGGCGCCCGCGCGCGCCCATGCTGGCCGGCGCGCCCGAACTCGCGGCGGCCGGGAGGCCGGCCTGAGCACCACGGACGCGCCGCTCGTCCTGCTCGCCGCCGGCGGCACCGGCGGCCATTTGTTCCCGGCCGAGGCCCTGGCGGCGGCGCTCGCCGCGCGCGGCGCGGCCGTCGAGCTTGCGACCGACGCGCGGGCGGGCGCCTACGGCGGCAAGTTTCCCGCCCGCGCCATGCACGTCATCCCGAGCGCGACGCCGCGCGCCCGCAATCCCTTCGCCTATGCCAGAGCAGGCGCCGTCATCGGCGTCGGCGTCGCCAAAGCCTATTGTCTGCTCGGTCGCCTGCGGCCCGCCGTGGTGGTCGGCTTCGGCGGTTATCCCAGCATTCCGGCGGTGCTGGCGGCGCGGCTGCGCGGTATCCCGAGCGTGATCCACGAGCAGAACGGAGTCATGGGGCGCGCCAACCGCCTGCTCGCGCCGCGCGTTACCGCGATCGCGACGAGCTTCGCCGGCGTGCTCGACGCCGAGCCGGCGCTTGCCGCCAATGCGATCCGCACCGGCAATCCGGTGCGTCCGGCAGTGATCGCCGCGGTTGCGCCCTACGCCGCGCCCGATCCGCACGGGCCGCTGCGCCTCCTCGCGTTCGGCGGCAGCCAGGGCGCGCGCATCATGGCCCACGTCGTGCCGCCGGCAATCGAGCGCCTCGACCCGCCGGTGCGTGCCCGGCTCGCGGTCGTCCAGCAGGCGCGCGCGGAGGATATCGACCGGGTGCGCGCGACCTATGCGCGGCTCGACATTGTCGCCGACGTGGCGCCGTTCTTCGTCGACCTGCCGGCGCGGATCGCCGCGGCGCATCTCGTGGTCTCGCGCTCGGGCGCCTCGACCATCGCCGAGCTGGCGGCGCTCGGCCGGCCGGCGATCCTGGTGCCGCTGCCCCATGCCCTCGACCAGGACCAGCTCGCCAACGCGCGGGCCCTCGAACGGGCCGGCGGCGCGATCCTCTTGCGCCAGGACGCCTTTACGCCCGCGCGACTCGCGCGCGAGATCGCCGCGCTCGCCGCCGACCCGGCCCGGCTCGACGCCATGGCCGCCGGCGCCCGCTCCGCCGGCATGCCCGACGCGGCGGAACGCCTCGCCGATCTGGTGCTGCGGGTAGCGCGCCGGCCACCTGATTGATCCAAGCCGTTGACCGTTATGCGATACATAACGCATAATACTGCATGATCCGAAGCTTTGCCGATCGGGCGACCGAGCGGTTCTTTCGAGACGGCGATTGTCCGGCGAAGTGGCGAGCTTTCAAATCCGTGGCGGTACGCAAGCTCGACATGGTGGACGCTGCTACCAAACTGAGTGATTTGGCTTCGCCGCCCGGCAACCAGCTGGAGGCGTTGAAGGGTGATCGCGTCGGGCAATACAGCATTCGGATAAATCGGCAGTGGCGAGTGTGCTTTCGTTGGACGCCGAATGGTCCGGAAGGCGTCGAAATCGTCGATTACCATTGATGGAGAAAAATGATGGCGCGCGTGCGAACACACCCGGGCGAAGTGCTGCGCGAGGAATTTCTCACGCCGCTTGCGATGAGTGCGCGGACGCTGGCCAAGGCGCTCGATGTGCCGGCGAACCGGATCACGGAGATCATGCGCGGCGATCGGGACGTTTCCGCCGACACCGCTATCAGGCTTGGACGCTATTTTGGAACTGATCCCCGATTCTGGCTCAACTTGCAGGCCGCATATGATCTTTCTGTCGCGGAAGCCGGTCACGATTATTCGACCATTAGGCGCCGTCCTGCCGCTTGAGCTGTAGCTTTGTGCCTCGCCTTCGACCGGCCATAAAGCACGCGCATTCCGCAACGGGAGCGGGGGACGGCCACCCATGAAGCTGCCGCGCGACATCGGTCCGATCCATTTCGTCGGCATCGGCGGCATCGGCATGAGCGGGATCGCCGAGGTGCTGGCGAACCTCGGCTATGCGGTGCGCGGCTCCGACGTGGCCGACAGTGCCAACGTCAAGCGCCTGCGCGACAAGGGTATTGCGGTCGAGGTCGGGCACGACGCCGGCAATGTCGAGGGTGCGGCGGTCGTGGTCGTCTCCTCGGCGATCAAGGGCGATAATCCGGAGCTGATCGCTGCGCGCGCCTCGCGGGTGCCGGTGGTGCGCCGCGCCGAGATGCTGGCGGAGCTGATGCGGCTCAAAAGCTGCGTCGCCATCGCCGGCACCCATGGCAAGACCACAACGACCTCGCTGGTGGCGGCGCTCCTCGAAGCCGGCCGCTTCGACCCGACCGTCATCAACGGCGGCATCATCAACGCCTACGGCACCAATTCGCGCCTCGGCGCCGGCGACTGGATGGTGGTCGAGGCCGACGAGTCCGACGGCACCTTCCTCAAGTTGCCGGCCGACATCGCCGTCGTCACCAACGTCGATCCCGAGCATCTCGATCACTTCCACACGTTCGAGGCGGTGCAGGCGGCGTTCCAGGCCTTCGTCGAGAACGTGCCGTTCTACGGCTTCGCGGTGATGTGTACCGACCACCCGGTGGTGCAGACCTTGGTCGGCCGCATCGCCGATCGGCGCATCGTCACCTATGGGGAGAACCCGCAGGCCGACGTGCGCCTCGTCGACCTGTCCCATGCCAACGGGCACTCGCATTTCACCGTCGCGTTCCGCGACCGTGCCGGCGCGCCGGTGCACGAGATTTCCGGGCTCGGCCTGCCCATGCCCGGGCGCCACAACGCCCTCAACGCCACCGCCGCGGTCGCTGTGGCGCGCGAACTCGCCGTCCCCGATGACGTGATCCGCAGCGCGCTTGCGGGCTTCGGCGGCGTGCGCCGGCGCTTCACCCGCACCGGCGAGTGGAACGGCGTCGTCGTGATCGACGACTACGGCCACCACCCGGTGGAGATCGCCGCCGTGCTCAAGGCGGCGCGCGAATCGACCGATGGCCAGATCATCGCCGTCATGCAGCCCCATCGCTACACGCGGCTCTCCTCGTTGTTCGACGAGTTCTGCACCTGTTTCAACGACGCCGACGTCGTGATCGTCGCGCACGTCTATCCGGCCGGCGAGGCGCCGATCGCCGGGGCCGACCGCGACAGTCTGGTGCAGGGGCTGCGCGGGCGCGGCCATCGCCACGTCATCGCGCTCGACGGGCCGCAGCAACTCGCCGGCTTGGTGCAGGACTTGGCGAAGCCCGGCGACTACGTCGTGTGCCTCGGCGCCGGCAACATCACCCAGTGGGCCTATGCGCTGCCGGGCGAACTCGCGGCGCTCAATACGCGGGTCATCCCTCCCCCGCGAAGCGGGGGAGGGTAGGGTGGGGGCTCTTGCCGCACGCTCGGCGTTCACGGTGAGGACCCCACCCGGCCGCGCGCTACGCGCGCGTCCACCCTCCCCTTTCAGGGGAGGGATAAAGATTGCCAACGGTGCCGGCCTGCGATGACCTTCCCGGACATCGTCCCGGACCTGAAGGCGCGGTTGCCGCAATTGCGCGGGCGGCTCATCGCCAACCAGCCGCTCGCCGATTTGACGTGGTTCCGGGTCGGCGGGCCGGCGCAGGTTCTGTTCATGCCCGAGGACGAAGCGGACCTCGCCTACGCGCTCGGCCGCTTGCCACCCGATCTGCCGGCGACCGTGGTCGGGCTCGGCTCGAATCTGATCGTGCGCGACGGCGGCGTGCCCGGCGTGGTGATCCGCCTCGGCCGCGGCTTCGGCGACATCGCGATCGAGGGCACGCGGGTGCGCGCCGGCGCCGCCGTGCCCGACGTGCGCGTGGCGCGCGCCGCGCAAGAGGCCGGCATCGCCGGGCTCGCGTTCCTGCGTGGCATCCCGGGCGCCATCGGCGGCGCGTTGCGCATGAACGGCGGCGCCTACGGTCGCGAGACCAAGGACGTTTTGATCGAGGCGCGCGCGGTCGACCGCGCCGGCACGGTCCGCACCTTAGCCAACGCCGACATGGGCTACAGCTATCGCCATTGCGGCGTCGCCGAGGACGTCGTCTTCACCCAGGCGCTGTTTGCGGGCACGCCCGGCGATCCGAAGACGATTGCCGTCGAGATGGATGCGATCACCGAGGCGCGGGAAGCGACCCAGCCGGTCAAGAGCCGCACCGGCGGTTCGACCTTCAAGAATCCGCCCGGCGCCAAGGCCTGGCAGCTGATCGACGCGGCCGGCTGCCGCGGACTTGCGATCGGCGATGCCCAGGTGTCGGAACTGCATTGCAACTTCCTGATCAATCGCGGCAGCGCCAGCGCCGCCGACATCGAGACCCTTGGCGAGACCGTGCGCACGCGCGTCAAGCAAACCGCGGGCGTCGACCTCGAGTGGGAAATCAAGCGGATCGGGGTGGCGAAATTGCTGTGAATCACCTCTTTTGGGCTCCCTCTCCCCGCTTGCGGGGAGAGGGTCGGGGTGAGGGGGCGCCTGTAAGAGGGCGCTTCCTGACTCGCCCCCTCACCCGACGCGCTTCGCGCGTCGACCTCTCTCCGCTTGCGGGGAGAGGTGAAAGAGCGTCGCTCGAAGGTGCGCATGGCAAGGGCAAAACACGTCGCCGTCCTGATGGGCGGCTGGTCGGCCGAGCGGGAGGTGTCGGTCAATTCCGGGCGGGCCTGCGCCGAGGCGCTGGAGCAGCAGGGTTTTCGCGTCACCCGCATCGACGTCGGCCGTGACATCGCCGCGCTCTTGCAGACGCTCAAGCCCGACGTCGCCCTCAACGTCCTGCACGGCCGCCCGGGCGAGGACGGAACGCTCCAGGGCATCCTGGAAATCGTCGGCATTCCCTACACCCACTCGGGCGTCCTCGCCTCGGCGCTCGCCATGCGCAAGGACATGGCGCGGACCTTGTTCCACGCCGCGGCCATCCCGATCGCCGACGGCGTCGTGGTGTCGCGCGCCGAGGCCGCCAGCCGGCACGTGCTGCCCCCGCCCTACGTGATCAAGCCCCTGGCGGAGGGGTCGAGCGTCGGGGTGTTCATCGTCACCGAAGCGCACGCGCATCCGCCCCAGGAGCTTCACCGCGACGATTGGCCCTACGGCGATGAACTCTTGTGCGAACGCTACGTGCCGGGGAAGGAGCTGACCTGCGCGGTCATGGGCGACCGGGCGCTCGACGTGATCGAGATCGTTCCAGCGGTAAGATTTTACGACTACGAGGCCAAGTACGCCCCGGGGGGCTCCCGCCACCTCCTCCCGGCGCCAATTTCACCAATTGTTTACCTAGAGGTCCGAAGACTGGCAGTTGCGGCCCATCGGGCGCTCGGCTGCCGGGGCGTGAGCCGCGCGGACTTCCGCTACGACGGCAGCGTGGAGGGGACTGGGGGATTGGTCTGTCTCGAAATCAATACGCAGCCCGGCATGACCGAGACCTCGCTGGTCCCCGAGATCGCGGCCCATGCGGGTATTTCGTTCGCTGAGCTGGTGCGATGGATGGTCGAGGACGCCTCGCTCAACCGCTGAAGCGGCCTGAGCCGACGGGCCCGGCGAATGCCGCCGGGACTGCACCCGCGCGCGCGCGCCGGGCCGCAAAACGGCCGACCCGAATCACCCGGTTCATGCGAAACTCTTCGATGCGGATGGCGGACCTGAGACCGCCGCGCTGGGCCGGCGCGGCGGCATCGGCGCTGCTTATCCTCGCCAGCATCGGTTACGGCGTAGCGAAAGGCGGCCATGGCCCGATGATCGCCGGCTATCTCACGGACGCGCGCGACGCGGCGGCGAATGCCGCGGGCTTCCGCATCGCGGGCGTTTCATTGTCCGGCGAGAAGCAAGTGAGCCGTGCCGAGATATTCGCCGCGGCCGGAGTCACCGCGCGCGCCTCTCTGCTGTTCCTCGACGTCGACCATGCGCGCGCCCGCCTCAAGGCGATCCCGTGGATTGCCGACGCTACCGTGCGCAAGCTCTATCCCGACCGGCTGCAGATCACGGTGACCGAGCGCGACGCCTTCGCGCTGTGGCAGCTCGACGGCAAAGTGTCGGTGATTTCCGCCGACGGCACCGTGGTCGGGCCGCTCGTCGACTGGCACTTCGCGCACCTCCCCCTCGTGGTCGGCGCCGGCGCCGCCGCGCAGGCGCAGGATTTCCTCGCCGTGCTCGACGCGCATCCGGACATTCGCCGGCAGGTCCGCGCCTCGGTGCTGGTGGCGGAGCGGCGGTGGAACCTCAAGCTCAAGAACGGCGTCGACGTGCGCCTGCCGGAATCCGACGTCGCGCAAGCCCTCGATCGGCTGGCCGACCTCGATCGCGACAAGCGCCTCATCGGCCGCGACATCGCGGCAATCGATTTGCGCCTGCCCGACCGCGTGAGCGTGACGCTCTCCGACGAGGCCGCCGAGGCGCGCGCGGAGGCGTTCAAGGACAAAAAGGTCAAGCACAAGGGGGGCGACGCATGACCTCCCTCGAGCATGGCCTGACCCCGAAGATGAAGCCGGTGTCGCCGAAGCGCACGGCGATCGTCTGCGCGCTCGACATCGGCACCAGCAAGATCGCCTGCCTGATCGGACGGCTCACCCCGCGCTCGCCGCAGGAAGTGCTGCGCCGGCGCAGCCACGCGGTTGAAGTCCTCGGGCTCGGCCACACGCAAGCGCGCGGCATGAAGGCCGGGACCGTGGTCGATTTGATCGAGGCCGAGGCGGCGGTGCGCCAAGCGGTCGACGCCGCCGAGCGTGCGGCCGGGGTCCACGTCGAATCGGTCATCGTGACCGTGTCGGCGGGCCGCATCGCGAGCGAGCTTTACGCGGCGACCGTGCCTCTGCGCTCGGCCGCCGGCGAGGCCGACATCGAACGGGTGCTCGCCGCCGGCAGCCGTCATTCGGTGCGCCAGGGCCGCGCCGTGCTGCATTCGTTGCCGATCGGCTACTCGCTCGACGACGCCCGTTCGATCCGCGATCCGCGCGGCATGCTCGGGCGCCGCCTCGGCGTCGACATGCACGTGGTGACGGTCGACGCCGCGGCGACCCGCAATCTCATGCTCGCGGTCGAGCGCTGTCACCTCGCCGTCGAGGCGATGGTTGCCACCCCCTACATGGCGGCGCTGAGCGTGCTCGCCGACGACGAGGCCGATCTCGGCACCGCAGTTGTCGACATCGGCGCCGGCACCACGACGTCGGCGGTGTTCTCTGCCGGGCGGTTCGTGCACGCCGACGGTTTCGCGCTCGGCGGCAATCACATCACCATGGATCTCGCGCGCGGGCTGAGCGCCCGCATCGCCGATGCCGAGCGGATCAAGACCCTGCACGGCTCGACGATCGTCGGCCGGTCGGACGACCGCGACATGATCAGCGTCACGCCGGTGGGCGAGCACGCCGGCGAGCCGCCGCAACTCGTTCCGCGCGCCGTGGTGACCCGCATCATCGCGCCGCGCGTCGAGGAACTCCTCGAAATGGTGCGCGACCGCCTCGGCGCCTCGCCGTTCGCGGCGGACCCGCGCGGCCCCGTGGTCTTGGCCGGCGGATCGAGCCAACTCGCCGGCCTGCCTGAGGTCGCGGCGCGCATTCTCGGCCGGCAGGTGCGGATCGGACGCCCGCTCGGCATCGCCGGCCTGCCGGACATCGCCAAGGGGCCGGCCTTCGCGGCGGCCGCCGGACTGCTGGTCTACCCGCAGCTTGCCCATCTCGAACACTACGAACCGCGGCGCACGCGGCATCTGATGACGGGGACGGACGGATATTTCGCAAGGGTCGGACGATGGCTTCGGGAGAGCTTCTGATGACCCAGGATCACCGATCGGCCGGCGGCGGACCGGCCGCAGCGACGGCGTTCGCGCCCGTGCTTTCGATGAGGCAGCCATGACCATCAACCTGAAGATGCCCGACATCCGGGAACTCAAGCCGCGCATAACCGTATTCGGCGTCGGCGGCGCCGGCGGCAACGCGGTCAACAACATGATCAGCGCGGGGCTCGTCGGCTGCGATTTCGTCGTCGCCAACACGGACGCGCAGGCGCTCACCATGTCCAAGGCCGAGCGCATCATCCAGATGGGCGTTCAGGTCACCGAGGGGCTCGGCGCCGGCTCGCAGCCCGAGGTCGGACGCGCGGCCGCCGAGGAGGTGATCGACGAAATCCGCGATCATCTGACCGGCGCCCACATGGTGTTCGTCACCGCCGGCATGGGCGGCGGCACCGGCACCGGCGCCTCGCCGGTGGTGGCGCGGGTGGCGCGCGAACTCGGCATCCTCACGGTCGGCGTCGTCACCAAGCCGTTCCAGTTCGAGGGCCAGCGCCGCATGAAGGTCGCCGAGACCGGCATCGGCGACCTGCAGAAGCACGTCGACACCCTGCTCATCATTCCGAACCAGAACCTGTTCCGGGTGGCGAACGAGAAGACCACCTTCGCGGACGCCTTCGCCATGGCCGACCAGGTGCTCTATTCGGGGGTCGCCTGCATTACCGACCTGATGGTGAAGGAAGGCCTCATCAATCTCGACTTCGCCGACGTTCGCGCGGTCATGCGCGAGATGGGCAAGGCGATGATGGGCACCGGCGAAGCCTCGGGCGAGAAGCGGGCGCTGACCGCGGCCGAGGCCGCGATCTCCAATCCGCTGATCGACGATTCCTCCATGAAGGGGGCGCGCGGCCTGCTCATCTCCATCACCGGCGGCCGCGACCTCACCCTCTACGAAGTCGACGAGGCGGCGACCCGCATCCGCGAGGAAGTCGACCAGGAGGCCAACATCATCGTCGGCGCCACCTTCGACGAGGGGCTCGACGGCATCATCCGGGTTTCGGTGGTGGCGACCGGGATCGACCAGGGCATCATGGCGGCGCAGCCCCACGCCTCGATCGATTCGCGGCTGGCCGAACTGACCCAGAAGCTGCGGGCGAACACCCAGCGGCTCAACGAGCGCCACGAGCAGGCCGATCAGGCGCCGCGCACCGCCCCGCCGGCCGAGGCCGCACGGCCGCAAGCTGCCAAGCCTGTCGCGCTCCCGCCGGCGGGAACGATCGAGGATGTCACCATCCGGCCCTTGCCGCCCAAACCGACGCTGTTCATCGATCCGGCGGAAGACCGCGCGGCGCCGCCGGCCCAGGAGCCGCCGGTGCAGCAAGCGTTCGTGCCGCCGGCCCCCGAGCGGCCGCCGGCACGCCCGCGCATGCCGCGCATCGAAGAACTGCCGCTGCCGGCCCAAAACGAGTTCCGCGCCAGCCGCGGCGAGATGGCCGAGCGGGCGACGCCGGAAAAGCGTCGCACGTCGTTGCTCCAGCGCCTGGCGGCCGTCGGACTCGGCCGGCGCGATGAGGAGGACGAGGCCGAGACGCTGGCGCCCGAGCCGCGCGTCGTTGCGCCCGCCGCTGCCCGTCCCGCGCCGCCGCCCCGGCCGATCGAGCCGCGCCCGCAGGAGCCCGTCTCCGAATACGCCAAGCGGCCAGCTGCTCCGCGCCCGGCGCCCCAGGGCCTCGACCAGCATGGTCGGCCGGCCCCTGTGCATAATTCGATCGACGAGGACCAGCTCGAGATCCCGGCCTTCCTGCGCCGTCAAGCGAACTGAGCCGATCGCGGCGCCGATGTCGCGGCGGGCGGCCACGGCAGCCCGCCGGAGCGCATGCGTTAACCTTAATGCATTGATTACGCGCTATTTTTGCCGGCAACCCGGGTGGACGACCATGCCGTCGTTCGCCACTGCCAAAGCCGCCCGCGGGCACGCCCGTGCCGCGGTCACGAACCCGGCAGTCTTGCGGCGGGGCAGAGGTAACAGTCGGTAAAAAACCGTGAATTGGCCTTATTCGCCGTCGCCGGTAAGCTGTTGGGCAAAGGGGCTCTTCGCCACGGGGGACGGCGGCGGACGATCGTCGGTCCGCAACTCATCTTCCCGCCATCGATGGCGAACGCAAGGTCCGAAGGGTCGCGGCGGCCGCAGCGCATTGGCCGTTGTCAGACGAACCCTGGGGTCGATGGGGTTGCGGAACGCGAGTATGAAAGCGGGTAGGCAGACCACGCTTCGCGACCGGGCCACGGTCGCCGGTATTGGGGTTCATACGGGCCTGCCGGTAACCCTTACGCTCCATCCGGCGGACGCTGGCACCGGCGTCGTATTCGTGCGCTGCGGGGCCGACGGCCGTCCGGAGCTTGAGATTCGTGCCAATGCCCGCTCGGTGTCGGCCACCGAACTCGCGACCGTGCTCGGCAACGGCAGCGGGCCCGGCATCTCGACCATCGAACACATCATGGCGACCTTGTGCGGGCTCGGCGTCGACAACGCCGTCGTCGAACTCGACGGGCCGGAAGCGCCGATCATGGACGGCAGCGCCGCGCCGTTCGTGGACGCTGTCGATCGTGCCGGTATCGTCACCTTGGCGGCGCCGCGGCGCTACACCAAGGTCCTCAAGCCTGTCCGCGTCATCAAGGACGAGGCCTATGGCGAGTTGCGGCCGTACGAACGGGGCTTCCGCGTCGAGGTGGAAATCGAGTTCGACCATCCGCTGATCGGCCGCCAGGCGCTCGCCGTCGACGTTGAGGCCACGACTTTCCGTCGCGACATCGCCCGCGCCCGCACCTTCGGATTCATGCGCGACGTGGGCCGGCTGTGGAGTTCAGGCTACGCGCTCGGCGCCTCGCTCGATAACACGCTGGTGCTCGCCGAGGATCGGGTGCTCAATCCGGAAGGCGTTCGCTTTGCCGACGAATTCGTGCGCCATAAGGTGCTCGACGCCATCGGCGACCTCTCGCTTGCCGGGGCGCCTATTCTCGGGGCCTATCGGTCGGTGCGCGGCGGCCACCAGCTCAACCACGCGGTGCTCTCCGCCCTTATCGCCGACCCGACCGCCTGGACCGTGGTCGAGGCGCCGGCGCCGCGCTTGCGGGGCCATGCCGACGTGGCGACCGGCTTGGTCGCGCCGGCCTACCGGGCCGAGGTGTCCTAAGCGGTACCCCCTTTTCGGCATCAAGCTCTAACTGCCTTATTCCCGGCCGAATGTCCGCATAGTCGCTTGGTCGGCCCGGCGGTTTTCAGGTAGTACTGTGCGGGTCAAGGCGCCTGCGGCGCATTCGGAGACGGGAACGCTCGCGTCCATGGCTTCGCGTCTACACAACCCGACTCGCGGGGGGCGGGGAGGGCGTGCGTTCGCCCGCATGGCGCTCTGCGCCTTGGCGCTTGCCCTGCTCCCGGCGTGCAGCCTGTTCGAGAAGGACCAGCCGGTTTCGGACGATCCGGCCGACCGACTGTATAACGAGGGGCTGTTCCTCCTCAACGACAAGCACGATTTCAAGGCGGCGGCGAAGAAATTCGAGGAAGTCGACCGCCAGCACCCCTACTCGGAATGGGCGCGCAAATCGCTCATCATGACGGCCTATGCTTATTACGAGGCGCAGGAGTACGACGACGCGATCGCGGCGGCGAAGCGTTACGTGACCCTGCACCCGGGAAGCCCCGATGCGGCCTATGCGCAATATCTGATCGGGTCGTCCTATTTCGACCAGATCCCCGACATAACGCGCGATCAGCAGCGCACCGAGCGGGCGGTGCAGGCGCTGGAAGAAGTGGCGCGGAAATTCCCCAACAGCGAATACGCGCTCAGCGCCAAGCGCAAGGTCGAGATCGCCCGCGACAACGTCGCCGGCAAGGAAATGGAAATCGGCCGTTTCTACCAGAACAAACGCGACTACATCGGCTCCATCAACCGCTTCAAGGTCGTGGTGACCCAGTATCAGACCACGCGCCACGTCGAAGAAGCGCTCTACCGGCTGACCGAGGTGTATATGGCGCTCGGCCTCCCGGGCGAGGCGCAGACCGCAGCGGCCGTGCTCGGCCATAACTTCCCCGACAGCCGCTGGTACAAGGACGCCTACAATCTGGTGAAGCAGGGCGGGCTCGAACCGCACGAGGACCAGGGCTCCTGGATCAGTCGCGCGTTCAGCAAGCTCGGCCTCTAGCGGTTCCGCGCCGCAAATTTGTGTCCCTGCGAATCCGAAGTTCGTGTTACGGCTCGGGGGCGGCTCACGAACTTCGTCATCGAGACACTAGGTCATGCTGGTCCGGCTCTCGATCCGCGACATCGTGCTGATCGAGCGGCTCGACATCGACTTTGCGTCCGGGCTTTCCGTGCTCACCGGGGAAACCGGCGCCGGCAAATCGATCCTGCTCGACGCCTTCGCGCTTGCGCTCGGCGCGCGCGGCGACGCCAGCCTGGTGCGCCACGGCGGCGAGCAGGGGCAGGTGACCGCGGCGTTCGACGTTGCGCCCGGCCACCCGGCTTGGTCGATCCTGGCGGCGAACGACATCGCGACCGACGATGAATTGATCCTGCGCCGCGTGCAGCTTGCCGACGGCCGTACCCGCGCCTTCGTCAACGATCAGCCGGTCAGCGTCCAGGTGCTCAAGAGTCTCGGTGCGTCGCTGGTCGAAATCCACGGCCAGCACGACGAGCGGGCGCTCATCGATGTCGCCACCCACCGCGTGCTGCTCGACGCCTACGGCGGGCTGGAGGACGAGGTCGCCGAGACCGGCCGGGCATGGAGCGACTGGCGAGCGGCGGCGGAGGCGTTCGAGGCCCATCGCAGCCGGGTCGAGCAGGCGCGCCGCGAGGCCGACTGGCTGCGCCATGCGGTCGAGGAACTCACGGCCCTTGCGCCGGCGGCCGGCGAGGAGACGGCGCTCGCCGCGCAACGCACGGCGATGATGCAGGCCGAGAAGGTGGCGGACGACCTGCGCGACGCCCACGAGGCGGTCGCCGGCGGCCGCTCGGCGGTGCCGATGCTGGCGGCGGCCGTGCGCCGCCTGGAACGCCGCGCCGCCCAGGCGCCGGCTCTGGTCGAGCCGGCCGTCAAGGCCCTCGATACGGCGCTGCACGCGCTGGAGGACGCCCGGGCGCATCTGGAGACGGCGTTGCGCGTCGCCGATCGCGATCCGCGCGAGTTGGAACGGCTCGAGGAGCGCCTGTTTGCCCTGCGCGCGGCCGGCCGCAAGTACAACGTCGCCGTCGACGAATTGGCGGCGCTGACGGCGCGCTACGCGGCCGACCTCGCGGCGCTCGACGCCGGTGCCGAGGAGCTTACCCGCCTGGAGGCGCACGCGCGGGCAACGAAGGCCGGCTTCCGCGAGCGTGCCGCCACGCTCTCCGCTTCCCGCCGCCGCGCCGGGGCGCGGCTCGACAAGGCGGTCGCCGCGGAGCTCAAGCCGCTCAGGCTCGAGCGCGCGCGGTTCACCACCGAGATCGAGAGCGACGCCGCGGCCGCCGGTCCGGGCGGCATCGACCGGGTCGAGTTCTGGGTACAGACCAACCCGGGCACCCGGCCGGGGCCGCTGATGCGGGTTGCCTCGGGCGGCGAACTGGCGCGGTTCCTCCTCGCGCTCAAGGTCGTACTCTATGACCGCGGCTCCGCTCCCACCCTGATCTTCGACGAGGTCGATACCGGCGTGGGCGGGGCGGTCGCCGACGCCATCGGCGTGCGCCTGGCGCGGCTCGCCTCCCGCGTCCAGGTGGTCGCCGTCACCCACGCCCCGCAGGTCGCCGCGCGCGCGGACCGTCACTATCTGATAACCAAGGACACCCTCGACCGCGGCAAGCGCGTCGCCACCCGGGTCACCGAGGTCGCGGCCGAGCGCCGGCGCGAGGAGATCGCCCGCATGCTCGCCGGCGCCGAAATCACCGAGGAGGCGCGCGC
>DASPVJ010000371.1:0-3334 GCA_035622435.1 Xanthobacteraceae bacterium | reverse complement strand
CGCCTTGATCAAGACCTATGCGCCGGTATTTGAACGCATCGACAAGCAATTCGGCGTGCCGTCGGCGGTTATCGTGGCGTTCTGGGGTTTGGAGAGCGACTTCGGCGCCAATATGGGCAATTACCGTTCTTTGAGCTCGATCGCCTCGCTCGCCTATGACTGTCGGCGCGCGGACCGCTTCCGCGCCCAGCTGCTCGACGCGCTTCGGCTCATCCAGCGCGGCGATTTGCATCCCCAGGACATGGTCGGATCGTGGGCCGGCGAACTCGGCCAGACTCAGATGATGCCGTCGGAATACTATAAATACGCCGTCGACTACGATGGCGATGGCGTGCGCAATCTCCTGCGCAGCGCGCCCGATGTCCTTGCTTCGACCGCGAACTATTTGGTGGGACTGGGCTGGCAACGCGGCGAGCCGTGGCTCACCGAAGTGCGGGTGCAGGCGAACATGCCATGGGATCAGGCCGACCTCGAGATAAAGCTTCCGCGGGCGAAATGGGCGGCTTACGGCGTTACGCTGGCCGATGGCCGGCCACTACCGGCGGACGACCTCGCCGCTTCGCTGTTGTTGCCGATGGGGCGGTTCGGCCCGGCCTTCCTGGTCTATCAGAATTTCCAAGTCTATCTGCAATGGAACAACGCGCTCGTTTACTCGACGACGGCCGCCTATCTCGCGACCAGGATCGCCGGAGCACCCCCGCTCCACCGCGGCAACCCGCCGCCGCCCTTGGCCTTCGGCGACGTCAAGGCGCTGCAGGCCATGCTGGCGCATGCGGGCTATGATGTTGGCGCTATCGATGGTTTTTTGGGCCTGAAGACGCGGCAAGCCGTCAAAGCGATGCAGATTAAATACGGCCTGCCAGCGGATTCCTATCCGACTGCCGAACTCCTTGCGCGAATGCGCGCGGCCCACTAGCTGCCCGCATGGTGACACAATAGTGTGACACCGGCAGAGCGGCAGTGGCGAAGTGTGAGGACACGGCGAGCGGACGCCCGAATGCGGGCCGGTTCGCTGAGCCGGGCTGGCTGAGCGTTACATTAGAAACGTTACATAAAGTGGTATTTCGCGAGACGACGGAGTGCCTGTCTTGATATGTCTTGGCGAAGGCAAAATCGCGGCAGGAAAATGGGACCCATGAAAATGTACGGATTACTGGCACGGCAGCTGAGCTTGATCGATTTGAGTGCCAGAGGCCACCTTCGCGCCTTGGCAGCGATGGCCCTGCTCGTCGCCCTTTCCTGCGCCGCCCACGCGCAGGGCAACCCCTCCGCGGCTCCAACGGCTCCCGTCGCTTCTCCCGCGCCCTCTCCAGCGGCCACCGCTCCCACGGCCACCGCTCCCGCAACACCAGCCGCACCGGGAACTGCCCCGACAAGCGCGCAGCCGGCTGGATCCGTCAATCCCGCGCCGCCGAATGCTGCCGCCGCCGGGGCTCCGCCGCCGGCCGCACCAGGAGCGGCCTCGCAGGGGGCTGCGCCAACCGGAGCGACGGCTGCGGCGCCATTGCCGGGCGAGCACATGGTCAGCGGCGCAGATCTGCCCGAGGACCTTTCGCCGTGGGGCATGTTCGAAAACTCCGATCTTGTGGTGAAGGGAGTAATCATCGGACTTGCTTTTGCGTCGTTTTTGACCTGGACCGTCTGGGTCGCCAAAACACTCGAACTGCGCAGCGCCCGCGCCGCTGTCCGCCGGGACCTTCGCGTGCTCAACAATTCGACCTCGCTGGCGCAGGCGCACGACCAGTTACGAGGCGGCGACAGCCCCGTCTCGCAATTGATGCAGGCGGCCGGTCAGGAAATCAGACAGTCCGCCAACTTGCGCCCCGACGGTTTGAAGGAGCGCATCGCGCTGCAGCTCGAGCGCATCGAAATGGGGGTCAGCCGGCGCATCTCGCGCGGCACCGGCGTGCTGGCGACCATCGGCTCGACCGCGCCTTTCGTGGGCCTGTTCGGCACGGTGTGGGGGATAATGAACAGCTTCATCGGGATTTCGAACGCACACACCACCAATCTTGCCGTGGTGGCTCCCGGTATCGCCCAAGCGTTGCTTGCCACCGCATTCGGCCTGGTGGCCGCGATTCCGGCCGTCGTGATCTACAACTTGCTGGCCCGGCAGACGGCGCATTACCGCGCCTATCTGGGCGACGCGTCAGCGCAGGTGATGCGGCTCGTCAGTCGCGACCTCGACCGCGCCAGAATGCCTTTGACCCAGGCCGCCGAGTAAACCGGGCTTCGCGCGATGGCCATCCGTCTCGATCACGGCACCGACGAACTCGTCGAGGTACACGACATCAATGTCACGCCGTTTATCGACGTGATGCTGGTGCTGCTCATTATCTTCATGGTGGCGGCGCCGCTCGCCACCGTCGACGTCCCGGTCGACCTGCCTTCGTCGACCGCGGCGCCGCAGCAACGCCCGCCCAAGCCGGTCTACCTTACGCTCAAGGCCGACGGCAGCCTGGCGCTCGGCGATACGCCGGTGGCACGCGATGAATTGTCGGACGTTCTTGCCAGCGCGACGGGGGGCGACAAGGACGAGCGAATCTTTTTGCGCGGCGATCGCGTAGTACCTTACGGCGACGTCATGGGATTGATGAACGATTTGCGCCGGGCAGGCTACCTTAAGGTCGCTTTGGTTGGCATGGAAATGCGCGAGGCGAAATGACCGCGCAGACGCTTCCGTGGTTCGAGGATGAGAACCCGCGCGATCTGCGACGCTGGGCCATCGCGGCCGCGATCGTGCTCGGTGTCCATCTTTCCGCCATCGGCGCCTATGTTTACCTCCACAGGCCCGACGAGATCGGCGACGACACGACGCCCATTACGGTGGATCTCACCCCCTCCGACGACTCGATCGATCAGCCTGAGGTGGCGCCCGTACCCGAGGCGCAGCCGAAGGAGGTGGACCAGCCGCCGCCGCCCCCCGACACATCCGAAGCGGTTATAGCGCCGCAGCCGGAACCGCCGCAGCAGCAGCCGGTCGAAGAGACAAGGCCTCCCTCACCGGCCGTTCCGGCGCGCGTCAAAGGTGGCGCACCGCGCATCGAGCCCTCGTGGCAGACCGCGCTGGTGAGACATTTGCAGCAATACAAGCGTTACCCAAGCGACGCACAATCGCAGGGCGAGGAAGGCGTCGTGATGTTGAGCTTTAGCGTCGACCGCACCGGCCACGTGCTCGCGCATGAGATTGTGCGCAGTTCGGGTCACCCCGAACTTGACAATGAAGTCATGTCGATGATCGAGCGCGCCCAGCCGCTGCCGCCGTTCCCGCCCAGCATGACGGAAGCGAAGCTCAACCTGACCGTTCCGATCCGGTTCTCCCTGCGCTGACTCC
>DASPVJ010000370.1:0-6342 GCA_035622435.1 Xanthobacteraceae bacterium | reverse complement strand
TTTTCGGGATCATGCTCCGGGCGAATTGCGCCGCCGGCCCGGCATGGCAGCGACGGCGCGCAAGATGCCATGAATCTGCGCCCGGGCGGAATCGAAGCTGCGCGAGCTATCCACGACGAAATGGGCACGGCGGCGCTTTTCCTCGTCGGGCATCTGCTTGGACAGGATGGCGTCGAGCTTGCCCGCACTCATGTCGGCGCGGCCGAGCACGCGCTCGCGCTGCACGGCGGCGGGGGCCGAGACCACCACGACCGCATCGACCCGCTCCTGGCCACCGACCTCGAACAGCAGCGGGATGTCGAGCACCACGACTGGCGCCCCGTGCGCCGCCGCGTCCGCCAGGAATTTGTTCTCCTGGGCGCGCACCAAGGGGTGCACGATCGCCTCGAGCCGCTTGAGCGCGGCCGGGTCTTCGAGCACGCGGGCCGCAAGCTTGACCCGGTCGACCTTGCCGTCCACGACCGTCCCCGGGAACGCCCGGCCGATCGGTTCGACCGCCTCGCCGGCATAGAGGCGATGCACGGCGGCGTCCGCATCGTGCACCGGCACGCCCGCCTCGGCAAAGAAGCGGGCGGCGGTCGACTTGCCCATGCCGATCGAACCGGTGAGGCCGAGCACCAGCATTATTCATCCCGCTCCGGTCTTGGCGCGGATGTCAGCCTCCAGCAGCGCGCGCAGTTCGGCCGTGACCTTGGGGACGATGCCGAACCACTTGGCGAAGGCCGGCACCGCCTGGTGCAGCAGCATGCCGAGGCCGTCGACGGTGCGCAGGCCCCGCCGCGCCGCCGCCTTGATGAGGTCGGTCTCGAGCGGCACGTAGTTGATGTCGTAGACCACGGCGCCGGCTCTGAGCGGGCCGAGGTCGATGGTGAGAGGCGGCTGGCCGAGGGCGCCGAGCGCCGTCGCGTTGGTGAGCAGGACCGCGTCGGCCAGAAGCCGCGGCAGTTCGTCGATCCCGTGGACGCGGACGCGGGGTGCGAAATCCCTGGCCAATTCCTCCGCGCGCGCCCGGGTGCGGTTGACGAGGGCAACGTCGAGCCCACGCTCGCGCAAGCCGTAAACGATGGCGCGCGCAGCCCCGCCGGCGCCGAGCACGAGGGCGAGCCCGCCGGGCGCGTCCCAGCCGGGCGCGCGATCGTCGGCATGGGCGAGAAAGCCGAGGTAATCGGTGTTGCCGCCCACCAAGGTGCCGTCCTCGAACCACACCGTATTGACCGCCCCGATGGTGTCGGCGGCGCCTTCGCGCCGGTCGACCAGGCGGAAGGCCGCCTCCTTGTGCGGCTTGGTGATGTTGCCGCCCACGAACCCGTGCCCGGGAAGATCGCGAAAGAATGCCGGGAAATCCTGCGGCGCCACGTCGGCGCGGTCATACGTGCCGGCGACCCCGAGCGTCCTGAGCCAATAGCCGTGCAGCATGGGCGAGCGCGACTGGGCCACCGGATGGCCCATGATGCAGGCGCGACGCAGGCTGGCGGTCATGCGGCCAAGCTTCCCTCCGCCCGCAAGTACGCCAGCAGCGGCAACAGCGGCAAGCCCAGGACGGTGAAGTGGTCGCCCTCGATCCGCTCGAACAGGTGAATCCCGGGCCCTTCCACCTGATAGGCGCCGACGCTCGCGACGACGGCCGGGCCGACCGCGTCGAGATAGCGGTCGAGGAAGGCGTCGGTCAGCGCCCGCATGGTCAGGCGGGCGACGCCGACGTGCTCGTACAGCACTTGCGGGCCGCGCGCGACCGCGACGGCCGCATGCAGTTCATGGGTTCGGCCGGCGAGCGCCCGAAGCTGCGCCCGGGCGGCGGCGCGATCCTTGGGCTTGTCGAAGCGGCGTCGGCCGAGCGCCAAGGTCTGGTCGGCCCCGACCACCAGCCGGCCGGGCATTTGCGCGGCGACATGCAACGCCTTCGCCCGCGCCAACAGCGCCGCAACCGCGCCCGGCTCCTCGCTCGGCGCGCCGGCTTCGATGGCCCGTTCGTCGAGGCTTGCCGGCCGCGCCTCGACCGGAACGCCGGCCGCTTCCAGCAGCCCGCGCCGCACCGCGCTTCCCGACGCGAGCACCAGCGGCGATGGAGCCAACCACAGCCCCATCACGCCACCGGCTGCCGCCGCCGATCCGAGAGCAGCTTGAGCACGGCCGCCGCGGTTTCCTCGATCGACCGCCGCGTGACGTCGATCAGCGGCCAATTGTGCTTGGCGCACAGGCGGCGCGAGAACGCGATCTCCTCGGTCACGGCGTCGCGATCCACGTAGAGGTCGGCGTCGCGTTCCGCCCTGAGGCCGAGCAGGCGGTTCTGGCGGATTTGCACGATGCGCTCGGGGCTGGCGAAGAGGCCGACCACCAGCGGGTGATTGAGCTGTTCGAGCGCCGCGGGCACCGGGGTCCCGGGCACGAGCGGGACGTTGCCGGTCTTCACCCCGCGGTTGGCGAGGTAGATCGACGTAGGCGTCTTCGAGGTGCGCGAAATGCCCACCAGCACCACGTCGGCATGCTCGAGATCGTCCACGTGCTGGCCGTCGTCGTGGAGCATGGTGTAGTTGAGCGCGTCGATGCGCTTGAAGTACTCGGCGTTGAGGGTGTGCTGGGCGCCGACCCGCGGCGTCGTCTCGGCGCCGAGATAGGCCTGGAACAGGCTGAGGACCGGCCCAAGGATCGACAGCACCGGCAGGCTGAGAGCCTTGCACTTCTTCTCGAGCCGGTCGGTCAAGTGGCGATCGAGCAAGGTGTAGAGCACGATCCCGGGCGAGGCCTCGATCTCGGTGAGCACGCGATCGAGCTGCTTCTCGCTGCGCACCAGCGGATAGATGTGCTCGATCGGCGAGACCGTCGCATATTGCGCCGCAGCGGCGCGCGCCACCGTGATCAGCGTCTCGCCGGTCGCATCCGAAACGAGATGGAGATGGAAGTAGCTTGCGGTGCGAGACGGCATCGGCTCGGATGTGGGCAACCCTGTGGATCGAGGGCAAGGAGGCCACGGCTCAAGCGCCAGCGCAAGCGCTCGGACGGAAATGAGCGGCTCTAGCGGCTTAACGCATACACAAGCATGCTGTTGGGGAAAAGATCGGCATACCGCCTGCGATCGCCGACGGATCGTCGGGGATAGACGATGGGTAGCCGGAAACGAAAGCCGATTACTCCGGGATTCCAAGATGCTGGGAAGTCGCAACCACCGCCACAATGTTCACCGCGATCCAATCAGGCTTGTGGGTTTCCTGTGACCAGGCGTTGACCGATAATCATGAGTGAAATCCAACGCCACAAAGACTCAAACCAAGATTCTATAAAGATTGGTTTTAAGGTGATGGTGTGAACGCGCCCAGTTCTGGAAAAAAGCTCCTGGAGGTGCTCGCGGGCGCGTCACAAGTGCCGCCCCCGGCCTGGCTGATGCGGCAGGCCGGACGCTATCTACCGGAGTATCGGGCGCTACGCGAGCGAGCGGGAAGCTTTCTCGATCTCTGTTTCACTCCGACTCTCGCCGCCGAGGCAACCCTGCAGCCGGTGCGGCGGTTCCGTTTCGATGCCGCGATCTTATTCTCCGACATCCTGGTAGTGCCGCTGGCGTTGGGTCAGCCGGTAACCTTCGAAGCAGGCGATGGTCCCCGTCTCGACGTGGATGCGTTGAATCACCTGGGTGAAGGCATCGATCATGGTCGGCTCGGGCCGATCTATGAGGCCATCGGGCGCGTGAAAACGGTGCTTGCGCCTGATACGGCACTCATCGGTTTCTGCGGCGCGCCATGGACGGTCGCGACCTACATGGTGGCCGGACGAGGCACGCCCGACCAGGCTCCAGCCAGGACCTTTGCGTATGGGGACCCCCGGACCTTCGGCCGCCTCATCGATCGGCTCGTTACGGCCTCGGTCGAGTATCTGGTGCGGCAGTTCCAAGCCGGGGTCGACGCCGTGCAGATTTTCGACACCTGGGCGGGGACGTTGCCGCCGGAGGAGTTCCGCCGCTGGTGCATTGAACCGGTCGCCCGCGTGGTGAAGGGAGTGCGGGCAGCGGTTCCGGGGGCGGCCATCATTGGCTTTCCCCGTGGCGCGGGAACCTGCCTGCCGGCCTACGTCGCCCAGGCGGGGGTGACGGCGGTCGGCCTCGACTGGATGATCGACCGGGGCTTTGCCTGCGCCCACGTGCCTCCGGCCATGGCCATCCAGGGCAATCTCGATCCGCTGGTGCTGCGTGCCGGCGGCGCCGCGCTCGATGCGGCGACCGACGCGGTGCTGGCGGCATTTTGCGGGCGACCGTTTATCTTTAATCTCGGCCACGGCATCCTGCCGGATACCCCGATCGCCCACGTCGAGCGCATGCTCGCGCGGGTGCGCCGCGCATAGCGTCAGGCCGACCGCCCATGGCGACCTGGTACCCCTGGCTCAAGGCGTTCCACCTCATTGCCGCCATGGCGTGGATGGCCGGCATGCTCTATCTGCCGCGGCTCTACGTCTACCATTGCGAGGCGGAGCCGGGATCGAAGCAGTCGGAAACCTTCAAGGTGATGGAGCGCCGGCTGCTCCGGGCGATCATCGATCCGGCCATGATCGCGACCTGGGTGCTGGGGCTGTGGCTGGCCTTCGCGTCGGACGCCTGGTCGACCGGCTGGTTCCGGGCCAAGCTGGCGCTCGCCTTCATCCTTTCGGTCAATCACGCCTTCCTGGCGCGCTGGCGCCGGCATTTCGCCGCCGACCGGAACCGGCATTCGGCAAAATTCTACCGCGTGGTTAACGAGTTACCCACCCTGCTGATGATCGGAATCGTCATTCTGGCGGTGGTCAAACCGTTTTGAACCAAAGATAAATCGCGCCGCCCCCTTGCGCGAAGCGGGGCGAAATCCTATTGTCATGGCGCTCCCCTGAACGCAGGCAGATGCGATTCGAGTTCGGTCCAAAACGGGGACCGGCCGGCGCATAAGGCCAAAGGCCGGGCGCCTCAGCTCATCTCAGTCCTGCGATTCCCTTCCTCCTTCCGTTACGGTCGGCTTCATTTTTCATACCGCCGGCCGGGTCTCACCAGGACAACCCGCATGCGGGAAATGAAACTCCAGGATTTGAAATCCAAGACCCCCACCGAGCTTTTGACCTTCGCCGAAGAGCTCGAAGTCGAGAACGCCAGCACCATGCGCAAGCAGGAGCTGATGTTCGCGATCCTCAAACAGCTCGCCAGCCGCGAGGTCGACATCATCGGCGAGGGCGTCGTCGAAGTGCTCTCCGACGGCTTCGGCTTCCTGCGCTCGCCGGAGGCCAATTACCTGCCCGGCCCCGACGACATCTACGTCTCGCCCTCGCAGATCCGCCGCTTCGGCCTGCGCACCGGCGACACCATCGACGGCCACATCCGCAGCCCCAAGGACGGCGAGCGCTACTTCGCGCTGCTCAAGGTCAACACGATCAACTTCGAGGACCCGGAGAAGGCGCGGCACAAGATCAACTTCGACAACCTCACTCCGCTCTATCCGGACAAGCGGCTGAACATGGAGCACGAGGACGCGACCAAAAAGGACCTGTCTCCGCGCGTCATCGACATCGTGGCGCCGATCGGCAAGGGCCAGCGCGCGCTCATCGTGTCGCCGCCGCGCACCGGCAAGACGGTGCTGCTGCAGAACATCGCCCACTCGATCACCGCCAATCATCCGGAGTGCTACCTGATCGTGCTCCTGATCGACGAGCGGCCGGAAGAGGTCACCGACATGCAACGCTCGGTCAAAGGCGAGGTGATCTCCTCGACCTTCGACGAGCCGGCCGCCCGCCACGTGCAGGTGGCCGAAATGGTGATCGAGAAGGCCAAGCGCTTGGTCGAGCACGGCCGCGACGTGGTGATCCTGCTCGATTCGATCACCCGGCTCGGCCGCGCCTACAACACCGTGGTCCCCTCCTCCGGCAAGGTGCTCACCGGCGGCGTCGACGCCAACGCGCTGCAGCGGCCGAAGCGCTTCTTCGGCGCGGCGCGCAACATCGAGGAAGGCGGTTCGCTGACCATCATCGCCACGGCGCTGATCGATACCGGCAGCCGCATGGACGAAGTGATCTTCGAAGAGTTTAAGGGCACCGGCAACTCGGAACTGATCCTCGACCGCAAGGTCGCCGACAAGCGCACCTTCCCGGCGATGGACATCACCCGCTCCGGCACGCGCAAGGAGGAGCTGCTGGTGCCGCCCGACATCCTCAAGAAGATGTATGTGCTGCGCCGCATCCTCAACCCGATGGGCACGGTCGACGCGATCGAGTTCCTGCTGGGTAAGCTGCGTGACACCAAGACCAACGCGAATTTCTTCGAGTCGATGAACACCTGACGCCAGCAAGGTTGAGACGTGTCCGAACCCGCCGCCGAATCCCTAGCCAAGCTTCGCGTCG
>DASPVJ010000369.1:0-10634 GCA_035622435.1 Xanthobacteraceae bacterium | reverse complement strand
CTGTCCGCTCACCTTCATGCGAGCGGTCAGCCGGGCGTGCCGTGGAAGAAATCGTAGACCTTGCGGGCGGTCTCCGCGCTGATGCCGGCGACCTTTTCGAGGTCGGCGACCGACGCGCGTTCGATCGCCCGCAAGGTGCCGAAATGGCGCAGCAGCGCGCGCTTGCGGGTGGGGCCGATGCCGGCGATTTCCTGCAGCCCGGCCTCGCGCAGGGCGCGCTTGCGCCGCTGGCGATGCGACCCGACCGCGAAACGATGCGCCTCGTCGCGCAGCCGTTCGAGGAAATAAAGCACCGGGTCCCGCGGCTTGAGCTTGAACGGGGCGCGGCCCGCCATGAAGAACGTCTCGCGTCCGGCGTCGCGCTCGGGACCCTTGGCGATGGCGACGATGGGCACGTCGCCAATGCCCAGCGCCGCGAGCGTCTCGCGCGCCGCGGTGAGCTGGCCGAGCCCGCCGTCGATGAGCACGAGGCCGGGCCACGGCGATTCGTCCCGCTCGTCGGACGGGTCGGGCACGGGCGCGCCCGCGGCGGGCGCCTCGGCGAATCCGGCGGGCGCGGGGAGGCCGGCGTCCGCGGCGATGGGGGCTTCGCGCGGGGCTTCCGCGATGAGCCGCTTGAACCGGCGGGCGAGCACCTCGCGCATCATGCCGTAGTCGTCGCCGGGCTCAAGCTCGGACGAGCGGATGTTGAACTTGCGATACTGATTCTTGCGAAAGCCCTCGGGCCCGGCGACGATCATGGCGCCGACCGGGTTGCTGCCCTGGATGTGGCTGTTGTCGTAGATCTCGATGCGCCGGGGCGGATGCGGCAGGCCGAATGTTTCGGCGAGCCCGGCGAGCAGCCGCTGCTGCGAGGACGTCTCCGCGAGCTTGCGGCCGAGCGCTTCGCGGGCGTTGGCGAGCGCGTGGTCGACCAGCTCCTTCTTCTCGCCGCGCCGCGGCACCACGATCTCGACCCGGCGGCCGCTCTTGACGCCGAGCGCTTCGGCGATCAGCGCGCGGTCGGTGACGTCGTGGGAGACGAGGACGAGCCGCGGGCACGGCTTGTCGTCGTAGAACTGGGCGAGGAAGGCGCCCAGCACGTCCTGCGGCCCGAGCGAACGATCGGCGCGGGGAAAATAGGCGCGGTTGCCCCAGTTCTGGCCGGTGCGGAAGAAGAACACCTCCACGCAGGAAAAGCCGCCCTCCTGATGCAGGGCGAACACGTCGGCCTCCTCGACGCCGCGCGGGTTGATGCCCTGGTGCGCCTGGATGGCCGAGAGCGCGGCGAGGCGGTCGCGGTAGATGGCGGCGCGCTCGAAGTCGAGGGCGACCGAGGCCTTCTCCATCTCGGCGGCAAGCTCTTCCTTCACCGCCCGGCTGCGGCCCGACAGGAACGCCTTGGCCTCGCGCACCAGCTCGGCGTAGTCGACCGCGGGGATTTCGCCGGTGCACGGCGCCGAGCAGCGCTTGATCTGATAGAGCAGGCACGGACGCGTGCGGCTGTCGTAGACCGCGTTCGAGCAGGAGCGGATCAGGAACGCCCGCTCGAGCGCCGTGATCGTGCGGTTGACCGCCCACACGGACGCGAACGGGCCGAAATAGTCGCCCGGCCGATTGCGCGCGCCGCGATGCTTGAGGATCTGCGGCGCCGCGTGGTCGCCGCTGATGAGAATATACGGGAACGACTTGTCGTCGCGCAAAAGCACGTTGAAGCGCGGCCGCAGGCGTTTGATCAGGTTCGCCTCGAGCAGCAACGCTTCGGTTTCGGTCGCGGTCGACACGAACTCGATGGCCGCGGTCGCCGCGATCATGCGGGCGATCCGGGTCGGATGCGCGCCCGGGCGCCGGTAGGCGAGGATGCGCTTCTTGATGTTCTTCGCCTTGCCGACGTAGAGCACCTCGCCGCGCGCGTCGATCATGCGGTAAACGCCCGGGGAGGAGGGTGCGAGCCGCGCGTAGCGCGCGATCGCGTCCTCGCCGACGCCGGGCGCCAGCGCGGCCTCGTCCGGCTCGTCGAGGGCCGGCAGGCTCGCCTCCTCCTCGTCGTCCTCAAGCTCGATCTGCGGCTCGAGATTCTTCTTTTCGTCGGTCATGGCGAGAACGTAGGGCTTGGGCGGCCGAGGAACCAGAACCGGCCCGGTCGAGTAGAGAAAATATACGCTTCGTTAGGCATTGGACGCGCGATTTGGCGGGGATTCACATCCGCTTAACCTGAAGAATTCGATACAGGAACGAGGAAAAAGCCGCCGATCGCGCGCATCGTCCTGCTCGCTTGGCGGCGTTCGGCGATCGCCATCGATACGGAGGACATCATGACCCGGACCCTGCGCGGCGCCGCGTTGGCACTGGCTTGCATGGCAACGCCGGCGCTTGCGGCCGATCTTCCCGGCGGCCCTTATTTGGCGGCGCCCTACGGCGCCTACAACTGGACCGGCTTCTACGCCGGCCTCAATCTCGGCTACCAATGGGCGTCGGTGACCAACACCGGCCTGTCGCCGTCCGGCGTTGCCGGGGGCGTGCAGGGCGGCTTCAACTGGCAGGCCGGCAGTATCGTGCTCGGCGGCGAGACCGACCTGCAGGTGTCGGGCGCTTCCGCCAGCGTCGGCGCCTTCGAATTCTCCAATCCTTGGTTCGGCACGTTGCGCGGGCGGGTCGGCTACGCGCTCAACAACATCCTGTTTTACGGCACCGGCGGCGTCGCCTTTGGGACCGGCACCGCCGAGTTGTCCGGCCTGTCGGAAAGCCACAGTTCGATCGGCTGGACCGCCGGCGGCGGCCTCGAGGTCGGACTGACGCCGCACTGGACGGCCAAGGCCGAGTACCTCTACATCGACCTCGGCGCGCAGAACTACGCGCTGACCGGCCTGTCGCACGACATCACGTCGAACGTGCTCAGGCTCGGCGTCAACTATCGCTTCTGACAGCGGCCCTCTTCAAGCGGTCACGCGGGTCGCCGCGAACGCGGGCACCGCCGCCGCGAAGCCGTCGAGCCAGGCCGCCAGGCGCGGGTGATCGCGCCGCCACGTTCCTTCGAACCGCAGGTCGAGATAGCCGAGCGCGCAGGCGGCGGTGATCTGCCCGACGTGGGGCGGCGCATCGAGGCCGGGCGGCTCGGCTTCCAGAGCGGCGAGCGCGCGGCTCATCTTGCCGCTCTGATGATCGACCCATTTGGCGACGTGATGTTCCGGCGGTCGCCAGCGGCCTTCATAGACGCGCAGGATCGCCGCATCGAGGATGCCGTCGCACAGCGCCTCCTGGCGCAGCGCCGCAAAGCGGGCGCCCGGCGCCGGCGGGATGATCTTACCGCCGCCGGCGCGATGGTCGAGATATTCGAGGATCACCGGCGAATCGTAGATCGCCGTCCCGTCCTCGAGGATCAGCACTGGAATCTTGCCGAGCGGATTTTGCCGGCGCACCGGGTCGGAGGGATCCATCGTGTCGGCCGGCTCGATCGCGATGTCGCGGTCGAGGCCGAGGACGGCGGCGGCGATGCGGACCTTGCGGCCGAACGGCGACGCCGGGGAGGAGCGGAGGATCATCGCGGAAACGGGTGGCTATGCTGACAAACGTTGCGGCCGCGCCTGCCTGCGAGGCGCAAAGCTCCATGCGCAGTCGAAGGAACGGCGCGGCGCCGTTCAGCCGGTGACCACGAGGTTCACCGCCTTGGGGCCCTTGCCCTTCTTGTCGGGCTCCACGTCGAAGCTGATGCGCTGGCCTTCGTTGAGCGACTTGAGCCCGGCGCGCTCGACCGCGGTGATGTGCACGAACACGTCGCGCCCACCATCGTCCGGCTTGATGAAGCCGTATCCGCGCTCGCTGTTGAAGAACTTGACCGTACCGGTCATCGCCATAGGGAAGCTCCTTTCCCCAATATTCCTCGCCGCCGGCCCCTGCGGCGCGGCGGCTCGGCCGGACATTCGCAGTCGGGGAAAGGCATCGGCCGCAGCGGGCCTCAGTCACCTCCGCCGGCCCCCATCGAGAGGCGGAACGTCAAAGCCAGCCTGATTAGAAGTAAACCAATGCCGGCGCACTGGAAAGGGGCGAGCGGCCGGTGTCGTCAATTTTCGGTGGTCGGCCGGTCGAGGCGGAACGCGCCCGGCCGGTCCCGGCCGAGCACCACTCCGGCGAGCGCCGGCAGCGGCACGGGACTCCAATTCGCAGGCGACGAGCCGCCCGCCGGGGTTGCAGGCGGCGACCGCATCCGGGTAGGGGGCCAGCAGCGCGCGAACCCGTTCACCGAGGGCGGCGGCCCGCAGGCGCCCGATGGCGTCGCGCCACTCCCCGGTCCGGCTTGCCTCGGGCCAGTGAGGTCGGTGAGGCCGGTCCCGATCGATAAAATTGTCGGCAAACGTTTAGGGGGCAATTCAGGCCTCCGCGCTAGAGTGGCGCGTCGGGCAATCGGCCATCGTTGAAGATTGGACAGCGGAATGTGGCGTAGCATCGCGATCGCAGCCTTGGTCTACGCCTATGGCCACCCGAATTTCGACGGGTACCGACCGGCCGGGCTCGATCGTCCGTTGCAGGCATTCTACGTCGAGGTCAACAAGGCGGCGCTCACCGGCCGCCAGGCGCTGGGGCGGGTCGATGACGACCGGGTCGTGCGCTATCTCAAGTCCTACGTGGACACGGTCGAGGCCGAGCTGAGGTCCGCCAACTGATCGGCTCACCGGCGGCGCGAGCCGCGCAGGCCGAAGGTTTCCCGCGGTCGAACATAAGGAAGAGGCCGCACCCGCGCGGCTGTCGGAGGCGGCGTGGGCGCTTGCGGGGCGCCAAGGGCCGGGCGCCCGGCAAGCAGGTCCATGCCGGCGGCGGGGAGCCGGCGCAGGGCCGCCAGCACTGCGACCGAGACACGGATGGTCACGAGGAGCGCAGCCGGAAGGCCGATCGCGTGGGTAGCAACGATCGGGCCGGCGAGGAGGATCAGGTGCGGCTGCACGGTCGCGGCGGCCACGTAGACCGGCGCCCACACCGTGGCGGTGAGCACGGTATTGGCAAGCGCCCCGAGCATCGCCAGCGGGCTTGCCGGGTCGCATGCCCAGTAGAACAGCTCGCGTCCCACGTCGGGGCGGCAAACGCCGGATTTGGCGAACAGGGCGGCGCCGTAGTCGAGGGTCCAGATGGTCGCGGCCCAGAGCGCGAGATAGCCCAGGCCGGACCACCAAAGGAGAAAGCGCGCGTAGTCCTTCAGGCGCTGCATGGCCGGCCCGTGCGACAAATCGGGCCGAGAGATTAAGGCCGCGGGCTTACGAGTTCGTTGCCGTCGCCGGCGCGCCGGCGAGGCGACCCCTGCGGCGGATCGACCGGCAGGGGCCGCAGCCGGATCAGCTGCCGCGCACCGGCGGCATGACCAGCTTGTCGCGCTTGCAGGAGCGGCGCTCGACTTCGGCGCAATCGCGGAAGCCCAGTTCGCGGCTCATGCAAATGCGGATTTCGCGCAGCCGTTTGTTGTCGCAGCCGACGGCAATCGCGCCCCGGTTCAAGCCGGGATTGGCCTTGGCGAACGCCTCTTCGACTTCGTCCGGAGTAACCGTCAGTTCCGATTTCACGTCGAGGAATTCCGCCGGAATCTTCACCACGGCGCGGGCCTTGCGCACCGTCTCGAAGTAGACGCGCGCCGCGAGCCCTGAGCAGGTGCCGTGCCGGTCCCACTCATGGAAGATGAGTTGGGGCGCCGGCATCAGGTCGAGCATCGAGGAGACGATGTTGCGGTCGAGCCGCGGCGCCGGCACCTGGCAGTATTCCGGAAAGCCCTTCTCGTATTGCGGCCACAGGCCGTGCACCACGAAGGAATAGGGTCGCTCCGCGCATTCGGCCTGTTGCCGGGCGCGTTCGCCGGCGGCGTCGCAGAACGAGGGCGACCACGACAGCGACAGCACATAGAAGTCGAACTCGCCGGGCTGGTTCTGGCGCGCGTCCTGGGCCGGGACCGCAGCAGCCGACAGAGCGAGCATGCCGGCGGCGAGCGTTGCGGCAGCGACGAGGCGCGACAGGCGACGGGTGGATTGCGCAAGGCGGGACATTGGTGACGGTACCATGGCACTCCCCTAAACGAGACGATGGACGGTAACAGCCTATAGCACTTTTGGAACAATACAAGAACAAAATCGAACGAACGGGGATCGATTGTGGGTAGCCGGCGGAAGGCTCAGGGGCGGGCGATTGTGCAGCCGGGGTTATAGGTCCAATTGCGGTCGGTGCCGTCGACGCACCATTCGACGCCCCAGTCCGCTCCGATCATGCCGGTGTCCTCGGCGATCGAATAATGCACCGGCCGCTGCACGCCATCGGAGGTGAGTGCGATGGCGCTGCAAAAACGCCGCGGAATGGTCTGCGCCGCCCACGGCCGAAACGCCGTCTCGCGGATCTCGCCGAAGCCCACGATGCGCAAATCCGAGTTCCAGAAGCGGCCTTCCTCGCGGGCGAACCGGCCCTGGATGCGCTCGAGCACGGCGCGACTTTCGCACGGCGGCAGCACGCCGTCGTAGCGGGGGCCGGACAGCCAGAAGTTCATCTCGAACGGGTTGGCGGCGCCGGCAGGCAGAGCCGTGACGGCGACGAACAGCCCGCCCAGAAGCGCGGCGGCAACGCGGCTCTTGGCCATGCCTCGCCTCCCTGGCGATGCCGCGACGGTGCCGCGCGCCCCGGTGAGGGTCAAGGGGCAACCGGCTTTGCCCGTCAGATTGCGCGCGCGTGTTGCCCGCGGGCAACGCTGATCCGTCCCGTCCGGGCTCTCACGGCTTCGTGACCGCGGACGCGAAACTTCCCGGACGCGCGGCCGGTACCTGGGCCCGGGAAGCCGGGCTTGACGGCGGACGGCGGCAGCCGCCGCGGGCCGCTGCAACCCAGCGCCATCAATGCCGGACCACGTCCGGCAGGCCTCAGGGAGAACGCGTCATGCGCATGTCCACGATTGCCTTCCTCGTCATCGGCTTGAGCTTCGCGGCGGCCAGTGCCAACGCGCAAATGATGGAACAGCCGCTCTACTGGCGGCTCGGCGGCGGCCCCGCGATCAACGCGGTGGTCGACGACTTCGTCGGCAACGTCGCGGCCGACCGGCGCATCAACCGCTTCTTCGCCCACACCGACATCGGTCGGCTGAAGTTCTACCTCGTCCAGCAAATCTGCGCCGGCACCGGCGGCCCGTGCATCTATGCGGGCCGCGACATGCGCACCGTTCACGCCGGCATGGGCATCAGGTCGCGCCATTTCAACGCCCTGGTGCAGGACCTCGGCAAGACCCTCGACAAGTTCAAGGTGCCGGCGCGCGAACAGCGGGAACTCGTCGCCATTCTGGCGCCGATGAAAAAGGACATCGTCACGCGCTGATAGTCGCTCGTTACCGGCGCGTGCGCGTCGGCGGCCGCTCGCTTTCTTGGCCGCCGGCGTCGCATTTTATTGGAGCATGATCTATTACGAAGACCTACCGCGCGTCGTGGAAAATGACGCCGAGCGTCATCCGATGCCCGGAACGCACCTGGCTCACGCCGTGGCGCATGCCGGCGCGGTAATAGCCGCGGGTGCCCTTGGCCGGATGGTGATTGACCGCGAACAGACAGGCGTCGCCTTGGCGCAGCGGCACGACGTCGACGCGCGATTGCATGCGCGGCTTGAGTTCGGTCAAGACGAACTCCCCGCCGGTGAAATCGCGGCCCGGCTCGCTCAGCAGCACGACCATTTGGATCGGAAAGTAGAGGTCGCCGTAGAGGTCCTGGTGCAGCCGGTTGTAGTCGCCGGGCCCGTAGTTGAGCAGCAGCGGCGTCGGGCGGGTCTGGCCGCGCGCGTGGCATTGCGCCGTGAAGGCGGCAAGGGTGGGCGGGTAGGCGTCCGCCGTCGCCAGGCGCTCGTTCCAGGCGTTGGCGAGGCGCGCGAGCGGCGGATAGGCGGCCTCGCGCAGGCGCGCCACCACGTCCGGCAGCGGATAGGCGAAATAGCGATACTCGCCTTGGCCGAAGCCGTGCCGCTGCATGACGATGTGGCTGCGGAACGCGGCGGGATCCGCGTAAAGGCGCGCCACCGCGGCGCATTGATCCGCATCGAGCAGCCCCGGCGCCACCGCGTGGCCGGCGGCATCGAGATCGGCGAGCACCCGGTCCCACGGGATCGGGGCAGGCTGCGTCATGGTGCGATTGGCGGTCTTGCTCACGTCGCCCTCCGGACGAACGGAGCCGATGCTAGCAGCGGGGTTTGGCCGGGGCAGCCCGATTTCAGAGGTCAGAGGTCGGAGGTCAGAGGTCAGAGGTCAGAGGTCAGAGGAGACGCCTGAACCTCCGACCTCCGATCTCTGACATCCGACATCTGACATCTGACATCCGACCTCTGATCATCGCCAGGTCAGGTCGGTGCCGGCGGCGTAGGGCACCAATGCCGGCCATAGGGGCTGCGCGCCGTGGTGGAAGTCGAGGCGCCGCCCGATGATCTGCTCGACCGTGTCGAAACTGTCCATCAGCGAGCGGTATTCGCAGATTCGGCCGTTGCGGAAGCGCAGGAAATTCGCCAGCCGGCAGGTGATGACGCGGCCGGTGGCGTGCATCCGGCCGGTGAGCCGGTTGAGCCCGGCGGCGCGGTCGCCGTCGACCAGGAGCGTGTCGGTCACGCAGGAGGTGATGGCGACCACCGCCGGGATCAGGTGCTCGAACACTTCGATCACCGCCGCCTTGCCGCGGCGGGGGCCGCAGAAGCTGAGCATTTCGACCGGGCCCATGCTCATCCAGTCGACGTCCTCGCTCAGGAACGCCGCGATCCGGTGGCCGTCGCGCGAGGCGAGCGCGCGATAAAAGCCTTCGGCGACGGGGCGGTGGTCCATGGAGCGACTCCGGTCGCTCGATTTACCATAAATTGTGTTGCCGATTTCTTAAGCGCCCTTGCTGGTTGTGCAGACGCGCCCATCAACGGGACGCGACCGTCGCCGGCATGTCGTTGCGGAAATAGGCGCAGGCCTTGGCGGCGGCGGCCGATTGGCTGCGGTCGAAGGCCTCGAATCTGGCCCGGATGTCCGGGTCCTGGATGTGGATCGCAAGGCCGCAGGCGCCCGCGGCGTCCGGCGCGCCGCCGGCTGGCGCCGGTACCGTCGAAAGCATCGAGAGGATGGCCGCAAAGGCGACGATGCGAGGCATGGGCATGGCGAACTCCCCCGTGGGTGGCATGGTTAACGGGTTGGTCGCGCCATAGCGCCCGGCGGTTCGATCCGGAATGAAACCGAGCCACTGGTAACGGGTTACGGCTGGCGCCCGAAAGAAGATGGTGGACGTCATCCACCCGTGACGGCCCGGGCGACCGGTGCCGTCCGCCGCGCTTCGGCCCGCAGGTTCCACACCACGCCGGCGAGGATGAGGCCGGCGCCCGCGAACACCAGGGCGTCGAGCGGTTCGGCGTAGAACAGTGCGCCGACGACGGCGATGAACGGCACGCGGAGGAAATCGAGCGGGATGACGACCGACGCGTCGCCGTGGCGGAACGCATTGGTCAGGCAGAAGTGGGTGGACAGGCCGCCGATGCCGACCCCGAGCAGGGGCAGCACCATCCACCAGTCGAGCCGCAGCACGAACGACGGGTCGCTGCCGGCGAAGTTCATCGGCAGCTGCATCAGGCTCATCCAGAACAGGATCGCGAAGGTGCTCTCGGTCGAGACCAGCTTCTTGGTGCAGATGGCGACGAGGGCGAACGCTACCGCGGTCGCGAGCGCGATGAGCGCGGCGGGCTGAAAGCCGCCGAAGCCCGGGCGCACGATCACCAGCACGCCGACGAAGCAGACGACGAGCGCGCCCACCCGGCCCGCGGTCATGCGCTCGCCGAGCGCCAGCACGGCGAACAGCGCAACCCAGGCCGGCATGGTGAACTCGAGGGCGAACACGGTCGCCAACGGGAGCAGGGTGACGACGACGGTCCAGCCGATCTGCGAGGCAAAATGCAGCGTATTGCGCAGCGCATGCAGGCGGATGCGGCGGAGCGACAGGTCCCGCCGCAGCCCGGGCCGGGCGGCCAGGATGGCGAGCATGACCGCGAGCCCGAAGGCGCTGCGGACCGCCATCATCTCGAAGGGGCTGAGCGTTCCCGCAAGCGCGCGCACCGAGACCGCCACCATCGTGAACGATACCAGGGTGCCGGTCATCCACAGCGACAGCCAGGCGATGTCGGAACGACGGGCCGGGGATGCGGCGTACGCCGGCCGCGCGCGGGCGCCGGCAGCTTGATCGGCAAACGTGGGCGTGGCGGTCCGGGTCATGGCGGCGTTCCGGTTTTCTGCAGCGGCCTGGGCGATTGCCGCAACCTCACGCGGACCGGGTTCCCGGCTGCGGGCGCGGCGCGCTTCGCTGTTTGCGTTGACGCCGGGCGGCAACCGCATATTGGCCCCGCTGGCGGTGCGGATCGACGTTGGGTTGCACAACCGTAGTGCGAAAATCATCCCAGTCTCGGGATCCGAATTGGTCGAGGCCGGGGACGACCGCGAAGGCGTCGAGCGCCGCGCCGTAGACGCTGCGGTGGACGGGCTGCACCTGCACGAACGGGAACTCGGCGTCGAACTCGACCGGCGCATTGGTCCGGGTGAGCCGGATGTTGGTGAACAGCGGCCCGAACCAGCGATCGGTCTCGATGATGCCTTCGTAGTGGTCGTAGCCCTGGCTGCGCGCCAGGTTGGCGGGCGCGCGCACCAG
>DASPVJ010000368.1:0-6099 GCA_035622435.1 Xanthobacteraceae bacterium | reverse complement strand
TGCAGGCGCGCCTCGTCGAACGGGGTGTTCTTGCACTTCGATTTGAGCGCGTCGGGATCGAGCACCCAGGGCACGTCGAGGTCGATCACGATCACGTCGGCGGGCGCCCCCGGCTTGAGGCTGCCGCCCGGCAGCCCGAGCAGCTCGGCCGGGCGGCTCGACATCGCCTTGATCAGGGTCGCGAGCGGCAGCGCGCCGTCGTGCACCAGGCGCAGGCCGGCGGACAGCATGGTCTCGAGCCCGATCGCGCCGGGCGCGGCTTCCGCGAACGGCAGCCGCTTGACCTCGACGTCCTGGGGATTGTGGTCGGACATCACCGCGTCGATGAGGCCGGCCCCGAGCGCCTCGACCAGCGCCGCGCGGTCGCTTTCGGCGCGCAGCGGCGGGGCGACCTTGAAGAAGGTGCGATAGGAGCCGACGTCGATTTCGTTCAGGGTGAGGTGGTTGACCGAGGCGGCGGCGCTCACGCCGAGGCGAGCGTCCTTGGCGCGGCGCAGCACGTCGAGGGATTCCGCGGTGGTGATCGAGGCGGCGTGGTAGCGCCCGCCGGTCAGCGCCACGAGGCGCATGTCGCGCTCGAGCATGACGGTCTCGGCGGCCTTGGGAATGCCCATCAGGCCGAGGCGGGCGGCGTATTCGCCCTCGTTCATCACGCCCTCGCCGACGAGGTCGGGATCTTCGGTGTGGTGCACCACGAGGGCGTCGAAATCCCGCGCGTAGGTGAGCGCGCGCCGCATCACCAGGGCGTTGGTCACGCTCACCGCGCCGTCGGTGAACGCCACCGCGCCGGCCGCCTTGAGCAGGCCGATCTCGGCCAGTTCCTCCCCGCGCAGCCCCTTGGTGAGCGCGCCCATGGGATGCACGTGGACGATTGCGGTGTCGCGGGCGCGGCGCAGCACGAAGTCGACGATCGCCGGGTCGTCGATCGCCGGCGTGGTGTCGGGCTGGCACACGATGGTGGTGACGCCGCCGACCGCGGCCGCCTGGCTGGCGGAGGCCAGCGTCTCGCGGTGCTCGGCGCCAGGCTCGCCGACGAAGGCGCGCATGTCGATCAGGCCCGGCGCCACCACCCGGCCGCGGCAGTCGATGACCTCGGTGCCTTCCGGCACGCCGGAGGCGTGGATGCCGCGCTTGGCTTCGCGGACGACGCCGTCGGCGATCAGCACGTCGCCTTCGCCGTCGAGATCGCGCGACGGATCGATCACGCGGCCGTTGGCGAGCAAAATCGGGCGGCGGTCGGAGAGCATCGGTTAGTCCGCCCGCGCAGCTTGCTCATCCGTCATCCTGAGGAGCCGGCCGAAGGCCGGCGTCTCGAAGGATGGCCAAACGCACCGAGCTTGCTTCCATCCTTCGAGACGCTCGGCGCTTCGCGCCGAGCTCCTCAGGATGACGTGGAGTTTGTTGCTCGCGCTCTGAGAATGGGGATTGCGTTTCATGATCACGCGTTCGGCAAGGTCCGCGACAGCGCCTCGAGCGCGGCCATGCGCACGGCGACGCCCATCTCCACCTGCTCGCGGATGAGCGATTGCGCCCCGTCGGCGACCGCCGTGTCGATCTCGACGCCGCGGTTCATCGGCCCCGGATGCATGACCAGCGCATTGGGCTTGGCGTAGGCGAGCTTCTTCTGGTCGAGGCCGTAGTAATGGAAATATTCCTGCACCGAGGGAACGAACGAGCCGTTCATGCGCTCGCGCTGCAGGCGAAGCATCATCACGATGTCGGCGCCGGCGAGCCCCTCGCGCATGTCGCGGCACACTTCGACGCCGAACCGCTCGATGCCGGCCGGCAACAGCGTCGAGGGCGCGACCACGCGCACCCGCGCGCCCAGCGCGTTGAGCAGGATGATGTTGGAACGGGCGACGCGCGAATGCAGGATGTCGCCGCAGATCGCCACCACCAGGCGCTCGATGCGGCCCTTGTTGCGGCGGATGGTGAGCGCGTCGAGCAAAGCTTGGGTCGGATGCTCGTGCGCCCCGTCGCCGGCGTTGATCACCGCGCAATCGACCTTCTGCGCCAAGAGCTCGACCGCGCCGGAGGCGTGATGGCGCACCACCAATATGTCCGGGTGCATGGCGTTGAGCGTCATCGCGGTGTCGATGAGGGTCTCGCCCTTGCGCACCGACGACGTGCTCACCGCCATGTTCATCACGTCGGCGCCGAGCCGCTTGCCGGCCAATTCGAACGAGGATTGGGTGCGGGTCGAGGCTTCGAAGAACAGATTGATCTGGGTGCGGCCGCGCAGCGACGCGCGCTTCTTCTCGATCTGCCGGTTGAGGTCGACGAACTCTTCGGCGAGGTCGAGGAGGCCGACGATCGCCTCGTGCGAAAGCCCTTCGATCCCCAACAGGTGCCGGCGGTTGAGGACGAACGAGGGCTTCGGCGCAATGTTCATTAAAGCCGGTTCTATAGGCGGAGTCGTCGCCCCGGCGCAAGGACGCATTTGCCGCGGTCCACAGGGCAGGGGCGGCCGCAGGGCCGTGCTAGCGTAGCGGCCGGAGGACTTAAGCCATGGCCGCGCCGTTCGACACCCACGAGGTCCTCAACCAGTCGCCGCCGTTCGAGGACTTGGATCTTTTCGCGCTCGACCGGCCGCTCCAGGACGCGCTCACGGCCAATGGCGCCGCCGGGGCAGCGGCCGCGCTTACGGAGTTCGGCCGCCGCCTCGGCTCCGCCGAAATGCTGGAGCAGGCGCGGCTCGCCAACGAGAACGTGCCGAAGCTCAAGAGCTACGACGTCAAGGGCTTCCGCCGCGACGTGGTCGAGTTCCACCCGGCCTATCACCGCTTCATGGGCGAGAGCATCGCCGCGGGCGTGCACGCCATGACCTGGCGCCCCAGCGGCCATCGGGCGCAGCCTCCGGCCGAGGTCGCCCGCGCCGCCCGTTTCTACATGGCAAGCCAGGTCGAGGCCGGCCATTGCTGCCCGATCACCATGACGCGCGCCTCGGTCGCCGCGCTCGCCGCCGAGCCGGAGCTGCGCGAGCGCGTCATGCCGAAGATCCTCTCGCGCACCTACGACCCGACCTTCCGGCCGGCGTCGGACAAGGCCGGCATCACGCTGGGCATGGGCATGACCGAGAAGCAGGGCGGCACCGACGTGCGCGCCAACACCACGCGCGCCGAGCCGGCGGGCGAGGATTATCTCATCACCGGCCACAAATGGTTCCTCTCCGCGCCCATGGGCGACGCGTTCCTGGTGCTGGCGCAGGCGCCGGGCGGCCTCACCTGCTTCCTGATGCCGCGCTTCCGCCCCGACGGCGCCGTCAACGCGCTGCGCCTGCAGCGCCTCAAGGACAAGCTTGGCAACCGCTCCAACGCCTCGGCCGAGGTCGAGTTCGCTCGCGCCTTCGCTTGGCGGGTCGGCGAAGAGGGCAGGGGCGTGCGCACGATCATCGAGATGGTGCAGCTCACCCGGCTCGACTGCGCGCTCGGCTCGGCCGCGCTGATGCGCATGGCGCTGGCGCAGGCGGTGCATCACGCGCGCCATCGCACCGTGTTCCAGCGCCGTCTCGCCGATCAGCCGATGATGCGTTCCGTGCTGGCGGACCTCGCCCTCGACATGGAAGGGGCGGTGGCGCTGGTCATGCGGCTCTGCCGCGCGTTCGACAACGAAGGCGATCCGGCCGACGCGGCGCGGGCGCGCCTGCTCACGCCGGCGGTGAAATACTGGGTGTGCAAGAGCGCGCCCGCCTTCATCTACGAGGCGATGGAGTGCCTGGGCGGCAACGGCTACGTCGAGGAGGCGCCGCTGGCGCGGCTTTACCGCGAGGCGCCGGTCAACGCCATCTGGGAAGGCTCTGGCAACGTCATGGGTCTCGACGTGCTGCGCGCGCTCGGCCGCGAAGGCGAGGCGGGCCGCGCGCTCATCGCCGAACTGGCGCGCGAGGCCGCGCACTTGCCCGGCGCCGCCGAGGCCGCGGCCTTGGTCACGCGCGCGCTCGCCGCCCGCGACGCCGAGGCCGCCGCGCGCGCCGCGGTCGAGCGGCTGGCGCTGCTGGCGGCCGCGGCGGCGCTGGCGCAGAGCGTGCCGGCCGTCGCCGAGATTTTTGCCCGCGCGCGGCTGAGCGAGCCGCGCGGGGCGACCTACGGCACGGCAGGGCTGGAGGCCGGGGAAGTCGCGGCGCTGCTCGAGCGGGCGCTGCCGTCGTAGCCCGGATGAGCGAAGCGACATCCGGCGCGGGGTCGCGAAGTCACTTGAACACGTAATCCCAGATCCCAGCTGAATAAATGGGGTCGGAAATTAGGACAGGAATAATGACCTATCTCGCTGACGAGACATAAAAAGCGGGGAGTAACACAAAATAACCTTGTGCAGTTGCATTGACTCTCGGCCGCCCCGCTTGCGATAGTAGAGGTAACGGGGGGCGGGCTGTCCACCGGAATGGAAAGCTTTTGTTGACCATAGAGTTAAAACGTCGATAAGCGTCAATGAAAGTTAAATGGCGAGTCGGACAAGCTTCGGGGGTATTCACAATGGCCTTGGCCTTTAGCATGGGCAAAAAGCTCCTCCACGGTAATCGCGACGAAAAGGTGGAGGCTGCCATTAACATCGTTAAATGGGCGGCGGTGTGCGGCTTTACCCTGTCGACGGTCAGCTATTATCTTAAGCCGTTCCTGCACGCCGATTTCAACGACGAGGTGGCGGCCGCCGTTGGCGTGATCCTCGGCGTTTTGGGCGGTCTCAAATTCAGCGCCTAAGTCGACGATGCCGGCGATAAATTGGTTTTGGGCGGTCACGCCAGCAGCCGCATTCTTGGCCGGCGTTGTTGGATCAGGATGGCTCGTATACTGCGGCCGTCATCGCGTTCAGGGAGCGATCGTGCCCGAACGGATTACTTCTGCTGCCCTCTTATGTTTTGCGGCTTACACATTGGCGGTGTTGATTGTGTTTCATTTTTTTGGACTGGCAAGTCTATCATCGCTTGTATCGAGGATCGGCGACGACCGAGTTTCAATTTTATTTATGGGCGTTACCGCTGATCTAATCGGCCGCTATTATCGCTTATTTTAGGGACCGCTGCGTTCCGCATTTCGCTCCGCTCATGCGGGCTACAAGACCTACCGCTACTCCGCGGCGGTCGCGAGCAAGGTCTCGCCCGGCTTGACGCGGGTGAACGCGACCGGCGCGCTGTCCATGATGATCCGGTCGTCGCGCAGGCGGGCGATGGTGTAGCGCGAGGTCGCATGGTCGGAGGCGCGCGGATGGTCCTCGCGGAAATGGGCGCCGCGGCTGTCGGTGCGCGCAAGCGCGGCGGCGCAGATGGCGCGGCTCGTCAAGATCAGGTTTTCCAGATTGAGCCGGTCCATCCAGGTGAGATTGTAGCGGGGCTGAGCGTCGCCGGTGCCGGCCGCTGCGATCTCCGCCCACAGCGCGTCGAGCGCCTCGCGCCCGCGCTGAAGGCCGTCCGGGCTGCGCAGGATGCCGACGTCGTCCCACATGACGTCGTGGAGCCTGCGGCGGATCGCGGTGAGATCGCCGGCGCGGCGCCCGAGCGGGCCGAAGGCGCGGGCCCGAGCGGCTTCGAGCGCCGCACGATCGACGTCGGGCAATGGCGTCCCCCGCTTGGTCTGCCGAGCGATGGCGTCGCCGGCGAGCGCGCCGAACACCGTGGAGTTGGCGACCCCGTTGCCGCCGAGGCGGTTGGCGCCGTGCACCCCGCCGGTGTCCTCGCCGGCGGCGTAGAGGCCGGCAAGCTCGGTGGTGCAGTCGGGCGCGAACACCACGCCGCCCATCATGTAGTGGGCGGTGGGGATCACCTCGACCCGGCCGCCGGCGAGGTCGAAGCCGCAGTCGGCGCAGCGCTCGACCATGCCCTTGAACGCGCGGCGCACGTTGTCGGGCCCGAGGTGCGCCATCTCGATGAACACGCCGCCGTTGGGACCGCCGTGTCCTTGGCGCAGGCGGTCGATGATGGCGCGGCAGACGATGTCGCGGGTCGCGCGCTCGCCGCGCGGATCGTAGGCGTGCATGAAGCGCGCGCCGGTGCCGTCGGTGAGCCAGCCGCCCGACCCGCGCAGGCCCTCTTCCAGCACCGTGCCGGTCATGCGCGTGTCGGGGCCGGCGAGCAGGCCGGTCGGATGGAACTGCACCATCTCCATG